>CANLGQ010000015.1 GCA_947490265.1 Pseudomonadota bacterium | reverse complement strand
GGCACCGATCCGCTCGACGCCGACACCGACAACGGCGGGGTCGACGACGGCACGGAAGTGCTGGTCAACGGCACCGATCCGCTCGATCCGTCCGACGACTTCCCGCCCGGCGACACAGACGGCGACGGGTTGTTGGATATCGACGAGACCGGTGTCTACGGCACCGATCCGCTGAACCCGGACACCGACGGCGACGCGCTGGGCGATGGCGCCGAGGTGCTGCTCCACCTCACCGATCCACTCGACCGCGACACCGACAACGGCGGCATCGACGACGGCGCCGAGGTCAACGCCGACGGCACCGATCCGCTCGACGGGTCCGACGACCTCGACGACCAAGACGGCGACGGCCTCACCGATCCCTTCGAGGTGTCGATCGGCACCGATCCGACCGACGCCGACACCGACAACGGGGGCGTCGATGACGGCACGGAAGTGCTGGTCAACGGCACCGATCCGCTCGACCCGTCCGACGACTTCCCGCCGGGCGACACCGACGGCGACGGGCTCCTCGACATCGACGAAACCGGGATCTACGGCACCGATCCACTGAACCCGGACACCGATGGCGATGCGTTGGGCGACGGGGCAGAAGTGCTGCTCCATCTCACCGATCCGCTCGACACCGACACCGACGACGGCGGCATCGACGACGGCGCCGAGGTCAACGCCGACGGCACCGATCCGCTCGACGGGTCCGACGACCTCGACGACCCCGACGGCGACGGGCTCACCGATCCCTTCGAGGTGTCGATCGGCACCGATCCGACCAACCCGGACACCGACGGCGACGGGCTGTTGGACGGCGAGGAAGTGCTGGTCTACCTCACGGATCCGCTCAATCCCGACAGCGACGGAGACCTCCTGACCGACGCCGAGGAAGTCCTCACCCTCTTCACCGACCCGCTCGACGCGGACACCGACGACGGCGGCGTGCCGGACGGCCAGGAAGTGCTGGTGGATGGAACCGATCCGCTCGATGCGGCCGACGATCGCGACGACGCGGACAACGACGGGCTCGACGAGCCCACCGAGATCCTGCTGGGCACCGATCCGGCGAACCCCGACACCGACAGCGATGGGCTGATGGACGGCGAAGAGGTGAACACCTACTCGACCGACCCGCTCGACGCCGACACCGACGACGGCGGGGTGATCGACGGCACCGAGGTGTTGATCAACGCGACCAACCCGCTGGATCCGTCCGACGACGTGCCCGGCGTCGATACCGATGGCGACCGACTCGACGATCTCTCTGAGGGGCTGATCGGCACGGATCCGCTGAACCCCGACACCGACGGGGACCTGCTGGCCGACGGCGACGAGGTCCTCGACCTGGCCACCGATCCCCTCGATGTCGACTCCGACGACGGTGGGGTGCAAGACGGCCAGGAAGTGCTGGTCGATGGCACGGATCCAAACGATCCGGCCGACGACCGGGACGACGCGGACGGCGATGGGCTCGACGACCCCACCGAGCTGGTCCTGGGCACCGATCCCCTCGATCCCGACACCGACGACGACGGGCTGCTGGACGGCGAAGAGGTGAACGTCGTGGGGACCGACCCGCTCGACGCCGACACCGACGACGACGCGCTGGGCGACGGTGACGAAGTCAGCGTCTACAGCACCGACCCGCTCGACGCGGACACCGACGACGGCGGCGTGCCGGATGGCGAGGAAGTCCTGGTCGACAACACGGATCCGCTGGATGGAAGCGACGATCGCGACGATGCCGACGCCGACGGACTCGACGATCCCGACGAGGCGACGGCGGGGACCGATCCCGCGAACCCGGACACCGACGGCGACGGGTTGCTCGATGGCGAGGAGGTCTTCGATACGGCGACCGATCCGCTCAACCCGGACAGCGACGGCGATCTGCTCCTGGACGGCGACGAGGTCGACAACCTCGGGACCGATCCCAACGACGCCGACACCGACGACGGTGGGGTCGACGACGGGACCGAGGTGCTGACCAATGGAACCGATCCGCTCGATCCGTCCGATGACCTCTTGGACGAGGATCTCGACGACGACGGGCTGAGCAATGACCGCGAGGAGAAACTCGGGACCGACCCAAGCGATCCGGACAGCGACGACGATCGCCTGCAGGACGGCGAGGAGGTCGACGAGTTCGGCACCAACCCGCTGAACCCCGACACCGACGCCGGTGGCATCGAAGACGGCGACGAGGTCTTGGAAGACGGCACCGATCCGCTCGACCCGGCGGACGACCGCGACGACCGCGACGGGGACGGTCTGCTCGACCCCGAGGAGGCGGTGATCGGCACCGACCCCGACATTGCGGACACCGATGCGGACGGCTTGCTCGACGGCGAGGAGGTCAACACCTTCGAGACCGACCCGCTCGTCGCCGATACTGACGCAGGAGGAGTGCCCGATGGGGAGGAGGTCGGGCGCGGGAGCGATCCACTCGACCCGAGCGACGACTTTCCCCCGGATCTGAAAGGCTATTACCTCGGTGGCCGCCTGTGCGGCTGCGACGCCGGTGGCAGCGTGCGGCCTCCGTGGACGGCCGCCATCCTGCTGGCTGCGGTCGTGCTGCGCCGGCGAGCAACAGTCCCTGGGAGGGCGCCCGCTTGCCCCCCGAAGTCGCGCTCAGGAGGTGAACAATGATCGGCGTATGGCTTGCTGCGGTCGCGGGGGCGCAGGATCCCGGGGCTCAGGGTTTCGATGCCCATGGACTCCAACTCTCGGCGTTCGACGGGGATGCGCGGGATCCGATCGCGGTCGATCGCCCGGCCACGATGACCCAGGGGCGGTACTGGGCGGCCGGTTTGTTCGAGTTCGCGGATCGCACGCTCGTGTTCCGCCAGACTCAGCCCGACGGCAGCACCGAAGACCTCAAGCTGCTCGACAACGTGGTGGGGCTCGACCTCTCGGCCGGCGCGGTCGTGTACGACGGCGTCCAGGTGGGCTTCTCCTGGCCGTTGTACCTGGCCTACAGCAGCAGCGGGATCGGCCAGGGTGCCGCGGTGGGCGACCTCCGGCTTCAGGCCTTGACGTCGGTGTTGAGGCCGAGCGAGGACGATCCGGTCGAGCTCGGCTTCGGGGCCTACCTCGATGCCCCGACCGGACTGGAGACCTCCTTTCTCGGACAGGCCGGCGTGGCGGGGGGCTTGAAGAGCGCGGTCACCTGCTCGCTCGAAAAGCTGACCCTGGGCGGCGACCTCGGGTTGCACTTCAACCCCAAGGTCGACCTCGACAATTTGTCCGGCGCCGACGACCTCCGGCTCGGTCTGGCCGCCGGCTTCCTCGCGGCGGAAACCACCGGAATTGGCCTCGAGATGCGGCTCGCCGCGCCGCTGGCCTCGAACGACCACGCCGGTAGCGCGACTCCGGCCGAAGCACTGCTCACCACGCGGCACAAGACCGACGGGGGCGGGTTCGTGACGGGTGCGCTCGGCACGGCGCTGTCCGGGGGAGCTGGAGCGGCGAATTGGCGGCTCCTGGTGGGTGGCGGGTTTGGAACCCCGTCCGGCCCGCCGAAGGACACCGACGCCGACGGGTTCATCGACAAGCTCGACGCCTGTGTGAGCGAGCCCGAGTCCGTGAACCAGTACCGCGACGACGACGGCTGCCCGGACTTGCTCGGCACCCTGGCGATCCGCGCCGACTACCGGGGCAAGCGCGCGGTGGGCGCCCAGCTTGAGGCCAATGACGGGGTCAATCCGCCGTCCAAGCACCTGCTCGGGCCCGGCGACTGGCAGATCCTGACCCCCCCCGGCTCGGCGTGGACCGTGAGCGCCAGTCTCGGACCTTGCCTGACCGGGCGCGGTGCATCGTCGGTTTCGGAAGGGCGCACCGAGGTGGTGATCGCGCTCGAGCCGACCCTCCAGTCCGGGGTTTCGGTCGACGTCAGCATGGCCGACGGGCGGCCCGTCCCGAATGCAACCTTCGCCTGGGTGCCAGAAAGCACGGGCTGTGTGCCGGATGGCACGACCACCGTGGACGCGGCGGGCCACGTCGAGCAGGCGGTCGGGGTGGGGAGCCACACCTGGACGGTCAACGCGCCAGGCTACGCGGTCGTCCAGGAGGCACTGGTTGCGGTGGCCGGACAGAGCATGCCCATCAAGGTCGTGCTCGTGCCCACCCGAGTCAACGTGACGACCGGGGCCATCGAGATCCTGGAGACGGTGAAGTTCGAGACCGGCAAGGCCATCCTCAAGGTGGAATCGAACGGACTGCTCGACGAAATCGCGGCGACCTTGCGGAGCCGGCCCGACATCCTCCTGGTCGAGATCGGGGGACACACCGACGATCAGGGAGCCGACGCCGCGAACGTCACCCTCTCCCAAAATCGGGCCAACGCCGTGCGGGACTACCTCGTGGCGAAGGGAATCACCGCCAGCCGGCTGACCTCCATGGGATACGGCGAGGCGAAGCCGATCGCTCCGAACCGGATGGAGAGCGGGCGTGCCCTGAATCGGCGGGTGGAGTTCCAGATCGTCAAGCGGATCCCCGCTGGCGGATAATCGGGTCGTCTCCAGCCGCTCGGTCGCGCGGGCGGAGGAGGCCGAACGCCAGGCCGGGAACCTCCGGGTCACCGTGATCCGGCTGGGCGGGGCGCTGCTGTGGCTCGGCATCGCCGTGGTGTTCGGGCAGGGGCTGGACGACGCCTATTGGGCGGCTCAAACCTGGCCGGTGTTCGCCTATACCGGGTTTGCCGGCGGATTGTTCGTTGCCGTGCGCTGGCGGGGGGGACCGCTTCCCATCGCCTGGATCGGACCGGCGCTCCTCGATCCGGTGGCGATCTACGCGACCCAAGCCAGTGCCATGTCCGTGGCGACCTGGCCGCCCAGCGTCGCCTACAGCACCTCGGCGATCTTCGCGCTGATCCTCGTGCTCTCCATGCTGGTCTGGGACTGGCGAGTGCTCGCCGCGTCCACCGCGGTGTGCGGCACGTTGCAGCTCCTCCTGCTGCTTCAGGCCGGTGCGGGTCCGGGCGGAAACCTCGGTGTGCTGCTGATCCTCGGGCTGTGTAGCCTCGCGTGCCTGTACTCCATCCGGCGCGTGCGTTCGCTCGCCGTGGGGGTCGCGCACGAGGAGGAGAAGGTCGCCCGGATGGGACGCTACTTCTCCCCGGAGGTGGCGGGCCGGATCCTCGAGTCCGACCTCGCGGTGAGCGAGCACCGCGAGGTGACCCTGGTGGTCTCGGACATTCGAGGCTTCACCGCCATGTCCGAACAGATGGAGAGTCCCGCGGTCGTGGCCTTTCTCCAAGAGTACCATGCGCGCATGGTGGCCACGCTGTTCGAAAATGGAGGTACATTGGACAAATTCATGGGCGATGGGATCCTCGCCTACTTTGGCGCACCGCTGCCGCAGGCCGATCACGCCGCCCGGGCGGTGCGGTGCGGGCTCGACATGCTGACCGCGCTCGCCTCCCTCAACCAGGAGCGCGCCGCCCGCGGCGAGCCGCCGCTGGCCATCGGGATCGGGATCCACACCGGCCGGGTCGTCGTCGGGGACATCGGACCCGAGCGTCGGCGGGAATACACGGTCATCGGCGATGCGGTGAACCTCGCCTCGCGCGTCGAGTCGTTGACCAAGGAGCACCACGTTCCCCTCCTGGCGACCGAGCAGACGCGGCGTGCTGCCGGCGACGGCTTTGCCTGGCGGTCGGTCGGGGAGGCAGCGGTGCGCGGACACGTGGAGCCAGTGCGGCTGTGGACCGTCACGAGCCAGCCGGGCGCCAGCGTGCCGCTCGGATGACCACGCTGAGCATCGCCAGGCTGTAGGAGGCCCAGAGCACGTTCACCACGACCGCTCCGAGGTCGGTCGTCCATCCAAGAGACAGGCGAATAAAGCCGGAGAGGATGGCGATGACGAGCAGGGCCATGATGGTCACCTGCGGCCAGATCAGCGTCAGCGCGTTGGCCCGCTGGCGCGTCTTGGGGGTGACGACGAAGCCGAGTTTTCGCCCGAGGTAGACGTTGCCGACGGTGGTGGCGACCGCTTTCAGCCAGATCGGAAACAGGGCGAGGCTGTACTGTTGTCCTCGCCGGGTCGCGAGTCCCCAGCCGATGACCGCGAACAGGATCTGGTTCACCACCAGCCAGGGCAGGAGATAACCGAGGAATTCCAGCGACCAGGCGCGGACGGGCATGAGGCCGAGGACGAGGTACAGGACGGGGGAGACCAAGTAGACGAGCGCCGCAAAACCCGACAGGTAGCTCCACATCGTCCCGAAGTAGAGCGCTCGCTGGGGCAGGGTGAGCCCCGGCTGAAAAACCGGGTTTTCCCTGAGTAAGACCTGCAGCGTTCCCTGGGCCCATCGGAGTCGCTGGCTCATCGCCGAACTCAGGTCCTCGGGTGCCAGGCCGACCGCCAGGATCTCGTGGTGGTACACCGACTTCCAGCCTAGCGCGTGAAGCCGCATGGCGGTGGCCATGTCCTCGGTGACCGAGACGGTCGAGAGCGGCATGACCGGCTCGACCTGGTCGGCTCGATCGAGGTCAACGCCCAGGAGCAGAGCGCGAACCGCAGAGATGGCACCGAGGGGCGACAGGTCCCGGGTGGACAATTGGGCCAGCAGCGCATCGGCCGTCAACGCGGAAAGGTCCGGGGTGGCGCCCGGCAGGGTCGTGAGGTCGGCGCGGATGCGCGCGAGGTCGGACCGCACGATTTCGCAGGAGATTCGCTCAGCCTCGCGCTGGAAGTCCCAGGTAATCTCCTGCAGCGGGCGTCCCGCGTGGATCGCGCGTCGGGCCACCGCTACGGCGTGAAGCACCTGGTCCACCGCTTCCCGCGAGCGGGGATCTCCTGCCAGCGACTTCCGGGTACGGCGCAGCAGGCGTACCGAGGCGCGGAGCGCGCCCCGCAGGCGGGTCGCGAGGTCTCTCGCATACCAAACGACCCCGACCCGCATCAGCGCCTCGCGACGGAGGACGGCGTTCGACCCGCAGAAAAATGCTGAATTCCAGCCATCCTTTCCAGCCTGAATCGGTCCGTAGAAGAGCGGTGCGTCCGTTCCGAACGGGTCTCCGGGTGGGGTGTTCCAGAACCACTGCGGCGTCTGGACGAAGGCCACTTCCGGATCGGTGAAGTAGCCGAGCACCCGATCCAGGATCTGCGGTCGGGGAACCTGATCCGCATCGAGGATGAGCAGGAATTCGCCGTTCGTCTGGTACATCGCGTTGATGAGGTTCCCGGCCTTCGCGTGTCGCTCCTTTCCGTCCCAGCGGCCGTCGCGCACGATGTAGCCGATGCCGAGCGCCTCACAGGCGTGGCGCATCTCAGGCCGATCGCCGTCGTCGAGCACCCACGTCGCGTGCGGGTAGGTGATGTCGCGGGCAGCGCTTGCCGTGGCGCGGACGAGCTCCCAAGGCTCGTTGTAGGTGGTGATGAACACGTCGACCGTCAGGCCGCGCGTGGCCGGTGGCGGCTCCCCCCGGTGCCGAAGGCGCCACATGTTCACGCCGAAGAGGAAGCAGTCTGCGTAGGAGAAGAACTCCGCGGACAGGAGAGCCAAGGCAAACGGCCACAGGTCCCAGTTCATGGTGTGAAGGGCACGCCACGTGATGTAGCGCGTGGCGAGCACCAGATTGAGGAGGATGAGGACCCGGACGACCACCGACTTGCGCTGCGCTCGGCGCGCGAGGTCGCCTCCCAGCAGAAGGGACCAGGCGAACGGAGAGCCGCCCGTGGGGGTGGCCCGCGCGACGCGCTCGGCTGCGGGGGCGGTGCTGGGCGTCAGTCTCCCGCCTCCTGGCGCGGATCAAGCACAGACCATGCCAGGCTGATGGGTTCGCTCGATCCGGTCGAATCCTGCGACGGATCCGGGGCGTCACGCCGGGGTAACGTGATCCGCCGCCGGTCGTTACCCTTCCGTAGCCACCCCGGCGGGCTGGGCGTCGCTCAGAGTTACTCGCGGGTAACCACACGACGGGAGCGACGGACAGAGGTTCTCTTTGTGGGTGGCACGGAGGCTGCAACGCTCCTGGCAGCGCGCCACCGCGCCAACCACACCCGGAGAGTCTATGGATTACCCCTGCCTGGATGCGGCCTGCTCGGCGCCCGTCGAAGGCGAACCGGCTCTGATCCTATGCTTCGCGCATGGCCGCGCTCTCTCCCAGCTTCGGGCGATTCCACGGGAGGGGTTGCTCATCGGTCGCACGGAGGTCGTGTTCGACGACGCCTTTCGCGACGCTGAGATGTCCTTGCGGCACGCCAAGGTCCACCCTGCCGGAAAGGGCCGATTTGCATTGACCAATTTGAGTGAGCAGCCGGGCACGCGGGTCAACGGTTCGCTGGTGCACGGTGAACACCTGCTCGAGCCTGGCGATGTCATTCGCGCTGGCGAAACCCTGATGATCTATACGCGTTCCACCCAGCTCCGTCCGGGCCCCGTCGAGCCGCTGGGAAACAGCGACGTCATGCGCGCGGTGCAGCGCAGCATTCAATCGGTGGCGTCCCGCCGCCACACGGTGGTGATCACCGGGCAGACCGGAACGGGCAAAGAAGTCGTCGCGCGGATGATCCACGACCGAAGCGGCCGGAGCGGGCCGTTCGTGGCTGTCAATTGCAGCACGTTCACCGAGGCGCTGCTCCCGAGCGAGCTCTTCGGCCACGTGCGCGGAGCGTTTACGGGCGCCGTTGCCGAGCACCCCGGGCTCTTTCGCGCCGCGCGAGGCGGCACGTTGTTGCTCGACGAGCTCGCCGACATCCCCATGTCGGTGCAGTCGAGCCTGCTTCGGGTGCTCGAAGCCCAGGAGGTTCGGCCGGTCGGGGGCACCCGCGACGTGGGGATCGACGTTCGGGTCATCGCGACCGTCAACACCGAGATCCGCGACCTCGTCGCCTCGGGAAAATTCCGGGCCGACCTGTATGCGCGCCTCGCGCAGTGGACGGTTCGCCTCCCGCGCCTCGCCGAGCGGCGGGAGGACATCCCATTTCTGGTGGGCACGCTGCTCGCGCGCGCCGACGGCGCGGGTCGTCGCATCTCAGCGGATCTCGGCGAGGCGTTGCTGGTTCACGACTGGCCACTCAACGTCCGCGGCTTGCTGAACATCCTGTCCATCGCCGTGGTTTCCACCGAGGGCACGGATTGCCCCCTGGCGTTGACGTCGGAGGTTCTGACCGCCTTGTGGGCCACCCGAAAGCTCGACGTCGACCTGTCCGACAGCCCGGCCGAGGCCGCGCGGGCCACGCTCGATGCCGACGAGCTGCACGAGTTGATGGTTCAGTTCAAGGGCCATGTCGCGGCAGCCGGCCGGCATGTGGGGATGACCCGCAGCAAGCTGTACCGACTGCTCGAGGCGCACGGGATGGAGCCGTCTGCGTTTCGCGAGTCGCTGTCCCGGCCGCAGGGCGGTCAGGCCAGCGCTTGGGAAGACGGGATGGCCCGCTCCAAGCCGCCACTTTCGGGCGGGAGCGCCCCGGTTTGGCAACACCGACCCGCTGCGCCCAAGGTGCGGCCCCTCCATAGTTCCTGACCCCCAGCCCCTGGAGAAAACGGATGGCAAATCTGGCACAGTTGCTCCTGACGTCTGCCTGCCTCACCCAGAAAGAGGGGAGGCTGCGCGCCGGCCGGCCGGAGGGGGTTTGGCGGGGCTACACCGCCGACGGCAGGCTCTCGGTGGAGGGGAGCTATGTGCGCGGGGTGCGGCACGGGCGCTGGATCCGCTGGAACCGGACGGGCGCGAAGGCGGTCGAGGTCAGCTACACCCGTGGGCGGGTCAGCGGTGTCTCGGCGTGGTACGATGACGGTTCCTTGGCCCTTATTGCCCGGTTTCATGGCGGAGACCTCGTGCCCGGTTGGCAGGCCTGGCGCGGAGGCGGCCAGCGGCTCGGTTCCGAGGCGCGGCAGTGACCTGGGGCCGGGGAGCCGTGGCCCCGCAGGTGGGCCGGTTCGAAGTCTTGTCGGTCCTCGGGACAGGGGGCGAGGCGGTGGTGCTGCTCGCCCGAGATCGCGCCGACGCGGTGCCGGGCCCGATCGGCCTGAAGGTCGCGAAGCGGCTCGGCGACGCCACGGCGTTCGATCGCCTCCGCGACGAGGCCCGGATCCTGGCCTCCCTGTCGCACGGGAACATCCTCAAAGTTCACCGGCTGCTCGAGAAGGACGGTCTGCCCATCGTCGTCATGGAGTATGTGGAGGGCGCATCGGGCATGGAGCAACTTGGCCGCCTCCCCGATGGGCTTCCGGCCCCGGTGGCCGCGGAGATGGCCTGGCGCACCGCGATGGCGTTGGAAGCGGCGTGGGCGGCGCATCGAATCGTCCATCGAGACATCAAGCCCGCGAACCTGCTGGTCTCGCTCGACGGCGTCGTGAAGGTGGTCGACTTCGGCATCGCCCTGGCAGCCGAAGCGGCGGGCGAGGCCGAGGACTGCCTGGGCACGCCCGGCTACGTCGCGCCAGAGCGGCGTTACGGCCGGTCGGATTCTCCGGCGGTCGACAGCTACGCGCTGGGAGCGAGCCTCTTCGGTCTGCTGTGCGGGCGTCTCCTGGTGCCGTCGCCGAGCCCGCTGGGACACGATGCGTCCATCGCCCGCGGAGTGAGCGGCTTGTCGCCGGCCGGAGTCGGGCCTTCGGGGCGTCGGGCCCTGCGGGCGTTGGTGATCGACCTGTGCCGACACGATCCGGCGCAGCGACCGTTCGGGTCCGCGCTCGTGGAGCGGGTGCGCAGCGTGCTGCAACAGCTGGGGGCGCCCGACCTGCAGGCCTATGCAGCACAGCACGTGGCGCCGATCCTCGCCGCCCGCGCCCGGGCGCACCCGCGGAGCCATCCGCTGTGGCCCCACCTGGCGTTCTTGGAACGAGGTGGCGAAGTGCGCGAGCTGCCCCTCGACAGCCGCGGCCCGGTCCGGGCCCTGGCGTTGCGCGAAGTGGCGGAGCCAGCCGACCTCGAGGCGACCCTGGGGCGACTCGGGCGGGCGCGCTGGTGGCGGAGCGTTCCGGATGCTCCGGCGTTGGAGTGCGCGCTTGCCGCGCTTCGGGGCACGCGGGATCCGCGCGCCATCGCTCGGGCCTTGGAGCTGACCGATCACGCCGATCCGCGGGTGGGGGAGGCCGCCTGGGAGGTCCTGGCGGCGGCGTGCTGACTAGCCCCCGCCTCGGCCGATCCAGGCCTCCACCCGGGTGCGGAGCACCGGCAACGTCACCGCGCCGGCGCCGAGCACCACCTCGTGGAACGCCGCGAGGTCGAACCGATCGCCGAGCTGGGCCTCCGCCTCGCGACGCAACGCGAGGATCTCTCGTTGTCCCAGCTTGTAGGCGAGCGCCTGCCCTGGAACGTTGATGTAGCGGTCGACCTCGTTGTGTACGTTGTTGAGCGCGAGCGGGGTGTTGTCGACTAGGAAGGTCTCGGCTTGGGCGCGCGTCCAGTGCAGGTCGTGCAGGCCCGTGTCGACCACCAGGCGGCTCGCGCGCCAGGCATCGAACGAGAGCATGCCCATCCGGTCGAGATCGGAGCCGTACAGCCCGAGCTGCTCGGCCAGGCGCTCGGTGTAGAGCGCCCACCCCTCCACGAACGCCGTGCAGCCAAGATTGCGCCGAAACAAAGGAAGGTCCTTCTGTTCCTGGGCCAGGGCGATCTGAAAGTGATGGCCCGGAACCGACTCGTGGAAGGCCAGGACCTCGGCCTCGTGCAGCGGCCGGCTGGTCGGGTCGAGGGTGTTCACGAAGTACGTCCCGGGGCGACTCCCGTCGGCGGCCGGCGGGTCGTAGTAGGCGATCGTCGTGAACGGCGCGAGGTGCTCCGGGACCGGCTCGACCCCGCAGGTCGTCGCCGGCAGGACCCGGAAGGCCTTGGGCACCGCCGCGTTCGCCCGCGCGAGGCTGTCCCGGGCCTTCGCCTCGACCTCCGCCTCGTTCGCGAAGCGCTGGGCGGGGTTGCGCAGGGCGGCGAAGATCGCGGGCAGGTCGTCGGTGCCGTGGACCTTGGCGCCGAGCTGGCGGAACTCGGCGTGCATGTTGGCTAACTCGTCCTTGCCGATCTGGTGGATCTCGGCCGGCGTGAGGGGCAGCGAAGTGTGCTGGAACACAAGCGCGGCGTAGCACTCGCCGCCGTGGGGCACGGCCCACATTCCCTCTTGCGCGTCGGGGCGGGCCGCCGGGATCAGCTCGTCGGTGAGGAAGGCCCGCCACCGAACGAGGGCAGCGCGGATCGGCGGGAGGACCGCCGTGGCCTCCGTGGCCGCGATGGGTTCGGCGATCGGCCACTCGGCGTCGGGGTGGGCGAGAAAGGCGTCGAGCTGGCCGAGCACGATCCGAGCCGTCGTCGCGCTGACCACGAGCCCCTCGGCCAGACCGGTGCGGTGGTTCCCGACCTGCTGGTCGATCCAGGCAGGGGCCGCGCGGTACCGGGCCACGAGCGAGGCGGAGTCGCTGGCCGGGTGGTGCTCGGGGAGGTCGGCGAGGCGGGTGAGCGGGTTGTCGCGGGCCGAGAAATCCCACAGCTCGCTGCGACAGACCTCGAGGCGAAGCTCGTTCTCCAGCTCGAACGCGAGGAGATCGGCGGTCACGCGATCGTCGGCGGAGAGCGCCGGAATCGAGCGGAGGCGCTGGAGCAGACCCTTCATCGCCGCGCGCCACGACGCCGACGCCGTCGGCGAGGCGTCGGGCAGGCGATCGTCGAACCGATGGTCGCCGAGCGCGGTCGCCCAAACCGGATTGCGCTCCATCGACCCGTTCCAGTGCTCGTCGAGCAGCGTTCGGAGCGTTGGATTTGAGGTTCTACCCCCTGTTTCCGATGGAGGCGCCGCGACCTCGGGCTGCGGCGGGGGGGCACCGCAGGACAGCAGCAGGGAGAGCGCGAACCGCATCGAATCACTTCCGGAGGAGGGTGTCACAGACGGCCGCGGCGATCCGGGCGTGTCCCTGGTCGGAGAGGATGCCGTCGGTGGTCAGGGCGGCACGGGCCGCCTCTTCGACGGGCCAGTCGGCGAGCAGATCGACATGCCGAACGCCTGGTTCCGCCTGGGCGGCAGAGGCCACCGCCGCGTTCCACGCCGCAGCCCGAGCCGCGTCTCCCGTCGAGGGGGGGGCGATCCCGACCAGGACGATCTGCGGCGCAGCGTCGCGAAGCGAACGGATCAGCCGACCGAGTTCGCGCCGGAATGCGCCAATTGGGGTGTCGTCCGGACCGAGCGCGACCACGATCGCCGCCGCGCCGAGCTCGGCCACCGCGACGCCCTTGTGGTTCGACGCGATCGTGCGATCCACCACCGAGAACTGGCCGGGTGCGCGCTCTTCCAGGCAGTCGGCCAGCACCGTCACCCAGCCTCCCGTCACCGGGTTGGCGGGCGCAGTTCCCCCGTCGCCGAGGGCGACAACGGGAGATCCGGCCCAGGCTGCCACCACCCACCACCACACAGCGAACCACCCCGAGTTGCGGATACAACCCGCCGCCGGGTACTTACCATCCTTCCTGTCCGAGAGGTGAGGCGTGGGCCTCGACTACCGCGTGCGCTGCGTGCCCGATGGCCTGATTACCGACCGCCGCCGCACGGTCCAGGTGCTCGACTGCACCATCCGCGATGGGGGCATCTGCAACGACTGGTTTTTCGACAAGCCACTGGTCCGATCGGTGTTCGAGGCCCTCGCCGCTGCGGGCGTCGACCTCATGGAGATCGGCTACCAGACCGCCGCCGGGGTGCACCCCAATGGCGCGGTGGGCCCCTGGAAGTACTGTCGGGAAGAAGATCTTCTCGATGTCGTGCGACCGTCGGGGATGAAGCTTGCGGCGATGGTCGACATGGGCCGGTTCCGGCCGGAGGATCTGCGCCCGAAGCGCGACTCGGTCATCGATGTGCTCCGCGTGGCCACCTACGCGCGCGACGCCGCGGCGGCGGTCGACCTGCTGCACGCTGCCCAAGAGCTCGGGTACGACGTGCACTGCAACGTGATGGCCGTGACCACCTGCAATCCCCAGGAGGTCGACCAGTTCCTGGCGATCCTGCACGACAGCCGCGTTCCGAACGTCGCAGTGGTCGACAGCTTCGGGGCGATGTACCCCCACCACGTCCGCTACTTGATCCGCAAGTACAAGAACTGGCTTCGGTCCGACCAGAAGGTCGGCGTTCACCTCCACAACAACCAGCAGACCGCGTTCGCCAACGCGATCGCGGCGATCGACGAGGGGGTCGACTTCGTCGACGCCAGCATCACCG
This sequence comes from Pseudomonadota bacterium, assembly GCA_947490265.1. GTDB lineage: Bacteria > Myxococcota_A > UBA796 > UBA796 > CANLGQ01. The sequence goes on along the minus strand of CANLGQ010000015.1, from coordinate 14,130 downwards.
GAATGGGCCGAGGTGCGGGCAACGTTCCGCTGGAATTGCTCTTGATGTATCTGGACGATCCGAAGCACGACCCCCGCCCGGTGCTCGAGCTGGGCCCGACGTTCATCGAGCTCCGAAACAGCCTGAAGTGGGGATACCAGCTCCCCTACGCGATCACCGGCTGGCTCAACCTGCATCCCAAGGCCGGTATCGACCGCCTAAAGCTTGGGAATTTCGAGTACGCCGGTTTCTGGGACACGCTCACCGCGAACCGCCCGCGGCCGCGCCACCATCGCCCCGAACCCGGATGAGCAGCGCCTCGATGCAACCCCTTCCGCCTGGTGTCACCTTTCTCGCCCCCCAGATCCCCGTCCACGTTTTCCTGGGAAAACGACCGGGTCCGACCTCGATCGTTCAGGCCGGTATCCACGGCGACGAGATCGGCGGGTCTCACGCGCTCGCCGAGTGGCTCGAGGACGGGGTCCGCCTCGAGGCGGGAAAACTCCTGGTGATTCCGATCATGAATCCCCCGGCCTACCGGGCTCGGGAGCGGGCGGCTCCGGGCGGGCTCGACCTCAACCGGTGCTTCCCCGGCGATCCGAGCGCCCCGGAGCGCGAGCGGCGGCTGGCCGCCCAGTTCATGGCCCTGGTCCTGGCCGAGCGGCCGGCGCTCGTCGCGACCCTGCACGAGTCGAAGAAACGGTATGATCCCCAGGTCAAGCCGAGCTTCGGCCAGACGCTGGTGTACGGGGTGACCCCCTGCCCGCCCGTGCTGACCCGGGTGGTGGCGTCGCTCAACGACGAGGCGAGCCCCGAAGAACACTGGGAAACGCTGCACTATCCGGTTGCCACTTCGTCTACCGAGGTGATCGTGGAGGCGACGGGCTGTGTGGGCACGTGCGTCGAGACCTGGATGGGTTTCCCGGAGCGCCGGCGGATCCAGATGCAGCGGCGCGTCGTGGGCCTCCTCCTGGCCGAGATCGGTCACCAATAAGCGGGCCGCCGGTGCGAAAAAAATGCTGATTTCACGCCGTCGATGTCGTGTGATTTGCGTTTGTGCGGGGCCTGCAGCCGGGTCGGGCGGGACTGTGGTATGAACGCGGGTGGACGGGGCACAATCCCGCCGCGGGGAGGTCGGATGACGAAGTGGTGGGCCCCAATGCTCTTGATCGGGCTGTGCGCCTGCAGCGATGGCGGAAAGGTGGATGACACCGGAGGCGACACCGACACCGACACGGATGCCGACACGGATGCCGACACCGACGCCGACACCGACACCGATACCGATACCGACACCGACACCGTACCGCCGGCGCCGCCGCGCACGACGACCGGTTCCGGAGGGGGGGTGGTACTCACCGCCGACGGCACGATCGCGGTCGTCGCGAACCGCACCGCCGGCGAGATCACGGTGATGGACCTAGATCTCGCGACGGCGCCGGCCACCGGGACCATCGCCGCGACGTTCGACGAAGGCGACGGGGAGCCGTTCGCCGCGGTGATCAGCAACGACGACAACACGGCGTTCGTCGTGCTTCGCAACAGCAAGGAAGTCGTTCGCATCGACGATCTGGCCGGTGCACCCACCCTCTTCGCCACCCGGGCGTTGACCGACAGCGAGCCCACCGGGCTCGCGATCTCTCCGAACGGCGCCAGGCTCTACGTGACGAACTGGGGCGCCGGCTCGGTTTCGGTGATCGACACCGCCACCATGGCGATCGTCAACGAGGTGGATCTGAACCAGCCCCTGGTCGATGCCGGCGTGTTCGGCGCGGCCGTCCCGGCCGGTCGCCCAGGCCTCGCGCGGCCCTATGCCATCGCCATCACCAACGACGGCGACGCCGACGACAGCGACGAGCAGGTCTACGTCACCGAATTCTTCGGCCAGGACATCCCGGGGCTCGCCTACGACGCGGTCACCGACGCGAACGGCGATCTGAAGCCGGACGACGACGACTTCTTCGACGTCAGCAAGCAGGGCTTCGTCTACCACTTCGATACCGCGACCGAAACGGTGGGAACCATCCCGATCGCCCCGATCCTCGACACCGGATTCAGGGCCTCCGACCTCACCACGGTCGGTTGCTACCCGAACCAACTGTATGGGGCGGCGATTTCGAATGGCCGGCTCTATGTGACCGCGATCTGCGCCTCCCCCCGCGGCCCGGCGAACGCCAACGCCAAGGCGAAGGTCCTCCCCAGTCTGTTCGTGGTGGATACCACCACCAACCGGGAAGAGCCGGCGAATCACCTCGTCCTCAACAAGGAGTGGGAAGACGAATACCTGCTGGCGGGTTTCGCCGACGACAACACCCGCCGCTATCCGCTGATCCCGAACGCCATCGCGTTTGTCCCGGGGGCACCTGACAACATCGGCTACCTCACCGGCTACGGCGCCGACGCGGTGTTCCGGATCGAGTTCGACGGCGCCACGGGCGGCTTGACCGAGATCGGCTCGGCGAACAACCTGTTCATGGACATGGGTGCGGCGGCTGTCCCCGGCAAGCTGCCGTACGGGATCTGGGTCACCTCGGGCTCGAACGCGGTGGTCGTCAACGAGAACACCCGCAACCTCACGGTCCTCGATCTGGCCCTTCAGGCCTTCGAAGCGGCGTTCCCGAGTGCGTCGGCGATCAACCCTGTCGATCTGAGCGCGGTGGACGCCAACGAGGGGCGCAAGTTCTATGTCACCGGGCTCGGCCGCTGGTCACTGTCTGGGCAGGCCTGGGGGAGCTGCGAGGGCTGCCACCCCCACGCGCTCACCGACAACGTGACGTGGTTCTTCCCCAATGGCCCGCGGCAGACGGTGTCCATGGAGGGCAGCCACGGCCCCGGCGGGGAGCACCGGATGTTCAACTGGACGGCGATCATCGACGAGATGGCCGATTTCGAGGCCAATACCCGGGGGCAGAGCGGCGGGGTGGGGGCCATCGTGTGGGACAACACCGGCAGTGTCGTCGCCGACGATCGGATCATCATTGACGCCACCGCGGCGACCGGCGGGCAGATCATCACCGACACGAAGCAAAACGACCTGAACGGCTCGACCTACGATGTCATCAATGTCGGGGTTCCGGGCCACAACGTCGCGCTGAGTCCGGTGACCGCCGACTCGGTGATCAACGACTGGAACAAGATCGACCTGTATGCCTCCTCGATCCGCGCGCCCAACGCGCCCGACGTCGACGCCGCCCTCGCCGCGACCGGTGCCGGGCTGTTCACCACGAATGGCTGTAGCGGCTGCCACGGAGGGGCGAACTGGACGATCAGCCGTCGGTTCTACACGCCGAACGACTACAACAGCAACGAAACGACCGGATTGCTGTCGAGCGCGGCCTACATTCGGCCGAACAACTTCCCGGCTGGGCTGAACCCGCCGAGCGACCTCACCGGTGCGGCGACGCTCCGCTTTGGCGGCCAGATCCAGTGCGCGCTCCGCGCGGTGGGCACGTTCCCGGCCTCGGGCAATGTCGGCATCACCGCGCCGGGTGCGCTGGCGGTCAGCGAGCGCAAGCAGGACATGCTCGCCCTCGCGGCGGGTGGAACCGGCTTCAATCCCCCGTCGCTGCTCGGAGCGAGCGCGGGTGCCCCTTACCTCCACGCCGGGAATGCCCGGTCCTTGGAGGAGGTGCTGAGCTCGGTCTATGAGCCCCACTACCAGGCGTTCTCGACGAACTTCACCCCGAGCGCGGCCGACATCGACGCGCTCGTCGCCTACATCCAGACGATCGACGACACCACCGCGACGGTGGCCGACGACATCGCCGGGACCGAATCCGTCCTCTGTCCGCCTAGCTTCTAGGCTGATCCCGGAGGCTCCACCTCCTCGGCGTCCGATGCGCCGGGGAGGGGGTCGGCGTCGGCCATCCGCCGATAGATTGCGCACATTCGGCCGCCGATCTCGTTGGTGCGCTTGTGGGCGCGCCAGGCCCCGGTACCGCTCGACAGCACCGGCACGAACCGGCTGACCCCGGTCACCGAGACGACGCTGCGCACCACGAGCGCTCGAATCAGCCAGGCTGCGACGTTCCGCGGGGCGGGTTGGACCAGCACCGGCAGGTCACGAAGCCGGATCCCCACTGGGCCCTCAGCGGGCAGCTCGAGGTCGAGCGCGGCGGCGAGGGCGCGCCAGAGCGCCATCCGTCCACGATCCTTCTCGAGCTCGAAGCCGTGGATCACCGCGAGTCGCTGGCCCAGACGCAGGGTCGCTACGGCGGTTCCCGCGATCTCGGGAGGCAAGGCAACCGGCCCGGCGAGGCCCACCGTGGCGGCCAGGAGGACGGAGCGCCGCCGCGTCAGGCCGATCGTTCGCTCCGCGGTGTGGGCGACCTCGGCGGCCGACGGGGCGGGCCGATCGGGGTGCACGTAGGGCCAGCGGTGCGCATCGAGCCAGCGCCGCACGTCGGCGGTGTCGACCGAAACCCCTGCGTAGCCGCCGGCCAACAGCCCACGGTCGGCATGATCGAGGATCTCGTCGAGCCAGGGTTGCGGCATGCGGTCCCCTAACCTCGGGGCGGCGGCACGGGTCCCAGCAGGTCGTCGATCACCCGGTGCACGATCTGGGGGTCGAAGACCACGATCCACAGGGCGACCGAGACCACGCTGAAGGTTCCCACCGGGATCAGTAGGTAGAACGAGGCATGAAGCGAGATCGCGGCGAGGAGTGCTGCCCCCCTGAGCCGAGGGAACCACAGGGCGATCGCCAGGCCCGCCTCGACGACCACGGTTCCCCACGACGCGGCCCGCATCAGCCAGATCCACCCGGGGAGGTCCACCCGCACCGAGCCGGTGTACTTCTCCGCGAAGATCATCTCGAGCCGTTCGCCGCTCAAAAACCCGAGGTTCCACTTGTCGACCGTCGCCAGGGCATAGAGGACGACGAGCTGTAGCGCGATGAGGCGGGTGGCCCACAGCGGACCGCTCTCTGCAGGGAGCGCCTGCCCGGCGCGCCGCGCGGCCCGCACCGAGAGCCAGCGATCGAGCGAGAGCGAGCGGTCACACGGGGTAAAAGCCAGCAAAAAGGTGGTGAACGCGAGGAGCCAGGTGTGGTGGTGCCCCCACAGGCTCTCCGGGTAGTAGAGCGCGAGGCCCATCTCCATCGCGCCGAGGAAGAAGGCGGCCTCCCGGCTCGAAACCCCGACCACCATCGCCGTGCTGCCGAGGAAGAACAGCGCGGTGATCGGGTTCAGCGCGTCGGATCGGTGGGGGGTGAGTCGGTCGGCGTGCTCAGACCACTGGGCCGCCCCGAGGAGGATGCGGAGGACCGCAACCGGCCGAGAGGAGCCCTCGAAGCGGATCACCTCGCGGACGAAGCGGGCGATCAGGGCGCGCACAGGTTCCGCCGACGGTGGTCGAGCTTGCGCCACCGATCCGGGCTGCCACAGCGCGCCTCGGCGCGGACGTCGGCGTGGCCGGTCGTTTCGCACAGGCCTCGTCCGTAGCGCAGCACGTCGGGCGGCCCGGCCAGGAGTTCATCGGGCCCGGGGAGCGCTTCGTCGCCGGCTTCGCTGCGGCCAAAGTAGGCGGCCTGGCAGATCTGGGTGCCGACGCTGTTGTACATGTTCCAGGCCCGCACCCACCGCGGGAGCGACACGCCGAACGCCTGCTCGGCGGTGGGGGCGAGGATGTACAGGGCGCCGACCAGGAACCCCGCGATCCGCCAGCGCTCGGCTCCGCTCAGCAGCGTCACGAGCTGAGCATGGCGTGGAGCAGGCCACCCCGGAGGCTCGGGTCGCCGAACTGCTCGATCGGGTCGCCCGCCGCGGTGCGGTGCCCGGTTGCCGTCAACAGGGTCGCGAGCAGGCGATCGTGGGTCCGGTCGCCCGCGTCCACATAGGCGCCCTGCAGCAGGGTTCCGTCGCCGGCACCCGCAATGATCCACGGGATCTGGTCGTAGCGATGCGAACCGGTGGACACGTCGCTCGTGAACACGGTCACCGCGGTGTCGAGGGTGTGGTTCTCGGCCAGGCGGTCGAGCAGGTACTTGAAAAGCTGCAGATGGAGCCGGTTCACGTCGGCGTGCATCTCCACGGTCGAGGGGTACGCGCCGAGCGCGCCGCCCTGCACGAGGCCGTGGGTCAGCTCGTGGTACTGCGGGAGCTTCACCCCGTTCACGGTGTAGCGGCAGCGGTCGAGTCGGTCGCCGATCTGCAGGGTCACCGCCCGGGCTTGCTGGCAGCGCAGCACGATCGCGATCAGGTCGCAGTGCAGCCGGGCGACGTCGAGCGACGTGTCGTCGTCCTCGCTCATCCCGGCGAAGTCAGCCAACTCGGCTTCTTTTCCGGCATCGACCCGCGAGCAGAGCACCTCGAAGTCGCGCACGCTGTCGGTGTGAAGCTCGAGTCGCTGGCGATCGGCTTCCGACAGGCGGGGTTCGGCGAGGAGGGCCGCGAGCTGGTCGAGCACGAGATCGTTGACCGAACCGCGCAGCGTGGTCCCGCCCCCTGCACCGATGAGGCGCTGGTACACCGCATACGGGTCGCTCTCCGCGCCGCGGAGCTGGAGCGGGCCGCGGTACGACAGCACCTCTTCGCCGTAGTTGTCGCGGCGCCCGGCATAGAGCGTGAGGGGTTCCCCGCCGTTCACCTCGCTCCGGCGGGCGATCCAGTTGTCGATCGACTCCCCGAGCGCGTAGGTCATGACCGTGTCGGTCAGGGGGCCGCACCGCGCCGCGGTGAGGAGCTGGTTTCCGCCACCGGCGTGCAGCTCGCGCGACGCTCCGAACGGAAACCGGGTTCCGCGGACCATCAGCAGGCGGCTGGCGTGATCGGCGAGCTCGGACACCACCCGGTCGGCGTTGTCGTCGCGCAAGATCCGCGGGGTCAGCTTCCCGAGGGCATGGGGCCAGAACAGCTCGGGGGCGAGGCCGTCCTGCTGCGCCACGCCCGACGCCGCGCGCACGATCACCAGGGGGTGCGGCCCGGTGGGCGCGTCGGTGGCGCACCCGGGATGCAGCGACGCGAGGAACGGGAGGGGGAGCGCGAGGCCCGACGCGGCGGTGAGAAACGCACGGCGCGAAAGAGCCGACAAGGGAAACCACCCGCCGCTAGGTTAGCTTGGCTGCGGAGTGGAGTCGATGCTGCTGATCCTCCTGGCCTGCACGTCGCCGTCGGACACGGAGGGACCTTCCGGGGTCGCCGCGGCGGCGTCCGGGCCCGTGCACCTCGTTCGCCTCACCCACCGGCAGTGGGAGAACGCGGTGGTGGATCTGCTCGGCCTCTCCGGGTCCAGCGGCTTGTCCGACGCGTTCGTCACCGACGTCACCACCTCGACCTTCGACAACGAGGCGAGCGCCCTCGACGTCACCCCCACCCTCTGGCAGCAGTACCAGGCCGCCGCCGAGGCGCTGGCGGAGCAGGTCGTGCTCGATCCCGAGCTGTACGCGTTCAACGTGCCCGACGACCTCCGGCCTTCCGGGCCCGTCCCGGGTCCCGCCGAGCGCGACGCCTGGCTCCAGTCGTTTGGGGCCCTCGCCTACCGGCGCGCGCTCAGCCCGGACGAGTTGCGCGCGCTCACCGCGGTCTTCGAGGCGAGTGGCGACGCGTTCCAGTCGGGCGACCCGTTCGTCGACGGCGTTCGCGGCAGCCTGGTGGCGATCCTCCAGTCTCCGGCGTTTCTCTATCGGCACGAGGGGGTGTACCTCGACCCCGCCGCCTCCGAGCTGTCGCCCGAAGATCTCGCGACTAAGCTCTCCTTTGCGCTGTGGAATACCTTGCCCGACGAGGCCCTGCGCGCCGCGGCGGACGACGGGCTCGAGCCGCTCGCGGTCACCGCCGAGGTCGAGCGGATGCTGGCGGCGCCGGCGGCCCATCAAATGGTGGTCGACCTGCACCGGCAGCTCCTGCACGTCGATAGCTACGAGCACATCTTTCGGCCGAGCGAGGAGGTGCTCGGGATCGACGTCTTCGACGACTCGCTGCCCGCCGCGATGCAGCGCGAGGTGTACACCTTCGTCGACGAACTGGTCTTCCACGGCGGCACCGTCCGCGACCTGTTCACCAGCCCCGACAGCTTCGTAGACGAGAAGCTGGCGGCGATCTATGGGATCTCTGGCGTGGTCGGCGACGAGCTCGTGCCGGTGGCGCTCGATCCGGCCGAGCGCGCGGGGTTGCTCACCCTGTCGGGCTTCCTGGCCTGGGAAGCCTCGGTCACCGAGCCGAACCTGATCGAGCGCGGGGCCTTCGTGAACGACACCTTCCTGTGTGTCGACGTCCCTCCGCCACCAGCGAATGTTCCGCCGTTACCCGAAGAAGTCGAGGGTCTCCCGCTGCGCGAGGTGGTGGAGGACCACACCTCGGCCTGTGGCGGCGGCTGCCACACCGCGCTCATCAATCCGATCGGCTTCGCCTTTGGCAAGTACGACGAGACGGGCGCCTTCGTGCCCGAGGATCGCGGCCAGCCGATCGACGCCACCGGGACCTACACCTTCGAAGACGGTCCGCACAGCTTCGATGGCGCGGTGGCGCTCGCCACGGTGATGGCGGAGCGCGAGGAAGTTCACCGCTGTTACGTCACCCACCTGCTCACCTACCTGGAGGGCCAGGTGCCCACCTCCGCCGACGAAGCGCAGGTCGCCCGGCTGACAGAGGCCTCGCTGTCGGGCACCCCCATCCTGGACTTGATCTCGGACATCGCGACCAGTCGCGAGTTCCGCGCCTTGCGCTGACGCGGGCGAGGGCGCTTGTTTCTCCTTTGGTGGATGGCCTGCGTCGGGCGACGTCCCGAGGTGCTCGACGGGCCCACCGTGGTGAGGGTCGCGGCCGCGCCCCTGTCCGGCGAGCTCTCGGTCACCACCGACCTCCCGACCACCCTCGCGGTGCGGCTGAAGGGCGACGGCGTCGACCTGGAGCTGTTTTTTCCCGAGTACACCAGCACGCACCTCGTGGAATTGCACGCCCTCCGAGCCGATACGGACCTCGACGTCCACATCGACGTCGAGACCCGGGCCGGGCGCCGGCGCACCGAGAAAACCGAGTTCCACACGGGGTCGCTTCCGGACGACCTCCCCCGGTTCTTCGTGGTGACTGCCGACCCGGACCGGGCCTTCCGCGGCTGGATCTTGCTGTCGGTCACCGGCGAGTCGAGCAGCGGTCGCTGGCTGGTGGCGGTGGACCCCCGAGACGGCGAGATCGGCTGGTTGTACGACGGTCCCACATCGCTCGAGGTCATGGGTTTGACCGAGCGGGGCACGATGCTCGGTATGTCGAGCCAGAGCGTGGTGGAGCTCGACTGGCTCGGACGGGAGCGCGGGCACTGGGCCGGCAACGGCGCCCGCGACGCCGACGGGGCCATCCGCTTCGACGCCTCGGCGATGAGCCACGACGTGCGGGAGCAAGACGGCCAGATGGCGGTCCTCGCCAGCCGCTCCCTCGTCGTCCCGGCCTATCCCGTGTCCTATGAGACCCCCGACGTGCTCGACGGCCCGACCCGCATCGAAGACGTCGAGGTCGTGGTGTTCGCCGCCGAGGATGGGGCCGTGACGGGGAGGTGGCCGTTGTCGGAGCGGCTCGACACGACCCGCATCGGCTTCGACTCCCTCGACGAGGAGCCGCTCGGATTCGACTGGGTCCACGCCAACGCCGTCCTCCCCTACCAGGGAGGCTGGCTGGTCGGCTCGCGCCACCAGGACGCGCTCGTCTCGCTCGACGCGGCCGGCGACGTTCGGTGGATCCTGTCGAACCCGTATGGCTGGGCCGATCCCGCTCCTGCGCTGCTGCTGGACGGACCCGATCCGGCGGGCTGGCCGTTCCACGCCCACGGCCCGTCGATCGACCGGGAGGGCAACATCGTCGTTCTGGACAACGGAAACGACGGCCATACGCCTTATACGGAAGATCCCGGGGTTCCTCAGGAGAGCCGCGTGCTGGCCTGGACCGTGAACGAGGAGCAAGGGACCGCGGAGACGGCCTGGGCCTGGAGTCCGCCCGATCCGCTGTTCAGCGATGGCATGGGGAACGCGGCCGCTCTCGCCAACGGCGACGTGATCGCGAACTTCCCCGTCCTCTTCCAGGAAGGGGGGGCTGACCGGGGCGAGCGGGCGGTGCGGGTGTTTCAGTTCACGCCCGGCGAGCCCGATCCCGCGCTCGACCTCCGCATCACGAGCGACGCGCGGATCGACCCGGGCGGGGTGGGCGCCTACCGGGCGATCCCCGTGCCGACCTTCTGGCCGGCCGAGGTCTCCGTGGAACGGCGCTGATCAGGCGGCGTAGAGCGCTTCGAGTTCCGCCTCGTACTTGGCCAGCACGTTCCTCCGCTTGAGCTTCATCGTCGGCGTCAACATCCCGTTGTCAGTCGTGAAGTCCTCGAGCGTGATCAGCAGCTTCACCGGCCGCTCATAGCCCTTGAAGCTCTGCCCGTACTTCTTGATCTCCCCGAGGAGCAGCTCGTGGACCTTCGGGTTCGACTCGAGCTGACCGACCGGGACGCCGTTGACCGCTGCCCACGGCTCCAGCGCGGCCTTGTCGGCGACGACCAGCGCCACATTGTGCTCGTGGTTTGCCCCGTGGAGCATGATGTTCGCGATGTACGGCGAGAGCTTCACCTCTTCTTCGAGCGGGGCCGGGACGACGTACTTCCCGTTCTCCAGCTTGTACTGCTCCTTGATCCGCCCGGTGATGTACAGGTAGCCGTCCGAGTCGAGCCGTCCCATGTCGCCGGAGCGAAATCCGCCGTCTTCCTGGAGGACCAGCGCGTTCTCTTCCGGCCGGTTGTGGTAGCCTTGCATGATGTTCGGGCCGTAGATCACGATCTCGCCGTTCTCGGCGTCGCCGGTGACCGAGCGGTCGATCACGATCCGCACCTCCGGGATGGCCTTCCCCACGCTGCCGATCTTGCGGTTGCCGGGGAAGTTCGCCGTGGCGATGGGCGACGTCTCCGTGAGGCCGTAGCCCTCGTAGACCTCGATTCCCAGCGCGTCGATAAACTGGGCCACGTCGCGGTTGAGGGCGGCCGAGCCCGAGATCGCGTACTTCAGGTTGCCGCCGAGGCGGGCCCGCACCTTCGTGAACACCAGCATGTCGGCGATCAGCACCGCGAGCCGGTCTCCGAGCCCGATCGGCTCCCCTTTGGCGACGCTCGTGCGCGCGGCGACCGCTTTGTAGAAGAGACTCCGGATGAACCCCGGCCGTTCGGCCATCTGCTTGTTCAGGTTGTCGTAGACCCGGTTGAAGATGCGCGGGACGGCGAACAGGATCGTCGGTTGGACCGTCGCGAGGTTCGGCAACAGGTTCGGAATGTCGTCGTTGATCGCCATCGACGCGCCCATCGACAGGAGCCCGTGAAGCTCGCAGGTCTGCCCGAACGAGTGGGCCCACGGGAGGAAGGACAGCGAGCGATCCGTGCTTTCGAAGACAAAAATGCTGTGGATGGCGTTGATGTTGCTGCAGAGGTTGCCATGGCTCAAGATCACGCCCTTGGGCTTTCCGGTCGTTCCGCTGGTGTAGATGAGCCCGGCCACGTCGCCCCAACCGGGTTGTTCGGCGGGAACGGGGTTCTTTTGCCCGGCCTCGACGTGCGTGGCGATGCGATCCGCGTGCCCCGCGGGCAGATCGATGCCCAGCACGCGGGTCAGGCTCGGGACGTTTTCCTTGACGCGGAGCAGCTTTTCATAGATGTCCGGCTTGCTCCCGATGACCACCTTGGCCTGGCAGTCGTTGAGGATGAACTCCCACTCGTCGGGCTTCTGCGCCTCGTACATCGGGATGAACGACGCCTTCCGTCCATAGGTCGCGTAGCAGGCGATCGCCCATTCCGGCCGATTGTCCGACACGATGGCGACTCGGTCCCCAGGGCCCACGCCCATCCCGGCGAGGGCGGCGCGGAAGCCGTCGACCTGCCGGGCGAAGTCGGCGTAGGTGCTCCACGTCCACCCGTCCCCGTCCTTCACGCCGAAGAGCTCTCTCGCGCCGAAGCGCGCCACGCTCTTTTCGAAGAGCTCGACCAGGTTCCCGAACTTCTCGCCCATGTGCCCACCCCGACCCACGAACCACCCCGGTTCGCGAACGGCGTAGTGTACCCTCCGCGCGCCGCGCGAGAAGCCAGGGAGACCTATTGACGCCGATTGTTCTCGTCACCGACCAGATCCGTGGGATCTACGCCGACGATCTGGAGCTTCACTCCGCGTTCGCCGCCCGCGGCGTCGAGGCCACGTTCGTTCCGTGGGACGCGCCGGTCGACTGGGCCCGGTTCAAGGCCGCGGTGATCCGAACCCCGTGGGACTACCACGAGCGCTTCGCGGAGTTCTCGGCCTGGCTCGATCGGCTCGATGCCGCGGGCGTGCCGCTATGGAACCCGAGCTCGTTGATTCGCTGGAACGCGCGGAAGACCTACCTGCTCGAGCTCGCGTCCGAGGGCTTCCCGGTGATCCCGACCGCCCAGGTGTCGGACGACGGCCTCGCCCGGCACGTCGAGCGGTGGCGGGAGATCGTGGTGAAGCCGGAGGTCGGCGGCGGAGGTGCCTGGACGTTCCGTGCGAACGAGGGGTCGTTCCGCGCGGTCGAGGCCGAGCTGGCGCAGGCCGGAGATCGGAAGTTTCTGGTGCAGCCCTTCGACCCGGCGGTCACCCGGGGCGAATGGTCGCTCGTGTACTTCGACGGCGTGTTCTCCCACGCGGTGTTCAAGGTCGCGCGCAGCGGCGAGTTTCGGATCCACGAGGAGCACGGGGGCCGCATTCTGCCCGCCGAGGCCGACGCGGGTCTCCGCTCCGTGGCCGACCGGTTCGCCACCGCCCGCGGGATCCTCCCCTACGCTCGGGTGGATCTGCTCGGCGAGGGGGCCTCGGCGCGGCTCGTGGAGCTCGAGTTGATCGAGCCGGAGCTGTTTTTCCGGTTCTCCGCGGGCGCCCCGACGCGGTACGCCGACGCCCTTGTCGCTCGCCTTGACATGGGGACCCGGACACCCTAAGAGCGTTGGGCTCGGCGCAGCCCCTTTCGGAGATCCGCCATGTTCGCGATCGTAGATACCAGCGGCAAGCAGTACAGGGTCGAGCCCGGCGCTCGGATCACCGTAGACCGCATGGCGGCCGATGTCGGCGCCACGGTCACCCTCGACCGGGTGCTCGTCATCGGGGGCGATAGCCCCAAGCTCGGCAATCCCACTGTGCCGGGTGCCACGGTCACCGCCACCGTGATCGACCATCACCTCGGCGAAAAGAAGATCACCTTCAAGTACATGCGGACCCGTCGGTTCCGCCGTCGGGTCGGCTCGCGCCACTCGCACACCACGCTCGAAATCGTCGCGATCGGCTGATCGCCACCACGTTTCAGGGGCCTCCCCCGAAAGTCGGAGTTCTAGATGGCGCACAAAAAGGGTCAAGGCAGCACGCGAAACGGGCGGGATAGCAGCGCCCAGCGGCGTGGCGTCAAGCGGTTCGACGGGCAGGTCGTGCTCGGCGGCAACATCCTGGTCCGTCAGGTCGGCACCTTGTTCCACCCGGGCAACAACGTCGGCCGGGGTCGCGACTTCACGCTCTTCGCGAAGGTGGCGGGAAAGGTGAAATTCCACACCCGCAAGAATCGCGCGTATGTGAGCGTGGAACCGATCGAAGCGGCCTAGGTGCGCTTCATCGACGAGGTGGCGTTCACCGCGCGCTCCGGCGACGGTGGCAACGGTCGTGTGGGCTTCCGGCGGGAAGCCAAGGTGCCGCGCGGCGGGCCCAACGGCGGGGATGGCGGTCGCGGGGGCACGGTGGTGTTCGAGGCGACCACCGCCCGGAACACGTTGTCCGATTTCCGTCGGAACAAGCTGTATCGGGCCCCCAATGGGGAGCTCGGTGGGGCGTCACAGTGCACCGGCGCCGACGGCTCGGATCTCCACCTGTTGGTGCCGGTCGGGACGGTGATCCGGGCGCGCGAGACCGAGGACGTGCTGGCCGATCTCGCGGAACCGGGCGCCCGATGGGAGATCCCCGGCGGTCGCGGCGGTCGCGGAAACCAGCACTTCGCCACCTCCACGCGGCAAACCCCCACGTTTGCCGAGGAGGGTCGGCGGGGGAAGGAGTTCGCCCTCCACCTCGAGCTGAAGCTGATCGCCGACGTCGGGTTGCTCGGGTTCCCGAATGCCGGCAAGTCCACCTTGATCTCCCGCATCAGCGCGGCGCGGCCCAAGGTGGCCGACTACCCGTTCACCACCCTCATCCCGCACCTGGGCGTCGTC
>CANLGQ010000014.1 GCA_947490265.1 Pseudomonadota bacterium | reverse complement strand
GTGCCCGGACACCGCCCAGCGCGGTCGACCTACTCGGCGACTTTCTTCTTGGGGGCCGCCTTCTTCTTCGGCTTTTCCTCCGCCGGGGCCGCTGCCACCTCCTCAGAAGCGGCCTCGACTTCGGCCACCTTCTTCTTGGAAGGTGCCTTCTGTTTCGGCTTTTCGGCGGCCGGAGCCTCGACGGCGACCTCCGGCTCCGCGGGTGCAGCCGCCTCTTCACGCTTCTTTCGCGCCGCCGACGCCGTCTTCTTCTCGGCGACGGCCTTGTCGACCAGGCTCTCCGCCACCTCGGCGAGCGCGCCGCCCAGCAACGGCTGGGGCGCATCGGGGATGACGATCGTGGCCCGCTCGAGCAGCCAGTCGAGCACCTTCTCTTCCGCGATCCGATCCTTCAGCTCCTCGACCGCCCCATCCTTGAGGAAGTAGCCTTTGACCGCCTCGAGCGTCTGGCCGCGGGTGTCGGCGAGCTCCTGGTACTTCGCCTCGACCTCGGCGTCCGAAACGACGAGGTTCTCCTTCTTCGCCACGACCGAGAGGATCAAGCCCGACTTCGACGCAAACTCCGCACGGGACCGGAGATCGCGGACCTGAGCTTCGGTGAAGGTGATCGTCTTCGGATCGCGGCCGCTCCGCCAAGCCTGCTGGAGCTTGAGCTCCTCCAGCAGCATCTTCAAGCTCTCGTCGACCATCGAAGCCGGCACATCGAACGGGTTTTCCTTGATCAAGGCCTCCAGCAGGTTCGCCCGCGCCTGATTTCGACCGAGCTCTTCTCGCCGTTCCTGCAAGCGGCCGCGCAAGGCGGCGCGCATCCCGTCGACTCCACCCTCGAATCCAAGCTCCAACGCCAACTCGTTGGTGAGCGGGGGCGCCTCGGAGGCTTGAATGCCCTTGACCTCGAGCTCGACCTGCAGGGTGCGCCCCTGCACCGCCTCCGTGCGTGCATCCTGCCCAAAGGTGACCGGGCCCTCCGCCTTGTCGCCGATCGAACGGCCGAGCAGGAGCGACTCGATCCCCGGGTAGTAGGGGTCGCCGCTCGAGCGGATCATCGTGCCGAACTCCCGCGCAACCTCCGCCTCGCCGTCGCGCGCGACCAGGGTGACCAGCACCATGTCGCCGGCGCCGACCGGGCGATCGGTCACCTCCACGAGGCGAGCGGCGCCCTCGGTGCGCGCGGCCACCGCGGCGTCGACTTCGGCCTCTGGCACATCGTGCCGCGGCCACGCCACGTCGACCCCGAGGTAACGGGTCAGCTCCACGTCGGGTCGCACGTCGATCGTGATCACGAAGGCGAAGTCGGCCCCCGGCTTGACCGGGTCGGTTTTCTCGAGCGAAGGCCGGCTCACCGGCTCCAGCGCATGTTCCTGGAGCGCGTCGCGATACCCCTGCTGGATCAGCACGTTGGCCACGTCGCTCCGAACCTGCTCGCCGTAGCGCGCCTCGAGCACCGGACGGGGCGCTTTGCCTGGGCGGAAGCCCTTCATCCGCACCTTCTGGCCGAGCTGGCGATAAGCCGTGTCGAGCTCGCTGCGAACCTTGTCAGCCGGCACGGTAAAAGCAAGCTTCTTCTGGAATGAACCTACCGAAGTAACGTCGAGCTTCATCAGGGGCCTCGGGTGCGAGAAGGGGGACTCGAACCCCCACGGGTTACCCCACCGGATCCTAAGTCCGGTGCGTCTACCAGTTCCGCCATTCTCGCAGGTCGATCCGGAGCCTCGGTCCCGTGACACGGGTGGGAGCGTTCGGTTCGGTTGCGTCGCTCGGCCTGGGGATCGCTCCGGGAGTGGGGAAGAGAAGTTGGGCCCAGTAGGAATCGAACCTACAACCTACGGATTAAGAGTCCGGTGCTCTGCCAGTTGAGCTATAGGCCCGCGAAAGACGAAGAACCACGCCCCCTTAAGGGGAGTGGGGTGGGAGACGGGATTTGAACCCGCGACACCCGGAACCACAATCCGGTGCTCTACCAACTGAGCTACACCCACCACGCGCGCGCTCACTAATCCGCTCCTGCCGGATCCGACAAGTCGGGCGGCGGCTCGACGGTCACCACACCGCCAGACCGAGGATCAGGCCGTAAAGAAGGGTTAGAGCCAGGGTAATCACCAACCCAACCGCCAACCATCCCCTGGCACCAGCCGGCAAGCTCGAGGAGCGAGATCGGCGATCCTTTGCCTTCGGTATGGATAATTTCGGCCTACCGCGATGTGCCTCGGGAGGCGGCCCCACGAGCACAGGAATACTGCCCGCCTCGAGCGGCATCCCCGGCTGAGCCGCGGACTCGCCAGGATAGTGCACATTCGCCTCTGCCTCGGCGGTCGGATCATCATCCATTGGAGGGAGATCCAACCCTTCCAGCCGCGGCGCGGTGCGCCCGACGGTGAACTCGCGCACCGCCGGGGACTCCTCGGATCGGGGGGATGGAAGCTCGTCGACGGGGGCGTCGGCGGGCGCTTCGGCGGCGAGGTGAAAGAGCGCGATCCGGGTCGCAACCTGACCCGTAGCCCACTCCCGCAAGCCGGGTCCGGTCGCCGCAACGGCGGCTTCGGAGAGCCCCCCTGGGATTGCCGACAAGGGTGGCCGAAGCTCTGGCTCCCACGCCAACATGCCGAGCAGCCAGTCGCGATACCGCTCCGGCAACGAGGCGCCCGGGCGGGCCATCGCCCGAACCACGACCCGGCGGAGGCGGGCCTGATGCGACTCGCGATCCGAACCGGTCGTGGGCGCGGTTCCCGTGAGCAACCGCGCGAGCAGGACGCCCAGCCGATACACCTGGGCGGGTGCCCCGGCGCCCTTGAGCGGTGCGCGCGCCTCCGGCGTGGGCGGAAACGGACCCACGAAACCCAGCAGGCGAAGGTCGCCGTCCGGGGTCACCAGCACGTCGGCGGGCTCCGGCCCAGGATGCTCGGCGCCCAGCCCGACGAGGATGGAGGCCAGACGACCGACCACCTCCGCGGCGGCTCGAGCCGGAAGCAGGTCCCCGTCCGCAGGGCCGCGGAGATGGGCCAGGGCCAAGGTAGGGATGCGCGGGTAGATCCACACCACCCGACCCTCGTGGACGGCCACTTCGATCAGCGGAAGCAGCCCATCTCCTCGCCTGCCGAGCCACGGTTCCGCGGCCACACGCGCACGCTCGAAACCCGCGCCCGCGTCCTCGGGGCCCCGAACCGCGGCGACGGCCTCGGACCCGCCCAGCCAGCCGCGCAAGGCGGCCGGTGTCCACTCAGGGCACGGGCTGTCGAGCACCACTTCCGCAGCCAACCGGACCCCATGTGATGGTCGGAAGATAGCCAATGGATCGCGAGCAGACAACTACCGGGCCGGACCCCAGCGCTCGTGTTACGACGATCGTCCGAGGGTCGAATGCCATCTGAAGGGTTTCGCCCGGTGCTGGAGCCGATCCTGCGCTCAGCCGGCGACTTGGCGCTTCAGTACTTCGGACAGGTCACCGCCGAGTGGAAGCGCGACGGAAGCGTCGTGACGCGCGCCGATCGCGCCGTCGAAGACTTCCTGGTCGACCAGCTCAAACGCCGGTTCCGCGGCTACGCGATCGTCAGTGAGGAGGGAGGCCACGCAGACGGCGACCAGGGAACCTGGCACGTGGATCCAATCGACGGCACCAGCTCGTTCCTCGAAGGCCTGGCGCACTGGGGACCGACCCTCTGCTTGGTCCGCGACGACCAACTCGTCGTCGGAGCCTTCTGGCAGCCTCGACTCAAGGAGTTCTGGTTTGCGGAGCGAGGCGCAGGTGCTTGGCGCTGCGATGTGCGCCTCAAAGCGAGCGATCTCGCCCGGCCGCAGCGGGAGCAGACGCTCTGTGCCCCGTCTCGATTCCATCTCGCCGGGCCGGTTCCCTGGCCAGGAAAGGTGCGCGCGCTCGGATCTTCCGCCGCGCATCTGGCGCTCGTGGCCAGCGGATCGGCCGCCGTGGCCGTGGTGCCGGAGTGGGCGCTGTGGGATGTCGGTTGCGGGGCGCTCCTCCTCGAGGAGTCAGGTTATTCCTTGTTCGACGCGAAAGGTGATCCGGTCGACGTCGCGCGGTGCCCTCCGGGCTTGCCGCTGGTGGCTGGCGGGCCTAACGCTGTGCAACACTTGATTCGCGACGGGTGGGCCGAGCGCGTTCTCAGTCCGGTGCGACTTATGCGGCGAGGCGGCGATGAATGACGAAGAGGCGCTCGAACCGGCGGAAGAGGGGGGGGCGACTCGACGCCGAATACCGGCCACCGCCGGGCTGCGGGCGGGGCCCAAGGGCGGCGTGGCCAAGGACCTCCTCGCCCACTACCTGGCGGAGGTTCGACGCTATCCCCTGCTTTCCCCCGAGGAGGAGAAGGGCTGGGCGGTGAAGTTCGTCGAGACCGGCGACCCAGAGGCCGCGGAGAAGCTGGTCACTGCGAACCTGCGCTTGGTGATCAAGATCGCGTTTCAGTACCATCGGCAGTGGGCGAACGTCCTCGACCTCATCCAAGAGGGAAACGTCGGATTGGTCGAGGCGCTCTCTCGGTACGACCCCACCCGGGAGATCCGCTTTTCGAGCTACGCCCAGTACTGGATCCGCGCCATGATCTTGCGCTTCCTACTGGATAACTTCCGGCTCGTGCGCCTCGGCTCGACCCGCGCCGGCCGCAAGCTGTTCTTTCAGCTGCAAAAGGAACGCGACCGCCTGATCGCGCAGGGCATCCACCCGAGCTCGCGGCTGCTCGCCGAACGCCTCGGCGTCGCCGAAGAAGAGGTCAATGCCGTCGATCGCCACATGCGCGCCCCGGCCCTCTCCCTCCATGCTCCGGCGGGAGACGAGGAAGACGGCCGCACCCTCAGCGAGGTCGTCCCAGAGCGGATCCCGAACGACCCTGAAGCCGCCACCGCGCGCAGCGAGCTGGCCGAGCTGCTCCAGTCCCGATTGTCGGCGTTCGCCGCAACCCTCACCGACGAGCGGGAGAAAGTGATCTGGGAGACCCGCCTCCTGGCCTCCGAACCGGTGAGTTTGTCCCTGCTCGGCGACCAGTTCGGCGTGTCGAAGGAGCGGATCCGGCAGGTCGAAGCGCGCATGAAGAAGCGCCTCAAGACCTTTTTGGAGAGCGAGCTCGGCGACGAGATCGACTTCGACTTCCAGGCCCCCGAGGACTAGCGCAGCTTCTCGTGGTTCGGCACACGGATTCCGACCGGTCGGACTCCGCGCGCCTCGCAGGGGCCTGCCCCTGCAACCCCGCTGGGGGGCTGGCTTCACCCGTTCCCGAGCACCAGGTCGGCGAATACCGGAGCGCGGATCTCGATCCTCGGTCGACTGCCGCGACGCACGAGGCGAACGAGGCCCGTCCGCAAAAGGCGGGCGTCGACCTCCAACATCTCAGGCTGCGCACCTTCCTTGGCGAGAACCTCGAGGCGGCGGGACAAGGCCGGTTCGGCCCAAGCGATCTGAAACACGCTGCGGATTTCCGCGCCAAGCGGGCCGAGGAACCGCCAGATCGCGTCGCGCGCGCCACCGGCGTCGTCGATCGCGGCCGGTCCCAAGCTGCCGATCCGGTCGAGCAGGGCTGGAATGCCGCCGGTGAGGACCGCCAGCTGTCGCAGGCGGGGGATCGGCTGTGGCCCCACTTGTTCCACGAGGCTCTCGATCGCTTCGGTGGTCGAAAAGTCCGGTAGCGAGAGCCGGTTCGTGGTTTCGAAGCCGAGGTGGGGGGCTTCGACGGCGCCGGTAACCAGGAAATTCAGCCGCACCCCCTCCCCGAACGCCAAGGTGTGCTCGCGGTAGACCTCGAGCAGGTCGCGCAGCACGTCGAGGTGGACCGACTCGAGCCCAAGCAGCATCGCACACCGCTCGGGGCCGGTGGCCGACCGCTCGAGCAGCTCCCCCATCAGGGTGCGGAACCCCTCGCGATTCACCGCTTGTGCGAGCCGGCGATCGTCTGGAAGCCCGCAGAACCCCGACATCCGCTGCATCACCCAGGCCCAGGCCTGGACCGCGCTCCTCCCCTGCATCGGGGCGAGGGGGACGACCTCGCTTTGGACCGTAGGAGACCCGAGCTGGAGGTCCAACGCCACGTCTTCCAGCCACCGCGCGGACTGGCTCCAGCGCGGCGTATGCAGCAGGGTCGGTCGCCCGGCGCGCAGCAGGGTCCGCAGCTTGCGGGCCGCCACCATCCGTGGGGTGCGCTCATGCCAGTACTGTCCGGCATCCAACGCGCACTCCCGCTTTCCGCGGAGCACTGCGAGACGGCGCTCCAGTCGAGGTTCGACCAGGATTCCCCCCAGGCCACGACGCTACCTGGGGGTCCCACCCGCGTCAAGGTCGCACGCGCTACACTGCGCCCGCATGAACGACGCAGCGCGCGCCGACAGCCCCCCGGTCCTCGGGCGCCTCCTCGAGCAGGTCGCCAGGGGAGTGCGATCCGCTCGCGCCCAAGCGGAGGCGCTCGGCCTCGACACCCGCCGGACGCAAGCGACGGTGCAGATGGCGGGTTGGCTGGGGTTGCTGGAGGGCGATCTCACCCTGACCGCGGCGGGCCTCGAGTGGGTCTATGCCGGGAGGAGCCGCCGCACCGCCTGGGTCCGCGCGGTTTGGTCCCAGCCGTGGATCGCCGATCTCCTCGCCCAGGCAGATGGCGCAGTCCCGGCCGCCGAGGTGATTTCGCACGCGATTGGCCGGATGGACCCCGACCTCGCGGCGTCCGGCCAACGCGCCGCCGCCGTCGAATTGCGCGGCGTGCTCGCCGGGGTGGTCGGTGCCGGGCGTCCGCGCGTCCGGTCCGAGGCGGATCGCCAGTTGAGCCTCCCCCTCGCCCCAGCCCCGATGCTGGCGCCACCCGCTCGCCTGGAGCTCGCCAGCGGCGGGAGCGAGTTCAACCCCGACGCCTACCGGTTCTTGTACGCCGCACTCCTCGAATACGGGGAGCTCTCCCTCGGACAGATCCGAGCGCTGCTCGACCGAAGCGGGGGGGAGAACCTACCGATCGGGGGATACGTCGACCTCGCCTGTGCCCGCGGCGACGCGGTGCGCAGCCGAGACCGCCTCGTCGTCACCCCCGACGGCGTGCGCCGACGGGAGCTGGCCGAGACGTCGACCTCGATCATGCTGTCGGACGCCGGCTACCGGGCCTGGCTGGCCGACGCAGCCGCCGCGTTCGGCGGGGACCGCGCGGCTGCCGTGCGTCGCGAGTCCGGGCCCGCTTCGGCCCGCTTCGCCGCCTGGGATCGCCGCCTGCTCGGACATGCGTGCGACCCGGCCACCCTCTCCGGCGATCTCTCCCGCATCGTGATGGACCGCACGGTCGACAGTTTTCCGATCGCGGTGCGCTCCGGCTGGGAGCCAGCCGAAGCCAATGAGCCGTTCCTCGACGTCTGGCAGCGCCCCGGGGTCGCGGTCGCCGCGCCACCCTATCTCGTACAGTTACTTGGCGGGTTATCCGGTGTAAACCGACTCCTTCGCGCGCCCCGGCTCGACGTGGCCCTGCCCGACCTCGCCGGCCGGCCCGCGCTGGTGCACGCCGGCCTCCTCCACCCCGGAGAGCCACCGCTGCGCACCATTCCCGACGCCCGTTCGCTGCGACTCCGGGCGGTGCTCCATTCTCCGGTTCTGTCCGTGATCACCGCGCTCCTTCTCCTCCACCGACAGCGCCCGGAGACCCTGGAGGTCACCCGAGGCCGGGGCGGTCCGCTCGTCCGCTGGCGTGGGGAAGCGGTGGGCGGATTGATTCCCCTCTTCGAGGGATTTGGTGCCGCCAGGGGTTGGCTGGTGGCCGGTTGCGCCCACCGCGGCCTGCGCGACGACACGTTGGTCGAGATCGCCGAGGCCCTCGGGATCGCCACCTCGGTGGGTCGCCGCCTGACCCTCGCGGAACGGTTCTTTCACCAGCTCGGCTCGGAGCCGGAGGAGGGGGAGGTGCGAACTCGGCTCCAACCGCTCGCCACCGCGCTGGAGTCGTGGCTCGAGCCACGGTTCGAGGAAACGGAGTGAATCTACCCCTCTTCGTCTACGGAACCCTGATGGCCGGCGGCGAGCAGGGGGTGCTGCTCGCCGGACTCGCTCGCAGGCCGGCGAGCACAACGGGAAAATTGTTTCGAATGCCACAAGGTTATCCAGCGCTCGTTCCCGGAACCAGCGGCGAAATCGCCGGAGAGCTGGTCGACGACCCAGGGGGACGGCTCGGTCTCCTCGATCGGGTAGAGGGAGTCGCCGAGGGCTTGTACCAACGCGCAGTCCTCCCCGTGGTCGTCGGCGGGAAACGCACGGAAGCCTGGGCATACATCATGCCGGACGCAGCCTCTCGCGGCGGGATCCCGATCCGCTCGGGACGGTGGCGACGATGACGGCGATCCTCGGAGAGAGCGCACCGGTCCTCACCCTCGTTCAGCGCGTGGCCCGACTCGCTCCGACCCCCCTTCCCATCCTGATCACCGGCGAGACGGGGACGGGCAAAGAGGTGGTCGCGCGCGCGATTCACGAGGCCAGCGGGCGGCGCGGACCCTTCGTGGCCGTGGACTGCGGCGCGCTCACCGCCACGCTCGTCGAATCCGAGCTGTTCGGCCACGAGCGCGGCGCGTTCACTGGGGCGAACACCCGCAAGGAGGGACTCGTTTTTGCCGCGCGAGCGGGCACGTTCTTCCTCGACGAGATCGGCGAGCTGCCGCTCGAAGCCCAGACGCGACTGCTCCGCTTGCTCGAGGGCGGGCGCTACCGGCCGGTCGGGGCCACCGAAGAGCGGCCGGCCGACATCCGCGTCGTGGCGGCCACCTGGCGCAATCTGTCGGAAGCCGTCGAGACCGGGCGGTTCCGCCGCGACCTGTTCCACCGGCTCGCGGTGGCCGAGATCCCCCTGCCACCCCTTCGCGCGCGCGGCGGCGACGTGCGCATCCTGTTCGACCGCTTCCTCGAGACCGCCGCAAAGGAGGGGCGACGAGCCACCCCTTCCATCGATGCTTCCTTTGACACCTTCCTCCATCGGTGGTCCTGGCCAGGAAACATCCGGGAGCTGAAGAACCTGGCGATGTACCTGGCTGCGCTCGCTGGGCCCCGGATCCGCCGCGACGATCTGCCCCCCATGTACCGCGATGCCACGACCGGCCCGGTGGCGGAGACCGGCGGGCCGGCCGTCCGGACCGACCTTCCCTACCTGGAGGCCCGCCGGGCGTGGCTCGACACGTTCCAACTCCGCTATGTCGAAGCGCAGATCCTCGCTCATGGCGGGAACATCAGCGCAGCGGCCCGGGCGGCGGGAATGGACCGCCGCTCGATCCAGCGGGTTCTCGCTCGATTGGGCGGATCCCTGCCGGGCGAGGGCGGCCAACCGGGTTAGGAACCCGCCCCCCAAACGGTACCACCTTGTCCAACCCCGAGATCACCTCCCTCATCCACGACCGACCGCCTGGGCGGCCCCAGATCCACCTCAGGCGGGTTGCGCTGACCGTCGTGGACGGTCCCGATAAAGGGAAGACCGATCTTTTCGACCACGACGTGCTCCGGATCGGGGCCCAAGACGGCAACCACTTCGTCCTGACCGACTCGACCGTCTCCCGGCGGCACGCCGAGATCGCCCGCACGTCGGACGGCCCGCTGCTCCGCGACCTCGGGTCGACCAACGGTACGTTCATCGATCAGGTGCGCATCAAGGAGGTCTTCCTCGGTGAAGAGCGCCGATTTCGCCTCGGTAAGACCGAACTTCACTTCGCGCTGCGCGACGAGATCGTGGAGATCGTGGCCGCGGAAACCACCCGGTTCGAGGGGCTCGTCGGGCGTTCCCTCAACATGCGCGAGCTGTTTTCGGTGCTCGAACGCGTCGGGCGCACCGATCTGACGGTGCTGATCACGGGAGAAACCGGCACCGGCAAGGAGCTCGTGAGTCGCGCCCTTCACGACCACTCGGCGCGAAAGAAAGGCCCGTTCATCGTCTTCGATTGCGGGGCCGTGGCTCGCAATCTCGTGGAGAGCGAGCTCTTCGGGCATGAGCGAGGCGCCTTCACCGGCGCCGTACAAGCCCGGGCCGGCGTGTTCGAACAAGCCGACGGCGGTACGATCTTCCTCGATGAACTAGGGGAACTCCCCCTGGAGCTACAACCGGCGCTGCTGAGGGTGCTCGAGCAGCGGGAGGTCCGCCGGGTGGGGGATCGCCGCGTGCGCCCCATCAACGTGCGGGTGGTCGCCGCGACGAACCGGGATCTCCGCCAGCTCGTGGAAGAGGGCCGCTTTCGCCAAGACCTGTACTATCGCCTCGCCGTGGTCGAGGCGCACCTGCCGCCGCTGCGAAGCCGCCCCGAAGACATCCCGCTGCTCATCGAGCACCTGCTGGCGAGCGCCGGGTTTCCGCACCAGGTGCGCGGAATCACGCCCGACGTCGAGCAACTCTTCCTGGCCTATCGCTGGCCCGGAAACGTTCGCGAGCTGCGCAACGTCGTCCTCAGGGCGATCCCGTTCTGCGCAGGCGACCTGATCGACCTCCAGGCGCTCCCCGACGCGCTCCGCACGGTGCGGCCTGCGGGCGATCCGAGCCGCGGCGCATCCCCTTTCCCCGCGACCGACCCCGGGCTCCCCTACCATGAAGCGAAAGAACAGCTTGTAGAAGCATTCGAAGCCCGATACCTCGAGGACCTCCTCGAGCGGTGCGATGGCAACCTCTCCAAAGCCGCCCGCGAGGCCGGGGTAGACCGCAAAACCATCGCCCGCATGCTCAAGCGACACGGCATCCAAGCCCGCGAGGAGTGACGTTGACGCCCGCGACGCGGCAGTGGTAGGGTTCCCGTCCCAACAGGGCGGGGAGACGAACCGAAATGGCGAGCGCCGAGGCCAAGCTGGCCACCTTGAAAGGGCAGATCGACGAGCTGATCGAGGCGCGCACCTCAGAGCTTCTCGGACGGGTGAGGTCGGTGCAGGAGGTCACCCGCCGCCTCACGGCCCTCGACGTCGAAGTCCGCAAGCTCGCGGCGCAGCTCGACCTGGCGCGCGCCCGCCTCGCCGGTCCAGATAAGGCGAATGCCGCCGTGAAAACGCGGGTGGAGGCCCTGGAGGAACAGCTCGACAAGGTTCGACAACTCCATGCTGAGGCGGTCGGCAACCTGAAGACCCTTCGCTCCGAGCTCGAGTAGGGAGAACGGTTGTCCACCGAACAAAGCCTCCTCCGCAGCTGGCAGGCCGAGCTGGCCGGGATCGAAACCTACATTCGCATTTCACTCTATGGGTCTCTCTCCCCGGCTGCCGTGCGACGGGTCGAGGCAGATGCGGTCGCGATCGCCGACGATCTGTTGACGCGCTCCGGGTTCGACCCCGATGACCTGGCTTTTGCCGGTGGGATCTGGCAGCCCCCGGCCCTTGTCGCCGAGGCCCGAGCCCCGGAGGAACATACCGACGAATTGCTCACCGCCATGGTCGCGAGCGCGACAACGCCCGCGGAGACTCCGGCGGTTCCCGAAGCCGTTGCCGCCGCGTCCCGGGAGCCCTTCGCCGAGGAGGGCGAGCCGAGCAACCCGTGGGTCACCTACGACGAGGTCCCGACCCAATCCTCGCCGGATGACTTTGCCGAGGCAGAGGGAGAGTGGGCACAATTCGACGACGAGCAGCCCACCCATTCCGGGGCGTCGTCCGGGCCGCCACTCGCCCAACTCGGCCCCGCGAGCGCAACCCCCGATCTCACCCCGACCTTCCGATCCGAAGCTGCCTCGGACGCCGGCAAACCACCCCCGAGCTACCTGATCGAGGAAGACGAAAGAGACGCCTTCGTCAGCGAGGACGAGGACGAGGACGAGCTCCAGGACGAGGATCAGGTCACCGGCGTCTTCCTGCGCGGGTCGCCGACCGCCTCCGCCGTCCCCGCGGCCCTGCGGACGGGCGAACCGGCCAAGCCCGCTCCCCCACCGAAGCCCACCGCCGACGAGGCGGCGACCCCGGTTCCCGCTCGCACGCGCACGCCGACCCCCTCACGGGCCCCGGCCGTGCAGGCCGCCGAGCCCACCCGCCGATCCGCCGAGGTGCAGGAATTCGAGCTGATGGACGACATCGAGCTCGGGGGGCCCCTCACCGAAGACGATGACGACGAGGCGTCCGATGGCGAGGTCGTGCAAAAGCGAAGGGCCAGCGTCGCGATCGCCACCAGCCGCGGTCCGAAGGCGGCGGTGAAGGCGCCCAGTCCCGAGGTCCCGGCAACCCGAGCGGCCAGCGTGCGGGCATCGGTCCCGGCGGTGCCGCGCGGCTCAACGGCCGGCCTCTACGGCGGAGCCTCGGTTCCGACGATCCGCGACAGCGGAGATCCTCGCCCGAAGGCTGCGGCGATTCAGATCAACGCGGCGACAGGGTCGAGCAAGGTGATCGGGCTCGAGGAGGAGGAGGAGCCGCTCGAGATCGGCTCCGCCGAAGACTACGGCGAAGACGAGCCGTCTGGGGACACCAACTTGGAAGGCGGTTTCCGAGTAAACCTCCAAGAATACGAGGAAGGGGACCCCGCTGAAGAGGAGCTGCTCGAGGCAGCAGAGGACGAGGACGAGGACGAGGAGGAACCGGAGCCGACTGTCCCCATTCGGACCCCGGCTCCGGTGGCCACCGGACCGACCGCGGCCCAGATCAACGAGATGCTCCTCCAGGCGCGCACCGCCGAGGAGGGGGGCCAACTCGACGACGGGATCGCGCTGTACGCCGATGTCATCGACGCTGACGCCGAGAACATCGACGCGCGCGTCGGGAGAGGTCGCCTCTACCTGGATCGGGGCGACTTTGCGCGGGCGATGAGCGACTTCATGGTCGCCGAAGAGATTGGCCCCAAGCATCCGGAGCCGCAGATCGCAATCGGCGACCTGCACTTCGCGCGAAAGGACTATCGCAAGGCCATCGAGTACTTCGACCTCGCCCTCTCGCTCGCCCCCAAGAGCGCAAAGGCCTATTGCCGGCGTGGAATCAGCCACTATTGGCGAAAGGCCTACCCGCAGGCCCTCACCGACCTGACCACGGCACAAAAACTGGACCCAGAGACCGCGAACATCGGGACCTACATCACGATGGTCCGAAAGAAGATGAAGAAGTAGCTTGGCCCGACTGCGTCCAACGCGACGCACCGGGTGCTACGTTGGCTTCGCACCCGCAACCGGTTGCCACGGAACAAACACCGTTCTCATCGCGAACGGCCAACGGAAGCTTGGCATGAAGCTTGCAGACAGTCTCAGGGTTCCGGGAGCCCAGATGAACCCAACCGCCGAGACCACCGCAAGCCTGGTAAACCGTCGGAACGAGGCGCTGGCGAAGAGCCTGTTTCGGCAGCTTCGCGCGCAGGGGCTGACCCACGAACACATCCTCTCCCTGTCGGGGGCGCTGATCGATCAGGTGTCCGACGACTTGAGGCCGCGGGCGAGCGAGTAAGGCCGCCGGTTCGACAGCCGCCGGGGGGTGGTCGTCGGTCACCGGGCGGCTACGTGGTGTAGGATCCCCCTCCCCGAACCCGGGTGGAGGTGGGAGTGGCGACGCTCGACGAGCTGGCCCGAGCCGGCATCACCGCGATCAACGAAAACCGGCTTGACGACGCGATCGCCTCGCTGAGCGCGGCACTTGCCCTCGCGCCAGAGCGACCCGACATGAACAACGCACTCGGAACGGCCTATTTGCGCCGCGGCGAGGCAGGAACTGCGATACCGCTGCTCGAGAAGTCGGTCCGCCTCGCCGAGGAGTATCCCGGCGCACACTTGGACGACCTCCGACGAACTTTCCAGATCGCGCTCGCCAGTGGGTACCAGCTCGCGGATCGGGTGGGCGAGGCGAGGCGCGCGCTCGACGCGATCGTCCGGCGGTGGCCCGGCGAACTCGAAGCGCGGATTCAGCTCGGCAACCTGCTGCTGTCCACCGGCCAGCTTGCCGATGCGGTGCGCGTCCTCCGCGACGCTGCGACCCACCTCGAGGGCGAGTCGAGACAGGCTGCGGAAGCGCTGAGCGGCGCCGTCGAGAGCTTCCTCGAGTCCGAAACCGACGCGTTGGTGTTCCTCCAAGGCCACCAGGAATCCTACGTCGCCTACTTCGACGAGATCGCCGCCGAGCAGGAAAAGAACGGATGGATCGCCGAGGCTGCCCGGATGGCACGGGGTCCGGACGGGGAACCTCGCCCGATCCTCGCCAAGGGAGCAAGGCCCTATGCCATGCAACGGGTGGACCTGGTCGATCCGGCCAGTGGCAAGGTTTCCAGCGTGTATTCCGAGAAGGAGCCCATGGTGGTGGCCGTGGAGGGACTCGAACCCCTGGCCCAGGTCTCCGTGCTGTTCCCGGCCCGCGGCTACCCGTTCGAGGTCCTCGTCTCCACCCAGGTGCCCTGGCACTGGCTGCGCTTCACCGCTCAGTTCGAGGGCGCCAACGAGGCCTCGATTCAGGCGCTCGACGAGGTCATGGGGGACTGGTATCTCTCGGGTTTCAACGGTGAATTTGGAGACCGAGACCGAGGCCGGTTCCACTACGTGGGCGATCCCGAGCCCCTCGGCGACCGGGCAGCGGCCTATGTCGTGGATCTCGGCCGTGCGAGCCTCGACGCCATCTCCGCCCTGCTTCGCCGGCTCACCGTTCTCCACGACCGACACCCGATCCGGCGAGTGATGTTCGGCTACGGGCGCCTCTCCGAGTAGCGTGCGGAGGATCCCTGACTTCCGAGACCTGCCTTCCGCGTTCGGCGGCGTCGGTCCCCACGAATGTGGCGGAGGCTGCGGCCGCGACGGGGAGCGCGAGCCTCCCCGACCGTGCTAGGCCTTCGAGACCTCGAACCACAAGGTCGCCCGTGGGTTGGCGGGATCTGCGCCCATCGTTCCGCCCAGGCACTCCACCAACCGGCGGGCGACGTAGAGGCCGAGCCCGGGCGGCCGCGCTCCGGTAGCCTGGGTCGTCGCCCCGAAGGGCCTGAACAACCTATGTAATTCCGCTGGTTCGAGGCTCGGTCCAACGCCCTCGACCTCGATCCGAACCGTGGTGGGTTGCTCCACCAGCCGCACGCGCACCGCTTCCCCGGGGCGGGCGGTGGTCACGGCGTTCGACAGCAGCTTGTCGAGCGCCTGCGCGAACCGCCCCAGGTCGATTCGAGCGCGCGCCGGCCCGCCATCGACCGTCACCCGGACCCCCTTCGTGCCCGAGCGCGCGGTGTGCGCGCTGGCGAGCGCTCGGCTCAAGCCGAGGAGGTCCTCTTCGGCCGGGGTCGGCTCCCGGGCGGTGCCGACCGCGGTGGCGTCGTCGGACAGGGCGTCGAGGATGCGGCGGATTCCTTCGAGCGCGGCGCCGAGGTCATCGGCGAGCATCGCGTCGGTGCGGGTGGTCGCCCGTTCGGCGAGCAGGTCACTCGAGAGGAGGGCTGCCGTCAGGGGACTGCGCAGATCGTGGACGAACACCCCAATCAGGTCGGCCCAGAGCCGCTCGGCGGCCACGACCTCGGCGACCCGCCCGGCGAAGCGATCCGCCTCCGTGCGGAAATGGGCGATCGCCTCGGTGACCGCGGGGAGGAGGAGGCCGCTGGCCTGGCGCTCGGCCTCGATCGCCTTCTGGGCCGTGTGGGCGGCGCGCCACCAGCGCAACGCCGCTGGCTCGTCGCCGAGCGCCGTGCACGCCTGTGCGGCGAGTTGGTGGGCCCGACAGGCGGCGGCGTGGACACCGTGCCCCCCGGCCAAGGCCGCGGCGGCTTCGGACAGCTCGCGGGCCCATGCGGCCTTCCCGGCGCGGGCATGCGCCTCGGCCAGCGCGATCTGGGCGACCACGACGGTCCGGGGGTCGGTGCCCGCGGTGAGCGCCCGCGTGGCCCGGTCGATGAGTTCGTCCGCGCGACGCGGGTCGGTGTCGACGAACATCCCGCCGAGCGTTGCCAGGGAGTCTGCGGTGATCTGAGGAAGGAGGCTCGAAACCGCGAACGCCACCGCCGCCTCGGCCGCGGCGATGCTGGCTTCCTGCGCCCCGCTCATCGCCAGCACGGAGGCGAGCGCCCCCTGGGCCTCGGCCGCGAAGGCGGGGCTCCCGAGCCGGTCGGCGAGCGCGACCAGGCGCCGCGCCAGGGGGAGGGCCGCCTGGAGGTCGCCCAGCTCGCGGGTCAGGTCCACCCGGTGCTTGAGGGCCACTGCCTCGAGACGCGCGTTGTCGGATGCGTGAAAATGCTGCTCGGTAGCAAGAAGTAGACCCAGCGCCGGTCCCCGGTCGCCCAGGCGCTTCGAGGCCAGCGCGAGGTGCATCGCCGCTGCGGCGACGCCGTCCTCGTCGCCCTGCTCCCGAAACAGGTCTCCGGCCTCGCGAAGCCGCTGCACCGCCTCGCCGTACAGGCCCTGCCAGCTCCGCAATACGGCGACTGCCAACAGCGTGCGCGCCAGCCCGAGCCGATCTCCGGTGCGGTCCCCCGCGGCCGTCGCCTCGGTCAGGATCGATTCGGCCTCATCGGGTTCGCCGAGGGAGAACCGAGCGTACCCGAGCGCAGCCAGGGCCCGGTGATGCGCCGCGTCGTCGGCCTCGGCGCGGGCGGCACGGCGCGCCACCTCGGCGGCCTCGCAGCTGGCGAGGGGGTCGGTGTCGCGCAGGTCCCACGCGAGGTTGGCCCGGTTTCGCGGCAAGCGTCAGCCGAACGTGATGGGGTCGAGATGGACCACCGGCGTGCTGCCAAACCAGCCGAATGCCCAGGCCGCAACGGCCAGAAGGGCTCCCACCAGCACCCCTCCGCCCACGAGCGTGAGGCCCATGGTCGCGACGCCGACGCCGAGCACCCCGGCCCGACGCACATTGGGGAGAGCGGCGCTTTCGGTTCGGCGGGGGGCGGCGGGAGCGGGCGTGGGTGCCGGCGGCGCGGCCTTCGGGGGGGAGATGGCCGGCGCCGTCAGGGCCGGCGGGTGGATTCCGTCGGACTTGGCCGTGAAGGTCGCCATCGCGGCGGGCCGGGGGCCAAGCGTGGCGAGTCCGCCGGTGTCGAGGGTCGGGTCGTTGAATCCGAGCCGCTGCGGTGCCGGAGACGCCGTGTTGACGTTTGTCATCGGGGCCGGTCGTCCCTCCAGCTCCCCGAGCCGCGCGAGGATCTGGTGGATACTCCAGCGATCTTCGGGTTTTGGATGCATCGCGCCGTCGATCACGGCCTGAAGCAGCGCCAGCTCCTTCGCCTCCCCGCGCACCGCGGCGCCAGCGACGCGGGGGGGAAGCTGGGCGAGGAGCTCCTCGTAGCTCTCCTCGATGTCGGTGCGATGCGTAAAGTCGACCGGTGGATGCCCGGTCACGCAATACCAGAGGACGCCCCCGGCCGCGAACACATCGGTCGCCGAGGTGGGCTGCAACCCCTCGAATTGCTCAGGTGCGGCGTATTCGGGGGTGCCGACGAAGGCGCCCATGCGGGTGAGCTTGGTGGCCCCACCTCCGCCGGTGACCTTGGCGATCCCGAAGTCGGTCAGCCGAACATGCGGGATCTCATCGGCCGGCAGCTTCTCCTGGAGCAGCACGTTGTCGGGTTTCAGGTCGCGATGGATGACCCCACGCTGGTGCGCGACGTCGAGAGCGAGGAGGATCTGACGCACGATCCCCGCAGCCACGCGGGGAGTGAGGGCGCCGACGCGCTCGATGTGCTCGCCGAGGCTTCCCCCGTGCTCGAAGAGCGTCACGAGGTAGGGCTCGTGACCCGAGCGATGAACGAAGCCGCGCGACTGAACGATGTGGTCGTGGGCGAGATCCTGCAGGATCTGCGCCTCGTTCGAGAGTCTTCGGAGGAAGGCGCCGCTAGCCCGCTGGGTGTACAGCAGCTTGATCGCCAGATCAGGAGGTTGCGGCTCGCCGTTCGCGTCGACCTCGCGGGCCAGGTAGGTGATCCCCGCGCCGCCCACGGCCAGCGCCTTCAGGATCTTGTAGTGTCGGTCGAGGACATCTCCCGACTCCAGCACCATTCCCCACCCGGCGTCCGGCCGTTTGCCGCCGCACGAGAGGTTGGGGCAGTTCGCAAGTGCCTCTTGGGCGACGAACGTGGTCAAGCATCGGGCGCAATACCGGGTAGCCATCGGCGGGAGGGTATCACGGACCTGGGCGAAGGAAGCGCTCAGCGGGGAGGACACAGAACCCGTCGCGGGCGGCTTCGAGCCATCGGACCCGATAAACGGCGAGTGATGGCTGGCCGGTCGCGTGGTCCACCCACGAACCACAGCCGTCCGACGCATCGACATCGGCGCGGTTGGCGGGGCAGGCGGCGATTCCCGCTACGACCTCGCCCTCGATGGCGTCGTCGAGCGGCCGGCACAGCTCCGACGCCTTCGCGTCGAACACCGTGATCTTGTACCGTCGACGGGGATCTTTGTCCTTGTGGCGGAGTCCGAGGTGTTGGAGCAGCCGGCCGAGCCCTGGCTGCTCCGCGGCCACCCACTTCCGCAGCTCCGTGGCCGACACCACGGACAGGTACCCGCGGCTCGAGACACGGCGTCCGAGGGGGCTCACCCAGGCCACCGAGAGGTTTGGTGGCGGTTCGGACAGGGACGCCGTGCAGGGCTCCGCGTGGGCTGCCGCGAGCGCGACGGCCCAGATCACGCCTCGGCCCGGGCACGGATCCGATCCGCGAGGGCGACGTCGCGGCCGAGGACCGACAGGGGCGGTGCCGCTGGGCGCCGCAAGTAGAAGCGTTCCCGGAGCGCGTGGACGCGCTGAACGGAATCGATCGCCGCCCGCTCGTGGAGGGGGTCGACTTCCTGCATCCGGACCAGCAGTTCGAACAGGTCGACCTGGAGCTGCTGAGACTCGCAGGCGAGCACCACGTCGACTTGGGCGGTCGTCAGGCGCCGGACCTGCTCCTCGAGGGGAAAGCGACCGGCAAGGGCCTTCATCTCGAGATCGTCGCTGAACACGACGCCGTCAAAGCCGAGCTCCTTCCGAAGCAAGCGGGGGACGATCGTGGGCGACAGGGTGGCGGGCCACGACTCATCCCAGGCCGGGTAGACGACATGGCTCGTCATTACACTTCCGACGCCGGCTTTCACCGCAGCGACGAAGGGAACGAGCTCGACGGCACGCAGCTCGCGGTCCTCCTTCTCGACGACGGGCAGGTCGAGGTGGCTGTCGACCGACGTGTCCCCGTGTCCGGGGAAGTGCTTGGCGCACGCGATGATCCCCTCTTGCTGCGAGGCGGTGACGAACGCGGCGACGGCGCGGCCCACCGCGGCTGGATCGGTCCCGAACGAGCGGTTCCCTATGACGGGATTCGCCGGGTTGGAGTGAACGTCCGCGCAGGGGGCGAAGTTCAGGTCGAAACCCATCGCGCGGAGTTCGCGCGAAATGGCCGTGCCCACGTCCGCCGCGTTGTGCTCCCCCACGGAGGCCATCGGTGGCCAGCGAACGGCGGGCTCGCGGATCCGCTGGACGCGCCCGCCCTCCTGATCGACGGTTCGGATCGCGGGATGGTAGGGGTCGAGTTGAGCGGCGAGCTCGCGGTTGAGGTCGAGCACCTGGGCCGGCTCCGCCACGTTTCGGGCGAACAGGCAGAACCCTGCCGGCTGGATCAGCGCGATCAACCTCCGGGTCTCCTCGTCGAGCGCCAAGCCGGGGATCCCGAGGATCAGGCGTTGGCCGGCGCGCCGCTTTCGGTCGGCGAGGCTGGTGGCCTCTCCGATCGCGGTCACCCGGTGCCGGTCAGTCATGGGTCCCCGCCTCGGAGAGCTCGATGAGCACGCCACCGGTGCAGCGAGGGTGAAGGAAGATCACGGTCGATCCGTGCGCGCCGGGCGTTGGGGCGTTGGTGGTGAAGGCGTAGCCCCGGGCGCGCAGCCGCTCGATATCGGCGAGAAGATCCTCGGTGCGGAAGCACAAGTGATGCAACCCGGGCCCGCGCCGCTCGAGGGACCGGGCCACCGGCCCCTCGCCGTCGAGCGGTGACACGAGTTCGATCCGCGTCGGGTGATCGGGGTCGGAAACCGGAAAGAACGCCGTGCGGGTCGCGGCGCTCGGGACGTCTTCCTCCCCGGCGCACGGGAGGCCGAAGTCCTCGACAAACCGGCGTACCGCCTCGGGAAGGTCGGGCACCGCGATCGCGATGTGGTCGAGCCAGCGCAGGGTCATCGCGGCCGAATCGGCCCGAGCTCGACATCGGAGAGGCCCGGATACGCGTCGCTCATCCAACGCCATGCCAGGATGTGCAGCCCTTGCGCTCCGAGGGGCCGACCGACGACCTCTCCGGTGCGGGCGTCGGCGCGCAGGTTCCGCGCTTCCTCGGTGCTCAACTCATCGCCGACCTCGAGCATCTCCACGACCCGCTGCCCCGCCGCATCCCACCGAACGTCGTGCCCGGGATGGATCACGGCGAGGAGTGCCCAGAGGCGCTGGAGGACTTCGTCGCGATTCCCGTGCTCCGACGCCTGCTCGAGGGCGGTTGCCAACCGCAGGCGATCCTGCTCGTCGGCGAGGTGCCACCACAGGGCAGCGCGGGTGAGCGATTCCCGGTCGAGGCAGACGTCGCTCCCAAGCCAGGTCGAGAGGTCGAACAGGACGGCGACGAGCCGGGAGATCTCGGTGCGCGGCCCGACGGTAACGCTCGCACGGACCGGGCGATCTACGCCCGCTTCGAACCGAACGGGAAGGCCCCGCAGTTCGACCGTGCCGCCCTCGGCGGCGCACGCCTCGCCCCACTCGTTCAGCCAACGCTCGAGTTCGGCCGGTGTGGGCCGGGTTCGGTTGGAGCTCGGTGCGTCCTGGAGGACGAGGGTGAACACCGTCACACCTCCCGGCGCCGGCGAGCGAGCTTCTCTCGGTAGTCCTCGCCGCCCATCTCGATGAAATCCGCAGTTTCGCGGAGCCGCGAGTACACGCGGTGGCCCACCCGGTCCACCAGGGTCTGGGTGCGGATCTCAGCGTCCCCGGCGTTGAGGGTTCTCAAGCCGGTTCCGGAGCCTGGGCCGTAGTTCGTGGTCGCGAGGATCACCCCGCCGGCGTTGTAGCGTCGGCTGACCAGCTCGTCGATGACCATTTGCTCGAAATCGGTGTTTCGGCCTTTGCCGAGCTCGTCGATGGCCAGCACCTCGACCTCCACCAAGGGCCGAAGCACCTCCTCGGCGCCCCGGCCTTCGTCGAAGCCTGCCTTGAGCGCGGCGAGCAGGTGGCTGAACTCGACGAAACGCACGCCGACCCCCACCTTGAACACCAGCTCGCGCAGAACCGCGACCAGCAGGTGGGTCTTGCCGCGTCCGACTTCGCCGTGCAGGACGAAACCCCGGTTCTCGCCCCCTGGGTTGTATTGGGCGAGCCACTTCGTGGTCGCCGCGAGGACCGAACCGGTCGACCGGTCCATGTTGAACGACGTGCGCGTACTGCCGGCGTGGCGGGCCGGTATCCCGGCGTCGTTGAACCGGAGGATCCGCACCCGGTGCTCGTGGCAGGCGCAACGGCGCCGACGCGAACGGGGATCGTTCGCATCCACCGGAACCCAACCCCCGCCCCGACAGGTCCGGCACACGCCGATGCAACCGCAGAGGTCTACCTCGGCCCGTTCGCCGTTCCGGCGCGGGCGCATGCCTGCCCCGTGACAGTCCGCACAGGCTGGATCGCCGCCATGGAGGGACCCCTGGGTCGAGCTCGAGCGTGTGGGCATCAGACGGGCGGCTCGGGGGGGTGCATCGCGTTCCAGACGAGTTCGGCCGTCAAGGCGGGGTACCGAGAGCGGAGCAGATCTCGCGCGGCCTCCTCGACGAGCGCCAACTGGGCGCCTTCGGCAAGGCCTTCGAGCCACTCGCCGTAACCTGCTCGGGCGGCATCGAGGAGCGCCGAGCGCTCAGTGGCGTCCAGACCGACCCATTTCTCCTCGAAAAAAGCGGAAAATGCGCGAAGGGCCAGGCGGGTGATCTCCTCGGCCGTACCCGCCAGGTCGCTCAGGCGTACGGCGAGGCCTTCGATCGCCGGATCGTCGGGGTCGACCGTACGGATCGCGTCGCTCACGGCCGAGGCGGTGCGGCGGGGCCGTACCGGCGAGGCCGGCACCTTCGGCAGTTTCAGGTAACGGCTTGCGTCGCCGAGCCCGAGCGGCCACCGGGCCCGGCGGGCGCGTCGTGCGGCGCTGGCCCGCTCGATGGCGAGGGCGATGGCGGACACCGGCACGCCCTGGTCGAGCCATTGAATCAGCCGAAAGCCATCGGCAGGCGAAAGAAACGGACTTCCGCCGCGCATGGAGACAAGCCATGCCCGTACTTCGTCTGCGGGTTCGCGGTGGTCGCCCATCCTGTACAGGCTCTCGACGGCACGTTCCGTCGCCGGGGGATAATGTGGCGGAGCCCGTCGCGCCCGGTCGCGATCCACTGTGGCGGTGGGAGACTCCGATGTCGGCTTGGTTCCTCGCGTGTATGGTGATGGTGCCGGTGGCCTACGGCAGCGACGACCCGTTCGACGCAGACGAAGAGGACGACGAGAAAAAGGCGCCGGTCCCCACCGGCCCCGCCGATGACCTCAGTCGGCACGATCCGGAGGATATCCCCGATACGCCGCCGGGAACTGCTCCGGCACCCAACACGCCGCTCGGCGACGACGAGGAGGACGTCGCGGTTGCCGGAGGCGACACCGCGTCGGACTACCGGGCTGCCGTTGCCGACGCCAAGGGGCTGAGCACCGACGACGAGACCGCTTTTTGGGAGGAGTACCTCGGCCGGTATCCGAACTCGCAGTTCCAATCGCAGGTGCGGGCCCGCCTGGATCAGCTCATGGACGAGATGTACAACCGGAAGATCTCGACGGGCGGGACGGTGGACGCGATGGACGAGGAGGTCCGCATCGCCCAAGGACTCCTGCTCGAGAACCTGAACCCCCGGACGCGCCTGCAGCTGGGCCTCGAGTGGGGCACGCCGGACTGGATCAACCTCCAGGCCGACTACGAGCACGCCTTGATGCGTACGCTCTCGATTCACGGCGGCGTTCGCCACCGCTACACCGGATGGGGCTTCGATGCCGGTCCGCGCTGGGCGTTCGTCAAGTCCACCCGCACCCAGACGGTGGTTTCCCTCCTCGGCGACCTCCACTTCAACACCAACCCGGCCTTCATGAGCATTCGCCCTCAGTTGGCGGCGGGGAAGCGGTTTGGCCCCGTCGATGCTCAGCTTCAGGGCGGGATCGACGTCGAGTTGCGCTCGGGCATCGAGTACCGGGTGATCGGGGGCGCCAACGTCACCTGGCGCGCCTCGGACGCTTTTGGGGTCTTCGCCGAGACCGCCACGACCTTGAAGAACTTCAGCTGGGAGGGTTCGTCGGTGTTCAACTTCAACACCATCACGCTCGGTATGAAGTTCTTCCCGCTGCCGAAGGAGCAGAGCGGTGACCTCGACGTGAACCTCGCCGCAACAGCGCCCTACAGCCAGTCGTACTGGCAGTACCACTTCGGCGGCGTTGACGCGCAGATGAACTACTGGATGGACTAGAGGCCCAGGTCGCTACAACAGCGGAATCCGGTACTGTAATCGTGGTAGTCGAACGAATGGGCGGTCGTCGTGTAGGAGCAGCCCGGCCCATTCAGCACGGCGTCCATGTAGAAACCGCCCTTGAAGGTCCCGTTGGGGTCCGACACCCACTCGTGCAGGTTCCCGTGCAGGTCGAACACCCCGTACGCCGAGACGCAGGCCGGGAAGGCGCCGCCGTCGGCCACGGTGTCGCGCTGCTGGTTGATGCGCGGGTCGTTCATCTGGGCGGTCGACCAGTCGACCTCCGATCCGAACAGCGAAATCATCGGGTGTTCTGAACGCGTGTCGTTGCACGCGCTCGGGTCATACGTGTCGCCGTACGGGTAGGGATCGGCGTCGGGGCCCTGGCAGGCCCGGAGCCACTCCTCGGCGTCGCACAAGCGCTTCCCCGCGAGCTCACACGCCAGCTGGCCGAGCTCCCCGGACACGTACCCCTGCGGCTGGATCCCGGGCTCACTGATCGCTGGTGCTTCGCCGTTCGGAACCTCGAACGCCGACCACTCCTCGATGGCGGCCTCCCAGCGATCGATGCAGAACGCACCGTCGACGCTCCCCATCCCGGCTGGACAGGGCCCCCCGGTGTCGATCGCCGAAGTCGGCGGCGGGAGGGACACGCTCGCGGAGGTCGATCCGACGCCTTCCGGCGCTCGGCGCACCGCGCCGTCCACCGGGCCACCGCAGGCCCACATCGCCAACATCCACCCCATCGCGACCTCTGGCGGCCGGTTATCCGACTCGCGGCGCGCCCGTCGACGACCGGGTCACCCTTTGACAAACCGGCCCGCGAGTCAGAACCTTGAAACGGCCCCTCGACCCCGATACCTGGGAACCGCCGCAGCCACTCACCTGGCGTGCGGGAGGCGTGCCCGGCGCGTTGGCCGGCTCCCGCCTCTTCGATCAGCCCGAGCACCGGGCGTTCCGCGACGCGATCACCGCTTTTCTGGCGGTGCCCGGCCCGGTCGCCCTCGACATCGGCATCGACCACGGCACCCGCTTCCTCGACCATGCCCGCCGGTTTCCCGACATCCGTTGGCTCGGCGCGGAGATCCGGCGCGGCCGGGTCGCGGCCGCTGCCCCCCAGGCTCCGCCCAACGCCGCTGTTCTCCGCGTCGATGCGCGCACGCTGCTCGACAGCGTCGTCCCACCGGGGCGTTTGTCCTGGGTCTACATCCTCTTTCCGAGCCCGTCCAACGACCCGCGCCACCTCCTCGTCACCCCGTCACTCCTGGCCTCCCTCGCGCGCGCGCTCGTCCCCGGCGGGGTCGTCCACCTCGCGACCGACGTCCCCGGCATGGCCCGCTGGATCGCGACCTGCTTCGAAGGCTGGCTCCCGGCCGATCCCCCGCCCTCGGGCCCGGTGTTGACCCGGCGCGAGCGGGTCTGCGCCCGGGACCGCCGGGAGGTCTGGCGGTGGTCAGTACGTGTTGCGAATGTCGAGGTACACCCCGGGTGACCAATCCTCGGCAGGCGAGACACCCACATCTCCCCGCAGCACAAAGTTCCCGTCGAACGCGATCCTGAGCCCGCCTCCGAGTCCAGGCACCAACGCGGCATGGTCGAGGTGCTGAAAGTCCTGGGCGATGAACGCGTTGTCCGAGAAGGCCAGCACGGTGAAATCGAGCGGGACGCGTCCAACCGACGGCGACCACACGGTCGCCCGGACCTCGAGCTGCTCCATCGCCTTGACCTCGCCGATGAACCGCTGGAGCCGCACGCCCCGCCCGGCGTTCAAGCTACCGTAATAGGCGTACCGCTGCGATCCGCCGGACTGACCGAGCTCGTAGGTATTCGCTTCGCCCCAGATCCCGTCGAGGACGATCCGGTCCGCCAGCACGAGCCTCGGGGTCCCCAGCGGCAGGTACCCACGCAGGGTGGTGTTGAGTCCGAAGTATTCCCAATCCGACCCCCAGAAACGGCTTGCCCCCCGCGCGCTGGCCTCGATCCAGTAGCCCCGGGTCGGGGCCGGCTCGAAGTCGCGGTCGTCCAGCATCGCACCGACGGAGATCACGCTGGTCTCTCCGTCCTCCCCGCCCCGAAAGTCGAGGTCGTAGCGGCTCCCCGTGTAGGGCGCAGGCGTAGAGAAGTCACCCGGCAACAAGGTGTTCACCTTCACGAGGCCGAACACCGAGAGCTGGTGGGGCATCGGATCGAGCGCCCAACGACCTTCGACGCGGAGCTGCGGCAGGACGAACCGCGCCTGATAGTAGTGGCGCACGAACTCCACTCGGGTGGCTCCGGTGAGCCCGCGGGCGTCGGCGGCCGACTCGGCCTCGGCCGGATCGCAATCCGCCGCCGACGGATCGGTGCCGCAGTAGTTGGCGGTGCGGGTCGCCTGCAACTCGACCCGGGTCAACAGACGGATCGGCTTGCCGGTGAGCTGGAGCGCGTCCAGCTCGAGGCTGTGGCTGTGGACCCCAAGGGTGGTCATGAAAAACGTGGTGGTAAGCGCCCACCGGTACGGGTTGGAGGCCCCGTCGTAGCGGTAGAGCGAGGCGATCGCCCCGGCGCCAAGGCCCTCGTCGGTGTTGTAGTTGACCGCGGGGAGCCCACCGAAGCCAAAGCCGGTCTTCTCCCACGGCGCGGGATCGTCGGCAAACGCGAGCGCACACAGCAGGATCATCCGAGGTACCGCCGGAGCAACGCCGTCGTACTCGGGTTGAAGCCCCGGATCTCGGGGTCGCCGGAGCGGCTCGCCGCGAGTTGGTCGCGCACCTTCACCCCCAGCACCTTGCCGAGCTCGACCCCCCACTGGTCGAAGGAGTTCACCCCCCAAACGAAGCCTTCCACCGCGGTCCGGTGCTCGACCAGCGCCAGGAGCCGTCCAATGTTGAACGCGTCGCAGGTCTCGAGGAGCCACACCGACGAGGGGCGGTTCCCCAAAAAAATCTTGTGCGGAACAAGGGAAGCGGGCACCCCGGCGAGGACGAGCTCGTCGGCGGTCCGACCCACCGCGAGCGCGTCGGGTTGCGCGAAGAAGTTGGCCATCAGCTCGTCGTGGTTCCCGACTGCCTCGTCCGCGAAGCTGAGCGGGCGTTGGGAGCGGCGGAACCCGACAAAGTCACACGGGACGACCCGCCCCTGGTGGAGGAGCTGGTAGAAGCTGTGCTGTCCGTTCGTCCCCGGCTCACCGAACTCGATCGGACCGACCTCCTGGACGGGCCGGCCGGTGCGATCGACCCCCTTGCCGTTGCTCTCCATCGACACCTGCTGCAGGTGTGCCGGCAGGCGATGTAGGGCCTGGCAGTAAGGGAGGAAGGCGCGGCTCCCGTGACCGAGGAACGTGGTGTTCCAGACCCCGACGAGGCCGAGCAGCACCGGGAGGTTCTGTTCCAGGGGGGCCGACCGGAAGTGCGCGTCGAGGTCGTGGGCGCCGGCCAACAGCGCCCGAGCGACCGGCTCGCCGTACTGGAGCGCGAGCGGAAGCAACCCCACCGCGCTGGTCGCGCTGTAGCGACCGCCCACCCAGTCCCAGAACCCGAACGCGTTCTGGGGATCGATCCCAAAGGCCGCTACCTTCTCTAGCGCGGTGCTCACCGCCACCATGTGCCGGGCCACCGCCCCTTCACCGAGGCGATCCACGATCCACCGGCGCACGGTGCGCGCGTTGAGCAGCGTCTCCGCGGTCGTAAACGTCTTGCTGACGACGATGACCAGCGTCGTCTCGGGATCGAGGCCCTCGAGCGCGCGGTGAACGTCAATCGGGTCGACGTTGGCGAGGAAGCGAAGCCGGCGGCCGACGGCTCCCGCCGCCGCGGTCGGGTCGGTCCGGAGCGCCTCGTGGAGGAATTCCGGGCCGAGATAGCTGCCACCGATCCCGATCGCCACCGTGTCGGTGAGGGGACGGCCGGTGGCGCCACGAAGCCCGCCTCCCCGAATCGCTTGGGAGAAGCGGTAGATCTGGTCGCGAACCGCCAGGACCTCGGGCCGGGCCTCGGGATCCGGCGCGCGCAGCGCCACATGAAGCACCGGGCGGCCCTCGGTGCCGTTGATCGGCTCCCCCGCGAACATCGCAGCCACCTGTTCCGGAACGGCCCGCTCCCGGGCCAGCGCGAGCAACCGGGAGAGGGTGGCGCGGGTGACCCGCTGCCGGGCGAGGTCGACCACCAAGTCACCGTGGGTGAAGCGCAGGGCGTCGCAGCGCACCGGATCCGCGAGGAGATCCCTGAGGTGCGACCCTTCCAGCGCGATGACCTCAGCGCGCAGCGCCTCGGCGGCGGGGGTGGACATCGAACCTCCGCGCGGATCCGACCACGCCGACCGGTCGGACGCAAGGTAGGATCCGGACATGCAACACCTCGCCCTCGCAATCCCCAGCCTGCTCCTCCTTTCGTGCGCCCCGAAGGAGCGAAGTCCGGCCGATGCTCCCCCGGAAACCGACACCGACACCGACACCGACACCGACACCGACACCGACACCGACACCGACACCGACACCGACACCGACGCCGACACCGACGCGACGGGGACCGGGGGGACGGGGTCGATCCCCACCGGCACGTTCACGCTCTCGTCCCCTGACCTCTTGAGCGCGGCGGCTCACCCCCTCTACGCGACCTGCGCCTGGATCCTGCCCCAGGTGAACGCGTGTGGAGGCCCGAATCCGGCCCTCGCCTGGACCGATGCGCCGGCAGGGACCGTCTCCTTTCTCCTCCTCTTCCAGGATCCCGACGCGGGAGATTACCCGCATTGGGGCGTCGTCAACCTCCCCCCGACCGCCACCGGAATCGACGCCGGAGCCAGCGGCGAGAGCGTGAATCCGCACACCCTGCCCCGCGGAGACCTCGACGGCGACGGCGATGAGGACGGCGCCCTCGAACTCGAGAACGGCTCGGGAGATCAGGCCTACTTCGGGAGCTGCCCTGGCGCGGCAACCCACGTCTACACCTGGGAGCTGTCGGCGCTCGACGACTTCGTCACGACCCCGTTCGGCGGTTCCGCCTCCCAGCAATTCGCCGATGCCGAGACCTTCGCCAACCAGCACACGCTCGGAAGGGCGACCCTGTGCAGCATCTACCGACCCTAAGGGAGCGGGCCGCCCGCGGCGGCCCGCCGTCTAC
>CANLGQ010000013.1 GCA_947490265.1 Pseudomonadota bacterium | reverse complement strand
GTGGTCATCTGGCTCGACGACGTCCAATGGGGCAGCGATGCCCTGGCCTTGGCCGCCTACCTCCTCGAGGTTCAGGAGAACCATCCCGCCCCGATCCTGCTCGTCTTGACGGCCACCGACGAGGAGCTCAGTCAGCGGACGGAGGAGCGCGTGCTCGTCGAGGCGCTCGCCCTTCGGCCAGAGGTCGAGCGGGTGGAGGTCGGCGCCCTGGCTTCGATTCATCACGCGCGCCTCGTCCGCAACCTGCTCGGCCTCGACGACAGCCTCGCGCGGCGGGTGGAGGAACGCACGGCGGGAAACCCGCTCTTTGCGGTACAGCTCGTGGGGGACTGGGTGACCCGGGGACTCCTCGAACCCTCGGTCCGCGGCTATCGGCTGAAGAGCGGCGTGGTCCTCGAGCTCCCGGCCGACCTGCACGCGGTTTGGGGAGGGCGGGTGGCCCGGCTTCTCGCCGATCGTCCGATGGCCGAGGTCTCGGCGATCGAACTTGCGGCGTGCCTCGGCTCGGACGTCGACGTCGACGAGTGGCACGCGGTGTGCCTGCACCGGGGGGCCGTCCCGTCGCCGGCCTGCGTCGAGGCGCTCCTCGATCAGCGACTGGTGACGGCGGGCCCGATGGGGCCGAAGCGGACGTGGAGCTTCGCGCACGCGATGCTCCGAGAGGCCTTGGTGGAGCAGGCACGCCGCTCCGGCCGCCTGCCGCTGCACCATCGCGCCTGCGCGGCGGTGATCGCGACGCGACCCGAGGTCGGTCGCCACGAGCGGCTCGCTCATCACCTGCTGGCCGCCGGGGTCGTGCAAGACGCCCTGGCGCCGCTGATCCGTGCTGCGCAGGAGCGCATCGGGACCGGCGACGCGGTCGGCGGGGAAGCGCTCCTCGCTGAGCGCGACACGCGAATGGCCGAGCTCGGGGTCCCAGAGGGCGATGAACGCTGGGGGGAAGGCTGGCTCCTGCGGGAGGAACTCTTCCGGCGGCGGGGCGATCCCGGGGCGGCGGATGCTTGGCTCGACCGGGTAGAACGCACCGCCGCGCAGTGCAACTGGAGGTCTCTGCGCGGGAGGGTGCTGGTCCTGCGGGCACGTGGCAGCCGCACCCGCGGCCACTCCAAGGAAGCAGAGCGCCTGGCCCGAGAGGGCGAGGCCTTCGCCCGGGAACAGAACGATCTGCGGTCCCTCGGCGAGGCGCGGTACGAACTCGCCGCGATCGCCACGGCGATCGGCGACGTGGACGGGGCCCTCGGGTGGATCCAACGGGCGGGGGAGGCCTTCG
Organism: Pseudomonadota bacterium; assembly: GCA_947490265.1. Classification (GTDB taxonomy): domain Bacteria; phylum Myxococcota_A; class UBA796; order UBA796; genus CANLGQ01. Next base: position 29,435 of record CANLGQ010000013.1, on the reverse strand, counting down.
ATGCGGCTCAGGACCGGGTCGGCGTCGCGAAGACGCGGATGATCCACGGGCTGTGTTTGATGCAGGCCGGACGCCATGGAGAGGCGGCTCGGTTGCTCGAGGCCAGCGAGGCCGCGTTCGAGCTCGCTGGCAACCGGACCGGGATGGCGAACGCGTTGAACACCACCGGAGACCTCCGGCGGTTCACCGGCGATCTCGCCGGCGCCGAGTCGGCCTATCGCAGGTCGCGCGGGCTGTTTCGAGCCGCCGGTGCCTGGCAGTGGGTCTACCCTGAGCTGAATCTCGTACAGCTCCTGCTGGGGCGCGAAGAGTTCGCGCAGGCCGAGGGGCACCTCGAAAGCCTGGCCGCGGAATTCGAGCGGATGGGGGCGCGCACCACCCTGACCCCCATCCAGCTCGGCCTCGCCCTGTGCGCTGCCGTCGAGGGACGGTGGCTGGCGTGGGACGACCACCTGCGCGAGGCCCGGTCGCTCATCCAGGAGTCGGGCTCGGCCGACGAGGACGGCGCACGCCTGGCCTGGCAGGCCGGGGAAAAGGCGCACCGCCTCGGAGAGAGCGCGCGGGCCATCGACGCGCTGATCCTGTCGCGCCAGCTGTGGCGCACCCTCGGTCGCGCCGAGGAAGCCGCAGAAGTCGAACGATTAATCGCCGAATTTGGAGGGTAACGAATGCAGCTTTGGATGGTCGATCCGGAGGCGTACGATGTTGCGTACGCCATCAATCCGCACATGGCCGCACACCAGGGCGGGGTGGACCGGCCGCGGGCCCGACGGCAATGGGACGAACTCGTTCGGATCTTTCGCGGTTTGGGCGCGGAGGTGGCGATCGTCCCCGCGGTCGCCGGGCTGCCGGATCTGGTGTTCGCCGCAAACTCGTGCGCCGCAATTCGACCCGGAGTCGCGGTGCTCTCGCGCATGGCGTACGCCGAACGTGCGCCCGAGGTGCCGGTTGTGGCGGCCTGGCTCGCCGCCCGAGGTTGGGAGCTGCTTCCAGCGCCCCCCGAGCCGCTCGAGGGCTATGGCGACCTCCGAGCGGTGCCGGGGGCGGCCACGCTTCTGGGCGGGCACGGGTTCCGTTCGACCCCTGCCGCCTTGCGGTACGTCGCCGAAGTGACCGGGCGCGAGGTGATCCCGCTGCGGCTCGTCGACCCGCGACTCTACCACCTCGACACCGCGATCACCCCGCTGCGCCCGGGTCTCGCGGCCTGGGTTCCGTCGGCCTTCGACGCCGAGTCGGCCGACCGGATCCGAAGCGTGTTCCCTACGCGGATCGAGATCGGACTCCCCGAGGCGTTGGGTTCCTTGGCGGCAAACGGGGTGGTGCTCGGCGAGACCGTCGTGCTCGAGGCGTCGGCCGTCGAAACCGCGCGGCAGTTCCGCCAGTTCGGATTCGCGGTGATCCCGGCGGAGACGTCCGAGTTTCTCAAGAGCGGTGGATCGGTGTTCTGTTTGACCCAGGTCGTGGGCGGGTAATCGGCTAACCGCGGGGAGTCGTCCGACGCCGCCGAACGACGAGCGCGGCGGCGAGCCCGGCCAGCGCGCCCCCGAGGTTCGCCCCGGTGGCGCAGCCGCAGCCGCCCACGTCGGGGATCGCGAGGCCCTCGTCCGAGCAGCCCTCGTCGACCCTGCCGTCGCAGTGGTTGTCGACCCCGTCCGGGACCTCGGTGTTCCCGGGGAACACGTCGGCGTCGTCGGGCTCGGCGGATTCACTGGATCAGGGAACGACGATCACCGTATAGGCGCGCGCGATCGGCCCGCGGATCGTCAGCGTCACGCCGGCGACCTCGATGTCCCCGCTGGTCAGGATCTCCGTCACCTCGCCCGCGCCGGTGGGAACCCCGCGGGGCGCGTAGGTGGTGCCGTCGGCCTCGGTGAAGGGTCCGCCGCCCGCGAACAACCGCACTTCCCTCTCCGAATCGACGTCGGCGAGGGTGGTGAGGCCCTCCCCGTCGCGAAAGGTGTCGGGCGCGACCAGGAACCGGGGGACGGTGGTTCCGGCGGCCGCGAACACCGGGATCTGGGTTTCATCGGCGTCGTACCACCCGGATTCGGCGGGTTCCAGGGTGTCCCATCGGAACCAGCGGGTGCCGGGTGGCAACTCGACCGCGCGGCCGGTGGCCGCTTCCTCGAGGACCGGGGCGACGAGCAGCGCATCGCCGAGCAACCAGGCATCGAACCGGGCGACGTCGCCGCCATATCGGAGCGCCGGGGGCAAGATCATCGGGATCCCCTCGTCGGAGGCCCGGGCGGCGAGGCCGTACCGATACGGCCAGAGTCGAGCGTGCTCCGCCGTCCTCGCGGCCCAGTGCGCCACCGAGGTCGGATCGCTGTCGAACTGCCAGTTTTCGTCGTCGAACGCCCCGTGGTGGGTGCGCATCACCGGCGTGAAGGCCCCGAGCGAGGCCCACCGGAACCACAGTTCGCGCGTCGCGGGCGCGTTGCCGAGCGACTGGTAGCCGCCCACGTCGTGGGTAAAAATGGGCACGCCTGAGGCGGCGAGCCCCAGCCCGAGCGGCACGACCGTGGGAACGCCGTCGTCGGGGTCGAAGCTGGTTCGCTGGTCCCCCGCCCACACCACCGGCACGCCGCCCCCGGTGCGCGTCCACCCCGATCGCACAAAGAAGCTCGCGTCGCGCCCTTCGATCGCCGCGGCGTTCGTTTGCTGCCACCACTCTGGATAGAGATTGTGTGCTTCTAAGGCGTCCTGTCCGCTTGCGAGCACGGCGTCTACCGGCAACCACTCGCCGTAGTCCGCCATCCAGCCGTCGAAGCCGACGTCGAGCGCCTCGACGAGGTAGCTCGCCACGAAGTCACGGCCCGGTTGGGTGGAGAGGTCGACCAGCCCGGCGGTGTCGATCGGAGGGGCCAGGAAGGTGTAGGGCGCGCCGTCGGCGTTCGACACGAGCACGCCGGCGGCCTCCGCGGCGTCCCACACGGTGGTGCCGGGGAAGACGAAGGGCGAGAAGTAGGCATACCAGGCGAACCCGTTGGCCTCGAGCTCCGACGCCAGCGCGCTCGCCTCGGGGTAGAGGGTGGGATCGACCGTCCACTCTCCGGTGAGGTGATAGCCGTACACGGTCTGCTCGGCCCCCTTCCAGTCCTCGGTCCAAATCACGTTCGAGGACGCCCCGCTGGCGCGCAGGGTGTCCGCGACCTCGCGCACCCGGTCGGCCCCGCGGATGGCGTCGTTCCATGGGCCGAACACCCAAGGCGGAGCCAAAGGTGGGCGGCCGACGTCCTTCGTATAGGCCGACAACACGCCGACCGGGTCGGCCGCGGCATAGAGCGCCAAGCGGAGCGGGCCGCCTTGCCAGGCGGTCATCGAGAAGCGGTCCGACGTCGCGCACAGGTCTGCGTCGACCCGGGCGGAGGCGTCGAGCAGCAAGCCCATCGGGACCTGCGGTCGGAGTGCGAACGGGACGGGAAAACTCGTCGCGTGGCGGGTACCAGTCTTGAACCAGTCCTCTGGGTAGGCGTCGGACGCGGATTTGCCGACCCCGGGCTCGGTGGTGAACAGCCCGAAGGCCTCCCCGACATGGTCGACGTCGAACGCGTGGGAGCCGAGGCCCAGGAAGTGCTCGTCGGGCCCACAATCGGCGGCGAAGCCCGTTCGGTTTCCGGCGGCAGGGCTCCACAGGAGGTCGAGCCGGTCGTCGTGGTCGGCGATCTCGAGGGTGCCGAGCGTCGCTCCGGAGGCGTCGACAACCGGGACGACGAGCAGGTGGTCGCTGTCGTGGACCCGCCCGAAGCCGGCGGCGGGCTCGAGGTCGGATTGCACGGCGTCGAACCGGAACGCCCCGAGCTGGCTCTGGATCTCGGCCGAGCCGGTGCCGGAGGTGAGGCGGAGCCCGTTCAGGGCGGCGCCTTGTGGATGGCTGACCGCGATCGCCCCGTCCTGGGAGAGCTCGAGCGTCCACTCACCGAGCGCAAAGGTGTCGCGCCCGCACGCCGCGAGCCCCACGAGCCAGATCGCTCCACCTGCCAGCCCGACCCTCGGTGACCTCACGACGACTCCGGCGCCACCGAGTTCGTATAGCGGAGCCCGGCCACCCGTCGGGTCGCCACCTGCCACCCGTTCGCGCGGGCCAACGCCTCCCAGCGGACGATGCGGTGGGCGAGCGCGCGCGGGTGAACGGCGTCCTCGCCGGCCACGAGTTGCCCGATCCCGGGTGTGGCCAGCAGCGGCCAGCCGTTCAACGCGAGGTGCAGCGCGAGGGTGGTGCTCGCGTCTCCCCAGAACGGGCTCCGCGGGTTGCCATGGTCGAAGTCCGTGAGGAGGTCGCCGTCGCGCTCGGCGCGCACGAGCACCTGTTCCACGCCCTGGATCTCGATCGCGAGGGTGGCAGTGCGCTCCTCCAGGCGGACGATTGGCGCCGGGGTGCCGCCGTGGCACCACAGGTCGAGCTCGTGTTTCCACCTCCGCACCCAGAATCCGCGATGGAGGTAGAAGCGGAGCGACGGCCGCCAGACCCAATGGGTCTCGAGCTGGATCCCGAGCGAGGCGCGGGCCAACTCGTCGCGGATCTGGCCGAGGGCGCGCGTGGCGATGCCTCGCCCGCGGTGGGCAGGCTTCACATAGAGGCTCGAGAGGCGCACCCGCTGGCTTCCCCACGTGTGGCGGGCAAGGGCCACCGTGCCGATCGGCTCCCCGCCTTCGAGGATCCAGAGGCAGAGCTCGAAGTCACGCTCGGACGGCGCGCATTCCGGCTCGTCGCTCGCGCGCGCCCAGAGCGCGGCCCGATCGGTCGGATCGAGGGTAGCCGGCCGGACCTGCTCGCCGAGTCGGAGCTCCGTCAAGGAGGCCAAGTCGCAGTCGGCCCAGGCGCGCTCCTCGGCGCCTCCGAGCACGAGAGGCGCCACCACCGCGTCGGCGACGAGGCGTGCGCACGCCCCGGCGATGTGCTGGTGAGCCTCGTTCCGCATTGAGCGAGATCCGAACTCTGGAAACCTTGCCACGAGGTGTATCCTGGCCGCGTGATGTGAGAGCATGGGCCGGCTGTGAGTCGCCGCAAGCCACGACTGTATGCCTTCGCCCCCGAGGTCGAGCTCGGGTGGTTTACCGAGGTCACTCCGGGAAGCAGCGATTGGGTGCTGCTGGCCGCCGCGGTTCGGGCGTTTGCCGAGGTGTGTGCGACCCGCGAGTTTCCAGAAACGCACCGGGCGGCGCTGCTCGACGCCGCGGTGCATCCCCACGCCGCGGTGCGCGGTCTCGGGGTCATGCGGCTCGCGGTCTTGTCGCACTACTTTCCCACCGCGGGGGAGGCCCTGAGGGCGCTGGCCGCACACCCGGAGGAGGACGTGCGGATGTGGGCGATCGGCGCGATGGCGAACACCCCTGCCGCGGTGGCGGTGCCAGCGTTGGAGCAGGGCGTCCTCGACCCCAGATGGGCGGTGCGGAAGGCCGCCGCTCAGGTGCTGGCGGCCCTGCCGCTCCCCGGCTCGCTGGCCGCGGTAGAGCGCGCGCTGGCCGCGGAACGCGACGCGCGGGTGAGGGTGGTGCTCTCGCTGGCGGCCGAACTCCAGGCGCGCGATGCGGGCTCCGCCGGGGACGAGTAGCCCCGCGATCGGGGTCAGCTGTTCCACGCAAAGTACAGTTTTACCGCCAGGATCGACGCCAATACGCCGATGGCGTCCGCCGCGATCCCCACCCAGGGGGCGTGTCGCATGTTTCGGATCTTCACGGCTCCGAAGTACACCGCGAGGACGTAGAACGTCGTCTCTGAGCTTCCCTGAATGGTGCTCACCAGGAAACCGATGTAGCTGTCCGGCCCGTGCTCCCGCATGGCGGCGACCATGACCCCGCTGGCCCCCGAGCCCGACAGGGGACGGATCAGCGCCATCGGCAGCGCCTCGGCCGGGAGCCCGAACCAGGCGGTGAGGGGCGCCAACGCGTGGGTCATCGCCCCCAGCGCGCCGCTCGTCTGGAGCATGTTCACGGCGACGAGCATCGCCACGAGATAGGGGATAATTCTTAGCGAAACCTCGATTCCGTCGCGCGCGCCCTCCACGAACTGCTCGTAGACGGCGACGCCCCGGAGGGTTGCATAGGAGAACAGCCCGACCGTGAGCACCGGGATCACCCACGGGGACAGCGCGCGCCCATAGATCACCGAGAGCGGAATCGCCGCTGCGAGCCCGACGAAGGCCAGCACGGTCACCCAGGTCGCGTATCCAGGGGTCGGGACCCCCGCCGTTTGCTCCGGCTCGCGAGCCGACCCGGCCGGCGCGGGCCACCCCCGCTGCATGGCGAGGCAAAGGCCGATGGCCGCCGACGTGGCGATCAACGACGCGAGGAGGGTGGTGGGTAGGATGCCGCTCGCGTTCTCCGATCCGACCGTCTCGCGCCACACGATGACCGTGGTGGGCAACAGCGTCACCGAGCTGGTGTTGATCGCGAGGAACAGCACCATGGCGTCGGTCGCTACGCCAGGGTGCCGGTTCAATCGGTCGAGCTCTTGCATCGCCTTGATCCCGAAGGGGGTGGCGGCATTCCCGAGGCCGAGCGCGTTTGCGCTCAGGTTCATGATCATCGCTCCCATCGCGGGATGGTCGGCGGGGACGCCTGGAAACAGGCGGATCATGAGGGGTTGGATCAGGCGGGCGACGACGGTGAGCAGGCCGGCGGCCTCGGCGAGCTTCATCACCCCGAGGAACAGGCTCATCCCCCCGGCCAGCCCGAGCGAGAGCAGCACCGCGGTCAGCGCCGTGTCGACCATTCCCTCGGTGAGGGCCTTCATGGGGCGCCGATCGGGGGCCCGTTCCGGCGGGAACAGGGGGTGCCGATCCACTCGCCCCTCGAGGCGGGCCACGCGGAGGTCGAGCGCAGCGTCCACCACCTCGGCGGCGGCCGCCGGGGGGCCGGCCCGCGGCTCGGTCACTTCGCGGACCGCCGTCCAACCGAATGCGATTGCGATCATGGCGACGAAGACGCGATTCATGCCGCAGGGATATCATGGGGACGCGGATGTCTCTGCCGGAACACATCGGACCCTACAGAGTGCTCCGCTCGATCGCCTCGGGGGGAATGGCCGAGGTTTTCGAGGTTCAGGATCCCGCGAGCGAGGAGCGCTACGCGCTGAAGCTGCTCCAGGCGAGCGTCGCCCTCAAGCGCTTCAACCGAGAATACGAGGCGGTGACTCGGCTGAACCACCCGAGCATCGTTCGCGTGTACCACTACGGCTTGCACGAAGGGAAGCCGTGGCTGACCATGGAGTTGGTCCGAGGGACCCCGGCCCAGACCCATTTGAAGGAGACCACGTCGGGGAACACCGACCGCATTCGCGAGGCGCTCCGCATTGCTTATCTGCTGTCGAACGCCCTCTCCTATGTCCATGATCGCGGACTCGTGCACCGGGACCTCAAGTCGGCGAACGTGCTGGTGCTGGCCGATCAGCGCGTAAAGCTGATCGACTTCGGGACCGCGCACCTCACCGATCCCCTCGAACAGCTCACTGGGGACGGGGAGTTCGTCGGAACCTATGCCTACGCCTCGCCGGAGCAAATCCTCGGCAAGGCCGTCGACGGGCGGACGGATCTCTACAGCATGGGGGTGCTGCTCTTTCGGCTCGTCACCGGTCGCCGGCCGTTTCCAGGGAACGACCCGACCGAGCTGGCGCTCGCCCATACCCGGGGGCCGGTGCCCGATCCACGTCAGTTCGTGCCGAACCTCGATCCCGGCATCGCCGATCTGATTGTAGAAATGATGGCGAAGAAGCCTGCGGATAGGCCGGAGTCCGCCGCTGCCGTGGCCCGCCGGGTGGAGGAGTTGGCCGGCGCTCCGTTTAGCACCAGCGGTAAGCTGGCCATGCACCTCAACGATGTGGTGGTGCGTGATCGGGAGCGGCGGATGGCGCTCGCCTATCTCGGGCGCGCGGATCCGGGCGCGATGCTGGTCATTGGGGGCGACGAGGGATCCGATCGGGCGCGGACTGCGCTGAAGATCAGCGCCGATGCTGTGTTGTCCGGTTGGACGTCGTGGCCGATGATCCTGCGCAGTTCCGGCGACGACATCGAGCCCATCCACGACGCGCTCGAGCGACTCGGTGCCGACCTGCCCGGCAGCGCAGGGCCGATGGACACCATCCGGCGGTGCGCCGAGCCCGATGTCCTCGCGCGGCCCCAGCAACGGCTCGCGTGGATGCAGGCCGGCCTCGCCCTCGTGCTCGCGCGCGCCGCGGCGGGCAGGCTGGTCGTCGTGATCCCCGAGGTGCACCACGCTGGACCGCTGGCGACGGCGTTGCTGGGGGCGATTCGCAAGGGCGTGCGGGAGGCGCGCGCGCCGGTGGCGTTCGTGGTGAGTGCCCCCCGCGCCATGATCAGCGCGCCGACCGACCTCGGTCGCTGGCTGGGCGACGGTTGGCCGCTGGCGCTCGAACCCCTCACCCCGCGCGGCGTCGCCGTCGCGGTCGGCACGATGCTCGGCCGTCGACCCCCGCCGGCGGAACTCTCGCGGCGCCTGCACGCGGCAACGGGGGGACAACCCCTGTATCTCGAGGAGTGCGTGAGCCACTTGGTCGACCACGGAGACCTGGAGGCCGATGGCAATCGCCTGGAGTGGGCCGACGCCACCGTCGAAGTGGAGGTGCCGGAAGGCGCGGTCGACGACGCCCAAGAGGCCCTGGGATCCCTCCCGATGTCCCATCGCCGTGCCCTCGAGGTGTTGGCTCTCCTCGAGGATGCGCAGGATCTCGACGCCCTTGCCGGCGGGCTCGGCTGGGAGATCCCGGAGGCCAGCCATGTGGTCAAAGAGCTTGTTGCAGAGGGATACCTCGACAACCAGTTCGGTTGGCGAATGCCGATCGCCCGCGCCCGCGTGCTCGCCCAGATGTCTGCGGGCCGCCGCTTGGCGATCGCCCGGGCACTCGTTCCGGTGTTGTCCGCGCGGACTCCCACCCGAGCGCTCGTCACCGCGCTCCTCGCCACCGACCGCGTCGATCAAGCGGTGCGCATCGCCGCCCGGCTGGTTTCGAAGATGGCGCTGGGGCGTAGCCTGAGCGTGCTGCTCGAGGTGCTCGAGCCGATCATCGCGCGGGCGCCGGAGGCCGTCCCCTCCCGCTTCCTGGCCGAGTTGCACCTGGCCTTCGCGCAGGCCGTCCAGGGCGTCCGGCCCACGGATCCCGCGGCGGCGCGCTCGCTACAGGCCGCGCGGCGACTGGCTGGCGACGACCCGAGGTTTCTCGCCGATGTGTGCCTCACGACCAGCCGGTGGCAGGCGGTCATCGGGCACTACCGCAACTATGGCAAGCACCTGCAGGAAGCTTGGGATTCGCTCGGAAGTAGCGATGGAATCATGCGGGCCACCGTAGCGCTGGAGATGGGGAAGGCCCACGTGCTCCAGGGAAGCCTCCAGTCGGCGGAGAGCTGGTTCACCCGCGTGCAGCGGACCCCAATGGGCGACGGGAACGTCCAACTGGCGGGCGCGGCGCTCCTGGGCGCGGCGGCCTGTCAGCTCGGGAGTGGCTCGATCGAATCCTCCGAGGAGACCGCGACGCACGCTCTCCAGTCGTGTGAGAAGGCGGATGATCGACCGGGCCTGTGGAACGGGGTGGCCCAGTGGGCGACGATCCTCCGCCGGCAGGGTCGGTTCAGTGAGGCGCTGGCCGCGCTCTATCAGCGGTTGCCGGAGGCGAGCCAGTGGCCGGACCCCGGTCCCTATCTGCAGCTCCTTCTCGCGACGGCCTGGTGCGAGATCGATCTTGCCCGACTCGGAAAGGCCCAGGAGTGCGTCGACGAGCTCGCGGCCACGCTCCACCGCGGCGAGTACCTGCACCTTCGGCTCGAATCGGGACTCGTCAGCGGCTACATCCTCCTGCGCTCGGGTCAGCCGCGCGAGGCGCTCTACGTCGTGCAGAACGTAGCAGAGCGCGCGACCCTCGCGGAGCTCTCGCTCACCGCCCATCGGGCCCGCGCCATCGTGGGCCGCGTGGTCTTCGAATTGGGAGACGCAGAGGAGGGCGCCAACCTGATGCTTTCGGCGATCCACGGCCTACAAGGGCTGGGAGATCAGATGGCGCTCGCGGATGCGGTGGTCCACCGGGCGAGCGCGCTGGCCGGAGACAAGTACCCGGGTGACCTCTTCAAGCCGGTGGAGAAGCTCCTCCAAGGCAAGGCGCTTCCGCTTCTCCGTCTCGAGTACCTCCTTGCGTCGATGACGTTCTACCTCCTGGGTGGGGATCGCGACCGAGGCCGAGCCGCGATTCGGGAGGCGGCCACCATCCTCAACAAAGTGGCCACGGGTCTCAACGACACCGACCGCGCTGCAATCCGCGTTCATCCGTGGTCACAGTCCATTCGCGAAGCCCTGGCTGCCGTCGCGCTGATCACGGAAGAGCCCCGATGAGCCTGGAGCGCATCGGAAATTACCGGATCCTCCGGTCGCTCGCCCGGGGCGGAATGGCGGAAGTGTTCGAGGTGGCCCACGAGGCGTCTGGGGAACACCTCGCGCTGAAGCTGCTCCAGCAGGTTGGAGGAGCGCTTCCCCGGTTCAGTCGCGAATACGAGGCGATGATTCGACTAAATCACCCGAACATCGTTCGAGTGTACCACTATGGGCTCCACGAGGGAAAGCCGTGGCTCACGATGGAGTTGGTTGAGGGGACGCAGGTACAAGCCTATGCGAAAAGCCTCGGAAGGGCAGGTTCGTCGAGGCGAACCGAGGAGGTGCTTCGGATCAGCCACGACCTCGCCTTGGCGCTCGACCACATCCACCATCGGGGCCTCGTCCACCGCGACCTGAAGTCGGCCAACGTGCTGGTTTTGTCGGATGGACGCGTCAAGCTGCTCGACTTTGGCGCCGCCAAGGTGACGAGCGCGCTGGAGGAGATCACCCGCGACGGGGAATTCCTGGGGACGTTCGCCTATGCTCCGCCCGAGCAGATCATGGGTCGCGAGGTGGACGCGCGCGCCGATCTCTATTCCTTCGGCGTGCTCCTCTATCGGCTCGCGACCGGCCGGATGCCGTTTGAGTCCGAGGACGTTCAGGTCGTGGCGCGCATGCACCTCAGCAAGGCCCCCCGACCGCCGAGCGAGCTGGCGAGCCTGCCGCCGGGGTTGGAGAAAGTGATCCTCTCCCTGCTCGAAAAGAAACCTGAAAATCGGCCAAAAACCGGGGCGGAGGTCGCGCGGTCGCTCGAGGAGGTGGCTGGACATCCGCTCTACCTCCCCGGTACGCTCGACGTGGACTCCAGCTCCGACGTGCTCGTCGGTCGAGAAGACCAGCACCTGGCGCTTCGGCGCTTTCTCGATCGCGCCGCCGACCCCGGCGAGATGCAGCCGGGATCGATGGTGCTGGTCACGGGTGGCCCGGGTTCCGGACGGCGCCGCCTGATGGAGGCCATCGAACGCGACGCGCAGGTCCGACGGTTTCGGTGCCTTCAATGGAAGCTTCGGCAGGGCGAACTCGACGATCTGCTTTCCGCACTCCTGCTGCTCGGGCATACCTTCGGCGCCGCTGCCCCGGGGGCCGTGCGCGAGGCCGTGGTGGAGCTGACGGCCGTTTCCCAGCCCGACGTCACCGTTGCCGACCGCCTGAGTGCCCTCAGTACTTCCGGGGCGACCCTCCTCGAGGCCCGTGCCAACGCGGATCGCGCGCCGGTTCTGATCCTGGTGCGAGACCTCGATCTCGCCAGTCCCGTCGGGATCGAGGCCCTGGTCGGGCTGCGGGAAGCGGTGGAGGCGGCGGGTATCGCGGCTGTCTTCGCGGCCGACTGCCTGGCTGCGGCCGACGAGCCCGAGACCGCCCTGCGCAAGCGTTTCCCGCTCGCCGAGCGGGTCGTGCTTCCCCCCCTTTCCCCTCGCGAGGTCGCCCTTTTGGTGGGCGCGATGCTCCACCGCCGGCCACCGCCGGCGCTGGTGGCGCGCCAGATCTGGCGGGCGTCGGGTGGAATGCCGTCCTACGTCGAGGAGGTCGTGAAGGGGATGGTCGATGACGGGATCCTGCGCGTGCAGGGCCGCGACCCGAACCGGATCGAATGGACCGCCCGGGAGAATCGAGCGATTCCCGTTCCGGCGGTGGCACGCCAGCGGATCACCGATCAGCTCGCCCGACTTCCGGCCGACCGGCGCCGGGTCCTGGAGCTGTTGGCGGTCGGCGGCGGAGAGGGCAGCGCCGACCTCATCGGAGCGGCGCTCGGTTGTACGGCTGACGAAGTCGAGCCGGCCATCCGCGAACTGGAGAACAGCGGCTGGATTTCGGTCGATCGATCAGGGGAGTCGCCCTACGTCCGGTGGCGCCAATTCCTGGCCGAGGGGGTGATCGACGCACAGCTCCATCCGGTGCGCAGAGCCTACCTCCAGCGGCGACTCTCCGAGTTGCTGGTTCAAGAGCCGGCTTTTGTGGCGCAGGTCAAGCTACTGCTCGCCACCCATCAGGTAGACCACGCTCGGGCGCGCGCCATGGACTGGGCGATGCACCACCTCTCGCGGGATCGCCCCGTCACGGCGCTCGAGGCGCTCGACGCGATCATGCCCCACGTGACGGACCCTGGTGACTTCCCGAATCTGGAGCGCGCCCGGCTGTGCCTGCTGCATGCCACCGCCCTGCTGCTCGCCCGCCCGACCGACCTCGGCCTGTCCCGCAGCCTGAGCCTGGCGAGCAAACTCATGCGGAGCGACACGAGCGGGTTGCTCGAGGCCGAGGTGCAACTGCTCAAAGCGCGCGTCCAGCGGGTGGTCGGGCACTTCCCCAACTTTCGCAAGCACCTCACCGAAGCCTGGGACGGGGTCGAGCACCACGGGGCGTCCGACCTCGCCGCGACGATCGCCGATCTGCTCGGCTGGAGTCACCGGGTGGCCGGGCTGGTCGACGAGGCCGCCACCTGGCACGGTCGGGCGCGCCGCATCGCCAACCAGGTGGGCGACCCGGTGGTGAAGGCCCGAGCCGATATCGGCGTGGGCGGATGGCAGATTGCACGCGGCCTCCTACTCGAGGCTGAGCGCACCGCGGTGGCGGCAATCGCGGTGTTCGACGAAGCGAGCGACATCCGCGGGCTGTCCGTCGCCCTCCCGGTCTGGGTGCAGAGCCTTCGGCGGCAAGGGCGATTCTCCGAGGGACTCTCGCTCCTGGAGGTGCAGCTCCCGGCGATGCGCAGTTCGGAGGTCGCGTCGTTCTATGTGGGCTTACTCCTGGCGAATGCCGAACTCGAGATGGACATGTGCCGGCTCGGTCGCGCCCAGGAGTGCGTGGACGAGCTGGGTGCCACGCTGCGGAAGGGGGAACACCTCGACCTGCGCCTCGAGGCCGACCTGCTGTGGGGGCGGATCCTCCGGGCGTCGGGCGAACTCACCGAGGCGAAAGAGCGGCTCGGCGCGGTGAGAGACCGCGCCCGACTGGCCGGACTTGGGCTCATCGCCGAGTCGGCGAGCGCGCTCCTGGCTGAGGTGCAGTGGGAGATGGGTGACGAAAAGGGCGCCCGCGAGGCCTTCGACGTCGCGATCGCGGCGCTGATGCGGATGCAAGACCTCCCCGCGCTCGGCGACGCCTGCGCGGCCCGTGCGCGGTCGCTGTCAGGGGTGGAGGATCCGGCTCCCCTCTTCGCGCCGGTGGCCGAGTATCTGGCGTCGCAGCCGGCGACCGTCCTCGACCTGCAGCGGCAGCTGGCGAGCGTTCGCTTCAACCGCGCCTCGAATCGCGACCCGGCCGAGCCGCTGGGACGCGCCCAGAGTCTGCTCGCTCGCATTTCGGCGCAGCTCAACGACACTGACCAGGCGGCGATCCTGTTGCATCCCTGGTCGCGGGAGGCGCGGCTCGCCGCGCAGGGGCCCACCCGGTGAGGGGCGAGCCGTGGAATTCGCTTCCGCCCCGAGCCCGTTTCTTGTTTCACCTGCAAGCCCTGACGCGGTGGGCGTTCGCCTGGGTGCCCTTCACGGTGATGGTCGGCGGCGGGCTCTTGTGTTGGTCGACCACCGGCGCGGGGATCGCGGTGGCGCTGCTCCTGTTCCTCGGTTTCCTCGAGGCGGTCTGGTTGCCGAGCTTCGCGTTCGAGCGAACGGCCTGGCTGCTCGGCGACGACGCGCTCCGCATCCGGAGCGGCGTCTGGGTCCATGCCGAGGTCGCCATTCCCCGCCAGCGCGTACAGCACGTGGACGTGCGCCAGGGCCCGATCGAACGCTGGTTCGGGCTGGCCCACCTGCAGATCTACACGGCCGCCTCGGGGCTCGGCTCGGATGGTTCCCTGCCGGGCCTCGATCTCGCGGTGGCGGAGGAGCTGCGGCGCGAACTCGTGTCGCGGACGGCCGATGACGGCGTCTGAGGCGTGGCGCTCGCTCCACCCGCTCTCGCCGGTGGTCAACCTCCTCCCGCGGCTCCTCGCCACGGCGCGCGCCGCGTGGCCGCTCGCCCTCGCGCTGGTCTTCGGCCGCGGCGGGAGGGTGGAGGTCTTCGACCTCGGGTTGTTCGCGCTCCCCCTTGGGGTCGCCGTTCTCGGTTCGGTCCTCCACTGGGCCTCCTTGCGGTGGCGCGTGGTGGACGGCCGTCTCGAGATCCGGACCGGAATCTTTGTGCGGCAGGTGAGGGTGATCGCCGCGGATCGGGTTCAGCACGTTTCGACGATTCAGCGACTGACCCACCGCATGGTGGGGCTGGTCGAGCTCGAGGTGGAGACCGCGGCGGGCCGCGAGGTCGAAGGGCTGCTCTCGGCACTCTCGCGCGCCGACGCCGAGGAGCTGATCGCGGGCCTTCGGGGCGCGGCTCCGGCTCCGATCGGGGGTCGATGGGTCACCAACGACCTGGGCGATCTGTTCCGCTTCGGGGCCACCGGCACCCGCTGGGGGATCGCGTTCGCGGTGTTCGGCACCCTCTTCGAGGTCGTGCAGTGGCGGGATCCGACGCGCCTCGAGTCGATGGGTGTGGCCCTCGGGATCCTGGGCGGAAGCGCTTTTGCCCTGGCCCTCCTCTCCGGCACCTGGCTCGTCTCGACCGGCCTCGCGATGCTCCGACATTGGGGATTCACCCTGTCGGAGCGAGGCGACGCGCTGGTCTGTGAGGAGGGCCTCTTTACCCGCCGGAGGGTGGAGATCCGGCCAGGGAAGGTGCAGACGGTGTCGGTTCACGAGCCGTGGCTCCGTCGCCTGGTGGGCGTCGCCTCGGTCGTGGTCTCGACCGCCGCGGCCCGCTCGCGGGGCGGGGGCACCGAGCGGGCGGAGGCCATGGTGCCGGTCGTCGACCCCGAGGAGGTCCCTGCGCTGCTCCACCGGGTCGCCCCGGAGATCCCGCACGACCTCGCAAGCATTCCTCGTCGGCCGGCCGATCCGCGCGGTCGGGTGCGGGCGCTCGCCCGGGCCGGCCTCCGCACCGCGATCCTGGCGGCGGTGATTACGGCCCTCGTCTGGCCCTGGGGGCTGGTGAGCTTCGCGGCGGTTCCGGTGGCACTATCAGCGGCAGAGTTGGGCTTTCGTGCGCAGCGATGGGCCATCACCCCCACCGTCTTGCTGGCTGAGGGCGGGTGGTGGCGCCGAACCGCGGTGGTGGTCCCCCGGGCGAAGGTCCAGGTCGTGTGGGTCGCTGCCGGGCCGTTTCTACGCCGGAGAGGGCTCGCTCAGCTCAGCGTCGCGGTGGCGGGCGGGCGGGTCAGCCTGCCCATCCTCGACGCGGCCTTGGCCGAGGCGTTGGCCGCGGAGATCAGAGATCTCCCTCGTCCCCTTCGACCACCTCCGCCCACTTCGGGAGGCGAGAGCGAAGCTCCTCGATCACCGCCACCAGACTCACTGCCAGCAGGCACCACCCCAAGCCCGGAGTGACGAACAGCAGGAGCAGGGCCGAGATCCCGAGGAGCGCCGATCCCGCCCAGCGACGCCGGGCCCACCAGCCGAGGACAATGAGGAACTCCATCCCAGCGATCGCCAGCACCAGCGCCTGGAGCGACCCCGCCGCTAGGGTCAGCTGGCTCGCCTCCTGGTAGAAGCGCCGCTCCCAAAGCAGGTTCACCCGGGTCTGAGCGAGCGCCACCCCCAGCTCCAGCGTCAGCGCCGAGGCCAAGGTCAGGTGAAACACGACCACCGCGGCGCGTAACATGGTGTGCTGGGTATCCTCGGGCCTACCCGTCGGCTACCCTCGGGGTATGGCCGCGGACCCGAACGAGCTGCTCGAGGACCTGGAGATCGTCTGCCTCGAGGCGATGAACGGCGATCCGCCGGGGCCTGCGCTCGCCGCGCGCCTCGCCGCGGTAGTCCAGGCCTGGCTGCACCGGCGGGGGATCGCGGCGCGCGTCGAGGCCGAGAGCACCAGGCAGGGCACCTTCGTGAGGCTGCTCCTGAGGAAGCCGGGATCGCGGGTGCAACAGGTGGTGCTGACCATCGGTTGAAGTGCGAAGGAGGCCAGCGAGGGGTCGAACCCAGGGATTCTGATCGGTGCCGGTTTGAGGCGCCATGGGGCCTGCTGGGCGGCGAAGCCAGCCGCCCGGCGGGGTGGCAGGGGCAGGGCCCCCGCGAGGCGCGCGGATGACTTCGGATCCGCCGCACGCTAGGGGTCGAACCCAGGGATTCTGATCGGTGCCGGTGTCCGGTGCCGGGGGGGCTGGGGGGCGGCGAAGCCAGCCCCCCAGCGGGGTTGCAGGGGCAGGGCCCCTGCGAGGCGCGCGGATTCCGACCGGTCGGAATCCGTGTGCCGATACGCTAGTCCGGCTGGGCCATCTCTTCGTTCGGCCCGAGCTGGGGAGCGGGGTCGCCTGGTTTGATCCGGGTCAACTTCACCCGCTGGACATACGGATTGCCCGATCCAGCCCCGGAATCGACCGACGACGCGGTGGGGGGCCCGGAGACCTCGATCTGGCGGCCGGTGATGGCGTGCTCGGCGAGGTCGAAGTTCGTCCACCCGGAGACGACGAGGTCGTATTGGTTGGCGATCCGCTCGGTGCCACCGACATTTACCACGTCGCTCGGGCCGGCGACGCCGCCGCCCTTGGTGGTGACGGTGACCACGGTTCCGTTCGCCCGGGCAACCTGGTGGTCGAGCTCCACGAACCCCGAGCTTCCGGCCATGGAGGGAAAGCCGCTGATCTCAGATCCGGTCTGCTTCCACGCGGTCCCGACCGCCACCGAGCCGTTCTTGGGCAACAGCAGGTCGAAGGCGGAGAAGGCCCGCGCCAGCACGAGGCGCATCACCTCCTGGCTGGTGCGCACCCGGTCGTTGATGTTCTTTGTCTCCATGCCCTCGAGGTCGAGCGCGCGGATCCGGCCGTCGGCGGCGAGGCTGATCTGCATGTAGGCGTTCTTCATGCGCGACTCGACGTCGTCGAGGATCTCCACCACGTGGTGCTCGGCGTCGCGCTCGAGCGGCATGGCGGCGAGCGACAGGTCGGTCAGGGTACACTTGAGGTCGAAGCCAGACTTGCGCGGGTCGACGGCCGCGCACTCGGTGTCGACCTGCACGCTGAGGATCGGCACTCGAACCTCGTAGTTGTTCTCCGCCTGGAGCGTGAGGGGCCGCGGGACGAGGAGATCGAGGTCGAGGAGATACCGTCGGGGCGACGCCCATTCCCAGGCGAGGCCGTCGGCGGCGGAGGCCGGCGCGGCGATCAGCCACGCTGCGATCAACGGACTCATGCGCGGTCCTCCCCCGGCGGTGTGGCCGCCACGCCCAGGCTGTTCACCCCGGTCAGAACGTCAAGCCGGCGAGCACCTGAGCGCCAAAGATCACCGTCGGCGTTCCGAGCTTCTTGTTCGCGTCCACGAACAGGCTGTCGCGGAACGGGATCCCGGTTCCCCCCCAGAAGTCGAGGTCCAGCACCGGGTTGACCCGACCGTCGGGGTTCTTGACCAACGGCGAGGCCGCGACCCCGAGGTGGGCGGTGAGGTCGACCTGGTGCGGCACGTTGTACCAACCTGCACGGAGGTAGCCGCGGTAGCCGAAACCGATCGACGCGTTTCGCCCGAGAACCGCGCCGAGCCCCATGTAGTTGAGGCGCTGCCAGGTGCGCTCCTTGAACGCGACCGACTCGCACGTCGTCGGGGGGCTGGTCGCGGTTCCGGTTCCTCCGGTCGCCGGCGCGGCCGCCCCGGGCTGGACGTGGCAGTTGGTTACCTCGAAGTGGGTGTTCGGCCCGTCGGATTTGTTCCACGTCTGAAAGCGATCCGCCCACGCTCCTCCGGCGAGGTTGAGCGAGAATTGCTGTCCGACCAGCATCAACAGCCGCCCGTAGTGCCCGCGGAGCTGAACGTTGATCGGGAACCCGCTCGGGGCGAGCGCCACGTCGTCGAACTGGCTGGCGACCGCGGCGGGATCCGGGGCTTCCCCGGAGGTGCCGGGGAGGCCCTCGAGCTCCTCCTCGGTCGGCTTCGCGTAGGTCGCGTTCGAAAAGGTGATCCCCACGCCGGCGATCGCCGCGAAGCGGACCGGGAACCCGCCGGTGTTGTCCTCCACCCGCACCAGCCAGCCGTTCTCCGCTTCCCAGCGCCAGAGCAGGATCTTGTTCGAAGCTGTGCTTCCGCCGAGGGCGATCGCGATGTAGATCTCGGCCCGCGGGTGGAGTCGCTGGTAGATCGCGAGGTAGTTGAGCACGTCGCCGTCGACCGGGGGCACGCACTCGTTCGGGTGCTCCAGCAGCTGATCGCGGAAGCTCAAGCCCATCTTCTTCCGGGCGACGCCCCGCACGAAGTAGACTTTCTCGGAGAATTTGTCGAGCTCGATCCGGTCGGAGAGCGAGTGACCGTCGTCGCGCTTCAGGTACACGTCTTGCCGCCCCGGGGGGCGCTCCTCCAGCCCCTTGGTGTCGGTGATCGTCTTCTCCACCCCGTTGAAATACACGGTGTACTGGTCGGCGAAGCGGGTCGGGTCGAACTCGTCCTCCGAGTCGAGGGTGAAGTCGAGCTTCAGCAGCGGGATCTGGCCGGTCTCGAGCATCGTGCGGTAGTTGTTGACGCTGGCGTTGAGCTCCATGTCGGTGAGCTTCGACAGCAGCTCGGGGGTCTCCCAAGCCATCGAGCCGGCGAGGAACCAGTAGTAGTTCACGGGAAGCCCGCCGATGTACTCGAAGAACGGGGGCGAGCCGCTGTTGCTGTTCTCCGCGGCCCGGCCGGTCTGCACGTAGAGCAGGAACAGCGGCTCGCGGAGCTCGGGGCGGTCGACGAACCAGACCTTCTCGGCGAGGTCGCGCAGCTCGTTTGCTTTCAGGGCCCAATCCTGCTCCCCCATCGCGTTGTAGGGGATCGGCTCGACCTCGCGGATCGCGTCGTCGAGCTCGTTGATAGCGGAGTCGGGGACGATTCCCCGCTGGTCGATCGCCCGCACGCTCTTGTCGGTCTCCTTTCGACCGGCCTGGTACAAGTCGATGTCCGGGTAAAACCGGGCATCGGGGCGCGCGATTCGAATCGAGATGTTGCGCCGGAGATTCATGTTCTCCCAGAAGTCCTCGTTGTTCCAGGGGAGCACGACCACCCGGGCGGCCTTCTCCTTGTTCGCCGCGTCGATCTCCGCCTGTCGGGCGATGCGCTTGAGCTCGGCCTCGCTCTTCTTCTCCTCGATCTTCTCGGACACGGTCTCGACCGGGCCTTTCCCCCCGGCCATCGGGGCCGGGTCCGGCGAGGCGGCCGGCGGCGCCACCGGGGCGGCGGTCGCGTTTCCCATCAGGAGTCCAGCGCCCAGAACCAGCCAATTCCACATCGCCGTCGCCTCGCTGCGGTTGCGCCAGGGTTCCTGGGCCGCCCGAGTCTCGCCGCAGCGCGGCCGATGTGCAACTATTGGCAGACCGCTACGTTGTTCGGGAAGCTACAGCTCACCGTCTGGCCGGCCCGAACGCGGGTTTTGGTTGGAAACCCGCCCTTGAAGATCGCGTAGCAGTCGACGCCGCTCGGGACGTTGCCTACGGAAGCGGTGGTGCCAACGAACGAGCCTCGCTCGCGGAAAGACCCGTCGTTGCAGGACACCTCGACGCCGGTGAACGTGACCCCCGGCGGGATGTTGACCGTGACGGTTCCGGTGGCAGAAGGCGGCGGCGGCGCCGGCGTGGCCGGGGCCGACGGGGAGGGGCTCGGGCGGGGCGTTCGCGGCCCGGAGGGCGGCCGCGGGGCGGCGGTGGGCGGCGGGGGGATCGGCTCGGGCTCCTCGTCGTCTCTGGGTTCGACGCTCGGACCCGGCACCGGCGAACCGGCGACCCGATCGGCGGGGGGCGATGCCCCGGGGGCCCACAGCACGGCCGCGACCACCAGGATCACGCACACGGCGAGCGCCCCCATCACCAGCACCAACAGGCCGCCGACGATCGCGAAAACACGCATACTTTGCGCGCGCTCGAGCTCGGGTGCCGGGTCGGGTGCCGCGTGCCTTCCAACCGCAGTCGGGCCGGCGGCGACCGGCCCCGAGATCCCCATGGGTACGGGGTAGCCTCCGAGGGGCATGCCGGGGGGCATGCCCGGGGGGAGGCCGGGCGGCGGCTGAGCGGGCGCCTTGGGCGCCGCGACGATGATGTCGGGATCGTCCTCGACTTTGGCCTTCTTCTTCGGGGTGGGCATGGCGAAGAAGCTGGTGGCGGAGTGCTGAGGGGCGCCATCGTTCCCGCCTTCGCCGGTCAGTGGGACCATCTGAAGGTTCGCGGCGGGCTCCGGAGGCGGGGCAGCCGCGGGGGCGGCCCCTTTGGCCGCGGGGCTCCACTCCTTGCCACCCGTCGGGGGCTTCGCGCTCGGGCGGCCTGGCGGTGCCCCGGGTCGCCCCGGGCTCGGTGGGCGCGGTCCGGTCGCAGCGGTCCGGGCGGCGGTCGGGCGCGGTGGAGCGCCTGGGGGTGGAATTTCATCAGACGACATGCGAGGTCCTCGCTGCGACCGGTTCACAGTTCACGGTGGAGTCGCCGCGGGCTTGACTTCGACCTGGAGCAGGGCTTCCGACGTGCCCCGGCGCGCGGTGACGTAGACGATTCCCGGCGTGACGCCGGTGAGCTGGCCGTTCGCGACCACCGCGATGGCGGGGTCGGACGTGGTCCAGGCGACGTCGGGGGCAGCGCCTTCGAGCGGAAGGTCGAGCTTAACCCCGATCTCCGCGGTTCCCGGTGGGTCGGTGAAGCGAAGGACGACCGCCGGCACCACCGTGAGCCGGTAGACGACGTGGTCGCCGCCGGCTGTGCCCGTGACGTCGGTCGAGCCAGGGGCAAGCGCCACCACGCCGCCCTCTTGCACCGTCGCGATGGCGCCGTCGGCGACGGACCAGGTGACGGCGACGGGCTCGGTTCCATCGGCGCGGAGCACCCGCGGCGACGCCACGGGGCCCAGGTGGTCCACCCGGACTTCAGCTGGACCTTCCAGGGTTAACGCCGGCTCTGTGGGCGGGCCGTCGCACGCAGCCAAGCCGGCCCACCAGATTGACCACCGCATCCGCGCCCCTCCCCTGCCAGCCTAGTCTGGATCCGGAGCGAGGCCAACGGTCAAGGCCCTGGAACGAGCGCTACCGACAACTCGAGACGCGGCGGCGCGGTTCCGCGGGCCAGCGGGAGGTGGAGCGCGTCGGTCGGCACTTGACCCAGCGCAGGGTCAACCGTCCAACGGCGGCCTTGGAGCTCCACCTCCGCCCAGGCATGCGGATAGAGCCCCGGCCCGAGCGGCCCGACCCGAAGCACGCGACCGGTGATCACCTCGGCCAAGGCGCCCTCGGCGCGCGCCAACGCGACGAGCGCGGCGGCCTGCTGGACACAGGGGCCTCCCGCGGCCCAGGGCGGCGAGGCTGCCGGGCTGGCCTGCGCGTGTGCGGCGGAGGTCCAACGGTCCAAGGTCTCGCGATCCAGGCGGGGGATCTCGAGGCGATCGGACGCGATGACCTCGATCGCGCGGCCGTCTACCCGGTACCGCTGCGCGCTCGGGCGATGCGCTGGCACAATGGCCGGGATCACCAGCGCGGGCAGCACATCATGCGGCAGGCCGGTGGGGCGGCTGGCGACCGCGCGCCGGTCCGCGTCGGCCGTCCTTGGGGCCGCGACGGGACCGCTCGGGCAGGAGAACCCCGCGCCCTCGGCCCGGCACCGCTCCACTGTCCGGTGGTGCCGTCGTTCGTCTCCCACGAGATAATCAAGCTCGATGGTTCGTTCCCACGTCCCGCCACTCCCTTCGGTCCACGACTCGACCCCGACCGGCACGCCGGCCACCGCGAGCTCCACCCAGTGGGAAGGTGGGGGTTCGGCGCAACCTCCGAGCCAGCAGCCCGTGAGGGCGTGCACGAGTCGCGGTATATTGCGGGCGGAGCAACGCATGGCGCTGAGCACCTCGCTCGTGTTCTCGGCCGGCGATGGCCAGGAGAACGTGTATCCCGAGCAGATCCTCCTCGTCCCGCGGCTCGGCCTCGTGGTCGTGGCCGACGCACCGGGGTCCGGGGAGGACGGTCGAGCCGGACTCCGCATGGCGATCGAGGCCGTGCGCGGCCACCTGGATCGAAACGAGGACATCCTTCAGCGGTTCGCCCGCAACCCGGATCCGGAGTTGCGGGACCGGATCCTCGGACTCGTCAACGAGGGTTTCGCGCGCGCCGCCCAGGAGTTGTTTGCCTTTGCCCGGCGGCGTCCCGCCGTGCGCATCCTGCTCGACCTGGTGTTGGTCGTGGGACCCGATGCCTTCGTCGGGCATCTGGGCGATGGCCGGGTCTACTTGGTGCGGCGCGGCCTCGTGCACCAGCTGACGGTCGACCACGCCGGCGGTGACGGTCCGAACGCGTTCGACCTCCTCGGTCCAGGCCCCGAGGAATCAGCCGGATCCACAGCAGGGAGGTCCTTCAGCCGATCACTCGGCCCCCAGCCGCAGGTGGTTGTCGAGACGCTGTGCCTGGAGCTCGCCCCGGAGGACCGGTTCGTGGTCTCCACCGCCCATGCCTACCGAGCGCTCCCGGAGGGGATCCTCGGCGCCCGACTCGCCGGCGAGCCCCTGACCCGCCTGGGGGAGGCGTTTCGAGACGATGCCGGACCCGACGTTGCGCTGGTGGCGGGTTGCCTGCAGCTCGGTTCGGGCGATCCCTACAGCCTCGACTCGGCGGCCATGCGCCTCGCGATCCTTCTGCCGATGCCGCTGTTCGCTCATGTCAACGCGCGAGAGCTCCGGTCGATCGCCCAGGCTACCCGGCCGCGGACACTTCCTGCGGGCACCGTCGTGTTCGAGGAGGGCCAGCCGGGAAGCGAGCTCTTTCTGGTCATCAGTGGCGGGGTGGACATCCTCAAAGGCGGCAAACCGATCGCGCAGTTCGGTCCCGGTTCGAACTTTGGGGAGATGGCCATGCTCGACGAGCCGGGGCGCTCGGCCACCGCGGTCGCCGGGGTCGACAGCGAGGTCCTCGTGGTCCCGCGTGAGGCTTTCTTCGCCATGCTCCGTAGCAATCCGGGGTTGGCCGTGAAGATTCTGTGGAACCTCTCGCTCGGCCTGTCGGCGAACCTGCGCTCCACCTCGGCGCGTCTGGCCGAGGTCGAGGGCACCGCAAAGGGGGGCTACGGCGCGAGGGAGTCCTAGATTTTCCGGGCTACGGCGAGCCCGTCTCCTACCGGGAGGACGCACACGTCGATCCGGGTGTCGGCGAACAACCGAGTGTTGAAGTGCTGAATGGCGATGGTGGTCGGATCCGCGCTGGGGACGGTCACCCGGCCGCCCCACAGGACGTTGTCGACGAGCACCAACCCGCCGGGTCGCAGCCGATCGAGCGCCGCCTCGAAGTCAGCCTCGTACTCGGCCTTGGTGCTGTCGATCAGCACGAGGTCGAACGCGCCCGAGGTGCTGGCGAGCACCGCCCTGCCGCGCCCCAGCCGGAGGTCGACCCGGCTCGCCAAGGGGTGTCCCTCCCACAGGTCGCGGTGGCGCTGCAGGTGCGCCGGGTTGTCGTCGGACCCGATCACCTCGCCCTCGGGGCCGACCGCCTGGGCGAAGAACCAGGCGGAGTACCCGTACCCGGAGCCGATCTCGAAAACCCGGCGACCGCCGGCGATTCGGGTGAGCTGGGCGAGCCATCGCCCGCTCGCCCGGCCGATGGTCGGGAAGCCGGTGGAAGCCGCATGGGCCTCCATCCGAGCGAGGAGCGGATCGGTGCTCTCCCCCGCGAGCTCGGCCAGGTAGGCTTCGATCGCGGGTGTGTTGGTAGGATGGAGGGCGTTGGAGGGAATCGCCACGGCTCACCTCGGGAACCCCAAGGTAGCCCGCTCCGCTCGGGGCGCTACTGGTCGAGGATATCGAGCGCAGGATCTCGGTACAAGCCACGGAAAAAGCGGTCGGAACGGATTCGGCCGTAGTCTCCGCCGCACCGGTCCCACGACAGCCAGATGAAGTGCGCCTTTCCGGTAATTTGGTCGTACCTGACGAAATTCCACATCCGGCTGTCCTCGGAGTGGTCGCGGTTGTCGCCCATCATGAAGACGTGCCCGGGTGGGACTTCCCGCTCCTCCATGTTCGAGAGCCCGCCGCCGAAGCCGACGTTGGTCAGGATATGGTGTGGAACGCCATCCATCTTCTCGATGAAGTGCTTCTGGGGCTGGGCGCGGCACTGGTCGTCTACGAAATCGTACTTGTCTTGCAGCACCCGGTCGACCGGGGTGCCGTTCAGGAAGATCTGGTTTCCGGCGACCCGGATCCGGTCACCGGGAACTCCCACCACCCGCTTGATGTAATGCGTCTTTTCGTCGCGAGGATAGCGGAAGACGATGATGTCGCCGCGCGCGGGTTCGCCGAAGTGGAGGAGCTCCTTCCGCCCGCAGTACAAGGGAGGAAAGCTCTGAATGATCTCGCACGGAAGCACCGGCGCGAACAGACCGTAGCTGAACTTCGTGACGAGCACGTGATCGCCGATGAGCAGCGTCGGCACCATCGACCCCGAGGGGATGCGGAACGGCTCGAACAGGAAGAGCCGGATGATGACGACCGCGGCGATGGCCGGCGCCCAGGCTCGGGCGAATTCCGACAGCCACGCCATCACCCCCGCGGGCGGCTCGTCGGCAGGAGGTGGGGCGGAAGGAGGCTTTCCGGGCTGCGACAACAGGGCTCCGCGGGCCCCCGCGCGGTAGGCGGTTACGGGCGCCGTGCGTATAACCGGGGTCGGGCTGGGGAGGCACGGTGCGAGCCGAGTTCGAGACAGGTCGCGATCGGTTGCGACGGCTGTTGGACCGGCCGCCGGTTCGGGCGGTGGCGCCGGCTGCCTCGCGGGCCTCGGTCGCGGCGCTCCTGGCGCCCGGAGAAGGGGGACCCGACTTGTGGTTCATCCTCCGCGCAGCGCGCGACGGCGACCCCTGGAGCGGTCAGGTAGCGCTGCCCGGTGGGCGGATGGATGCCGCCGATCCAGATTCGCTTCACACCGCGGTCCGCGAGACGCGCGAGGAGCTCGGGGTCGACCTGGAGGGCGCGGAGGTGCTGGGCGCGCTCGACGACCTCGCGCCGCTCACCGGGTTGCCGAACCTGGTGGTGCACCCCTGGGCCTTCTGGGTCCCCGAGATAGGGCCGCTCACCCCGAGTCCGCGCGAAGTGGCCGAGGTTTTTACGGTGCCGCTGCGGGACCTGGTGGCCGGAGCCGGGCGCACCCGCTTCGTGCTGGACTGGAAGGGGCAGTCGCGCGAGCTGGCGTGCGTGTGGGTGCCGACCCCTGCCGGGCCGGCTCGGCTGTGGGGGATGACGCTCCGGATCGTCGATGACCTGCTCCACCGGATCGATGGGGGGGGCATCGGACTGGAGCGCGCGACGCTTCCGGGTGGCAGCCTCGCCGGGTAAACTGGGGGCGGAGGTGCCGCTTGGGGACTCGACGGGGACGGTATCTGGCGCTTGCGGCGCTCGCCCTCGTGGGGAGCTGTACGAAGGTGCCCATCACCGGTCGGCCGCAGTACAACTTGATCCCCGACAGCGTGATGTCGTCCCTCGGGAAGTCGAGCTACGCCGACGCGTTGGCGGGTCAGGAGATCGCCCGAAAGACCGAGGATGCGGCCCTGCTCCATCAGGTGGGCACCCAGATCTCGCAGGTCGCGAACCGCCCGGATTACGCCTGGAAGACGACGCTCATCGAGAGCGAAGAGGTCAACGCATGGTGCCTCCCCGGCGGATACATCGGCTTCTATACGGGTATCTTGCCGGTGCTCCGGCACGAGGCCGGCATGGCCTTCGTGCTCGGCCACGAGGTCGGCCACGCCATCGCCCGACATGGGGCTGAGCGCCTGACTCAGCAGCTGACGCTCTTCGGCGGACTGGCTGGACTGACCCTGCTCCTCGATGAGGAGTCCACGTTGGACAAGGGGCAGCGCAGCGCGGTGGTGGCTGCGGTCGGACTCGGAGCCGAGCTCGGCGTGCTCCTCCCTTTCTCGCGCACGCACGAGTCCGAGGCCGACGTGATCGGGCTGATGTACATGGCCCGGGCCGGCTACCCTCCCGCGGAGTCGATTCCCCTCTGGGATCGGATGAGCCGCGCGGCCGGTGGTTCGAGGGTTCCGGTATTCCTCTCGACGCACCCTTCCGACGAGAAGCGGCAGGACCACCTGCGGGAGTGGATGCCGCAGGCCACGAAGCGCTACGAGCGGCACCAGAGGTCGTACGACACCACGGCCCCGCGCTGGTGAGCGCGGCTAGTCGCTTACCGGCCCGCCGATCCAGTCGCCGGTGACGGGGTAACGGTAGCGAAGGTCGCCGTTGTTCACGCGGGTGCCGGCGACGATCGGAACCACGATTCCGGCGAACCACGGGATCAACGCCACCAGGTACAACACCGCCCCGATGAGGAAGCAGGACAGCGCGGTCCCGAGCGCGCTGATGGCGAGGGCCGCAAGCGTCATCCCGAGCTGGAAGGCTGCGGCTTGGCCCGCGTGCCACCGAATCGCGGGGTCTCGGCGGCGGATCACCCATACCGCTGCCGGTCCCAGCCAGCCCAAGCTCGGCAGCAGGAACATACCCAGCGACGCCGAAAAATGGGCCAGGACGGCCCAGTTGCGTTGCTCTACACTCCAGGTCATGGTGGCTCCCTCGCGCACCCGGTGTACGTGGACGTCGGCAACGTTGTTGCAGAGAGGCGCACGTGGACGTGGTGGTGTACCGGGGTGGGGTTCCGGAGTCGGAGCACGCCGTAGCGGCGGTGTTGTTCGCCGACGGGGCGGTTCGGGAGCAGGTGGGGCCGATCGACCGGGCGGTGACCTGGCGCAGCGCGGCGAAGCCGTTTCAGCTCGAGGTGACCCTTCCCCTCACCGGCCTCGCGCCGGGCGACCGCCAGCTCGCCATCGGCGCTTCGAGCCATTGGGGGCAGCCCGTGCACACCGCGCTCGTGGGCGAGGTGCTGACGGCGGCGGCATGTACCGAGGGGGAGCTCTACTGCGGACGCGACTGGCCCTCCCACCCGGCGTCGAAGCGGGCTGCCGAAGGCGCGCGCGCGGTGTTCAACAACTGCTCCGGGAAACACGCCTACATGGCGGGTGCGTGCCGGGCTTGTGGGTGGGACCCCGACTACCGCCCAGTGGTGCACCCGCTCCAGCAGCGGATCCTCAGCCGCGTCATCGAGCGCACTGGGGCGCCCGTGGAGACGGTGGTCGACGGCTGCGGTGTCCCGTGCTTCGTTCTCCCGATTCCCGCGATGGGACGCGCGTGGGCGGCCCTTGCGACTGAGGCGGCGGGCGGAAGCACGCCGCTCGGGCGAATCGGGCGGGCGATGTCGGCGTGGCCCGTGGAGACGGGTGGCGAAGGGGCGATCGACACCGCGGTCATGGCCGGAGCCGGAGGGCGGGCGGTGGCGAAGGTCGGCGCCGAAGGGCTGATCTGTGTGGCCGTCCCCGCCGCGGGGGCGAGCGTCATCGTGAAGGTGTGGACGGGCGACGCGACCGCCCGCGCGGTGGCCCTGGGCGCGCTCCTCGAACGCTGGTTCCCGAACCTCGTGAGTGCCGAGGTTTTTGCTGGGTATTCCGTGGTCCGAAACGTGGTCGGGCAGGACGTCGGTCGGCGCGCGATCCGCGACTGAGCGCGCGGGGGGCCCGTTCCTACCAGCGGCCCACGGCCAGCAAGGTCGCCGGCCCGTGGGCCATCAGGAGGCTCGCGCCGCGGCCCAGCCGATCTCCCGGACGGTACACCTGCTGCGCTTCCCCTTCGACCGACCCGGCGATGACCTCGATCGCCAGATCCGGCGGCGGCTGCCACCGGGTCGCCGGGTCGAGCCGTACCCGCCAGGCGCCCCCCTGCGGCAGGTCGACCAGGATTTCGGACCAACCTCCCGGCGCCACTTCGAACGTGGAGAGCTGCCGACCTGCCGTGCGCAGGAGGCGAACGCCGGGGATGGCCCCCACCAGGATCTCGGGCTTGCGGATCCGCACATCCACCCGCTCGATTTGGGCGCGGCGCTCACCGGCGGTCGGCGGTGCCAGCAACAACCGGGTGATCGCCTCGCCCAGCGACTCCAGCAGCCGGAAGCGGCCGTGCAGGGCGATCATGCGAATGTGGGAAGCCACGGTGGCATAGTCGGTCGACCGGGCCAGGTCTCCCGACTCGCCCGGTTGTTCGAGCGACAGGAAAAGCCGCACGTCGATCGTCACCTTCTGCGGGGCCCGCTGCTCGCGCTCCAGCACGCCGACGACACAGTCGACCGCAAGGTCGGTGAGTTCGATCCAGTCACTCGATTCCAAGCGCCCTCCGTGGTGTTCAGTACCGGCTCGCGAGTCCGCCATCGAGGGGAATGATCACGCCGTCGAGGTAGGTGCCTTCGAGCGCGGCGAAGCGTACCAGTCTGGCGACATCTTCGGGGGTTCCGGCCTGTTTCAGCGGGATCCGGTTCGCGATCTTGGCCCTCAGCGCCGGGTCGTAGGTCTCGGGCCACGCCACCTGTCCGGGGGAGATCCCGATCGCGCGCACCTCGGGGCCGAGCTCGACCGCGATCGCCTTCACCAGCATGATAAGCCCAGCCTTCGAAACCGAATAATGAGCGTATCCGGCCGCCGGTCGATCGCCGCCGATGTCGCACAGATTAACGACGAGTCCCCTCGCGATCCGGAGGGCGGGGAGCAGTCCGGCCACCAGGAGGAAGGGCGCTCGGACGTTGATCGCCTGGGTGCGATCCCATTCCTCAGCGGTGATGTCGCCGAACGGCTTCGCGACGAAGGTGCTGGCGTTGTTCACGAGCAAGTCGAGGGTGCCTCCCCGCGCCAGAACCGCGGCGACGACCGCGTCGCACCCCGCCACGTGGGCGAGGTCGGCTTGAACCGCGGTCGCATCGGCGCCGGCGGCCCGGCAGGCCGACAGGGTCTCCGCCGGGGAGGACCGATCATGGTGGACCACCAAGTCGAAACCGGAGCGCGCCAGCTCGATGGCGATGGCTTGGCCCACTCTCCCGGCGGCGCCGGTGACCAGCGCGCGGCGCCGACTCACGTGCGCCTCCCCGCCCACCCAGCTCCGGCGAAGAGCAGGAGAAGACCGGCGGTTTTTACTTCCCCGAGCAGGTCACCCATGAACGTGCCGTACTGCGCCGTCCACGCATCGCGGACGGTGTCCAGATCGCACCATAGCAGGGTTGCGGCCACCCCGACCACGGCGGCCGGGCCCGCGGTCAGT
>CANLGQ010000012.1 GCA_947490265.1 Pseudomonadota bacterium | reverse complement strand
GCGAGCACGCATGAAGCACCGACCACTGAACCCCACCACCGGCACCGCCGGGCCGCCGGGGATCGATCGAAGTCTCGGCATCCCGCCTGCCGATCACAGCCGCGCGGCGGCGCGCTTGTTTAAGGCCTAGTGGTCAGGGGCACGGAAGGTGAGCGGCTCGCCCGCTTTCAGTCGCGCTACACCCTGCCCGAATCGCCGATCTGCCGCTGGACGGCCGGGCCACGGGATCCCCGAGAGGGTTCGACCGAGGCGGTCGAGCTTGTACACGACCACCACGTCGATCGCACCTGCTGCGACGTCGGCGAGCATCCGGTCGAGGGCTGGGCGAGAGACCTTCACCCCGCTCACGCCGTTGTCCACGTACTCCCCCACGACCGTGAGACCCCGGGCAGTTGCTGCCTTTCTCAGCTCGTCGAGCTGTACGGCGGTGTTCTGGTCGGAGGTGCTTACCCTCGCATAAAGGGCGGCGCGCATCTGGCTGGACTTCCGGGGCGCTGGCATCGAGTTCCTCGTCGAGGGCACCGAGATCCGGCGGGAACCCTCTTGCGGACTACGCCCCGGAACCACCGACCTGAACCTCGAGCAGGAGCGGGGCGAAGCCGTCGATCCACCCCGGCGGCTGAAAACCGGCCCACTGACCCGGATCGGGGTCCCATGATCTAGAAATAGCCACATTGAAAGCGCATTGATCACGGGGTCGTCGATCCTGAACCATCTTCGAACCGGTGGGGGGTTCGATTTCCAACAGGCCGTGTAGAGGGAGGGTCAGGTGGCCTCGGCGCTGTCCTGACCGGACTTCATCGTGTCGCGGCAGGTCGCAGGTTCAGCTCCCGGTGCCCCAGGCGTAGACGACTCGGAGATCACCATGCTCCGAGTCCCCGAAGCCGCTGCCCTCCTCGGTGTGGGCAGCCGAACGCTCTACCGCCTCGTGGAGGAGCACCAGGTGCCCCACGTCAAGCTCGGTGGGGCGATCCGGTTCGAGAAGGGCGTGCTGGTCGAGTGGATCCGCAACCAGATGCTCAAGGGAGCCGATCATGTCGGTGCGCCAGCGCGGGAACAGGTGGATGTGCGACTTCGCGATCTCCGACGGGAAGGGGGGCCAGCTCCGCTACCGGCAGTCCCTTGGACGCGACGTCCGAACGGCACGTCAGGCTGAACAGGCCGAGGCCAAGCTCCGAGCCGAGGCGGTTCGCCAGATCGAGGACATCGTTCGTGGAGAGCGCGTCGGAGCACTGCCCGCAGCAGCCTTCTCCGGGTTCGCCGCCCACTGGATGAACGTCCACGTCGAGACGAACTGCAAGCCGTCGGTCATCCGGCGGTACGAGAGCATCATCCGGGTGCAGCTCCTCCCGCACTTCGGCAACGTCGAGATCGGAACCATCGATCGGCACCAGATCGAGAAGTTCAAGGCTGAGAACCTCAAGTCCATCTCGCCGCAGACCGGGAAAAACCCCGCCCGCAAGACGGTGAACGAGCACCTGGCGGTGTTGTCCTCGATGTTCGAGCGCGCCGTGGAGTGGGGCTACTTGCGGCACAACCCGTGCCGTGGCGTTCGTCGGCTGAAGGTGCCGCCCACCGAGTTCTCGTTCTACACGCGGGAACAGACCGACGCCTTCCTCGAAGCCGCACTCCGGGTGGAGCCCGCGTGGTACACGTTCTTCCTTGTGGCGTTCCGAACCGGGTTGCGGCTCGGCGAGATGATCGCCCTTGAGTGCGGCGACCTCGACCTCGTTCGGGGCAAGATCCACGTTCGGCGGAGCCGAACCCGCAACAAGACTACGCCTCCGAAGAGCGGCATCGCCCGAATCGTGGAGATGTCCCCGGCGCTGGTCGTGGCGATGAAGGCCCACCGCCACCTGAACGGCGACCTCGTGTTCCCGCAACGCGACGGGGCGCACCTCACCCGGGACATCATCAAGCATCCGTTCGCCCGGGTGATTCGTGCGGCGGGCCTTCCGACGATCCGAATCCACGACATGCGGCACAGCTTCGCGAGCCAGCTTGTGATGGCCGGAGTCCCGTTGACGGCGGTGCAAGAGCTTCTCGGCCACAGCGACATCAAGATGACGATGCGGTACGCGCACCTCGCCCCCGGGGCGAAGTCCGACTACGTCGCGGTGCTCGACGAACCCGTTCCTTCGACCGAACCGGGTCGGAGGCCGAAGGCACGGTGAGGACGCCGATGCACGGCTACGGCACACTTCGGCGTGCCGCTCCGAAAGTGTGCTTGATACCTAGAGAAAAAGGATGGAGGCGGCGGGAGTCGAACCCGCGTCCGAAGCCGACCGGCCGGGACATCTACGTGCGTAGCTCTCGAGTGTCTCCCCCGGTCACCTCGAGAGCACGGTGACATTCGGGTTCGGCGGCGACTATTTTGGTGTTTCTCGTCCCCTGGCCACCGCGCCACGCTGCAGCCTCTGGACTATCCAGGTGGATTACGCCCGAACGGTGCCCCTGGCAGCATCCGCCCGAACGGCCGGGTAGCGTTTTGGGCTACCGGAGCGGTGGTGGTTTAGGCCACAGCCCGCGCGGCGAAGAAGTCGTTGTTATTGGCTTCTGTGTTTTGCACGGTGTTTTACGAGGGTTCCGCACAACCTCGGCACGCAGTCCTGTACCTAAAAGTCAACCCCGTCGAGACCGTTGCGCCCCCGAAAGGTACTGCAAACCTAAGCCGCGGCCCGGCCCCGTCAAGTCGCCCAACCGCCCCCGATCCAGTGCTCCATCCACTGGGCGAGCCAGGGCCCCGGCAACCCGCTCGACCCGATCCCCCAGGCCAGCCCGATCGTCGCCAACCCCACCACCAGCATGACCTTGCCCATCGCCCCTCCGGTCCCGCTCGTCCGACGATGCGCACTCGGCCTCCATTCGACCACCGCGGACGACACATCGGGACGGACCGCGCAACGCTGCGTTAGAACGAGCGGGATGCTCCTCGCGCTGCTCCTCGCCTGCCAACGACCCGCCAGTCCGGCCCAGGTGGACCTCACCCAACCGAGCTCGAACTGCCCATTTTCCCGACTCCTCACGCTCACGTTCGAGGAGCCGACCAGCCTCGTCGGAACCGCCACCGACGGCGAGCACGTTCGGAGCTTCGACCGACCCCCGGCCACCGTGCACGAGCTCGAGCTTCCAGGGTTGTACGCCGATCGAGAGTGGACAATCGAGCTGACGTCGAAGACCCCGTCGGAGGGGAGCGTCCCCATCGACCCGATCGTGTTTCACACCGCTGCGGTAGGCCCCAACTTCCCCGAGATCGACGTGCGCGTGCGGCAAGTCCAGCGCATGGAGCCGGGCCTCACGCTGCTTCCCCTCACCTCGGTCGGCACCGCGCGATACCTGGCGGTCCTCGACGACCTCGGCGAACTCGTCTGGCTGTATTCGGTTCCGAACGAGCGCTTTCTCGAGGTGCGACTCGAAGGCGATCGCCTGCTCGCCCACCATGACAACGAGATCCTGATCCTGGATTGGCTCGGCCGGATCTACGGCGACTGGACGAGCAGCGGGGCTGAGGAGGCCCGCGGGATCGCCATCGACGCTCAGGAACTGCATCACGAACTACGCAGGACGGAAACCGGCAACTTCCTCACCATGACGCAGAACCCAGCCGACTTGCCGGCGCTGCCCAGCAGCGAACTCGTTCCGTACGAACTCGTTCCCACCACCGTCGTGGGCGACGAACTCATCGAGGTAGAGCCCGAGACCGGGGCCATCGCCAATCGGTGGCGCATGGTGGACATCCTCGACCCCCAGCGCATTGGATACGACTCGCTCAACCAACTCCCTGGAGGGGTGGACTGGACGCACGTCAACGCGGTCGAAGACGACGCAGCGGCCAACGCCTGGGTCGTGTCGGTGCGCCACCAGGACGCGGTGGTGTCCTTCGACAAGACCACGCTGGAGGTCAACTGGATCGCCGGGAACCACGCGAACTGGCACGAACCCTGGGCGAGCGCGCTCCTCGAACCGGTAGGCGACGATCCCGGGTGGTTCTGGCACCAACACGGGATCAAGTGGCGGCCCGAAGACGGCAACCTGCTCCTGTTCGACAACGGCAACCACCGGGCGGCGCCGTTCACGCCCGACGTACCGCTCTCGGGCGGCGCGACCTGGTCGCGGGTCGCCGAGTACCACATCGACCAGCAGGCCCGAACCATCGAGCGCACCTGGACCTTCGACCTCGACCCGGCGGTGTACAGCAGCGCGATGGGCGACGCCGACCACCTGCCGAACGGGAACGTGCTCGCCACCTACGCGTTCGTGTTCTGGGAGGGGCACGTCTCGAACCCTGAGCTGGGCCGCTCCTCCCCGTCCCTTCGGGTCGTCGAGATCGATCCGAAGTCGAACGAGGTCGTCTGGGACCTCGACGCCTGGGGGCCCGACACCCCGCACACCCCGTGGCAGACGTTCCGCTCGACGCGGATCCCCTCGTTCGACGTGGAGGAGTGACCGCCGGGTCGCGGATCGGCTGCCGCCTCCTGTACACTCCACGGGCCGAGGGGTACCCATGACCGCGCTGATACTGTTGCTGCTCTCCGCGCAAGGATGGGCGGCCGACCTCGAGATCGATGGCGCGGGAGCGAACCCCGACGACACCCTCGGCGGCCTCTTCCTCTACGACAACGTCCGGATCGTCAACGGCGGGGTGCTGCATGTGAACGGCACGCTCCACCTCACCGCGCGCTCGGTCTTCGTGGACGCGACCTCGCGGATCGTTGGGACCGGCGGCGGCGTCCAGGGCGTGTTCGGCGGGGGCTCAGGCGTTTCTGGTGGGGGCATGGCCGACGACGCCGGGGGCGGCGGCGGGCATGGCGGGATCGGCGGAGCGGGGTTCGACGCGACCTGCCTGGTGCAAGTCTCGGCAGGCGGTGCGCTGGTCGGAAACAGCAGCGATGGGCTGATCGAGCAGGGACAGCCGGGCGGCGGGGTCACCGACGGCACGGCGCTCGCGGCAGGGGGGGCCGGCGGGGCCGCGCTCCACATCGCGGCGGAGATCGTCCAGATCCTCGGAACCATCGAGGTAAACGGAGACCCGGGGCAGCCGGGCGGATGGGGCGGAGGCGGCGGTGGGGCCGGGGGATCGGTGTTCCTCGAGGCCGACACGCTGCTGTGCGACGGCCGGATCGAGGCGAAGGGCGGCGACGGGGCCTCGGGTCAGAGCCACGGGGGCGGCGGCGGCGGCGGCATCGTGGAGCTGGGGTGGGACAGCACCGGGCGGGTCTGCGACGTCGCGGTGGCGGGGGGACGAGGCGAGTGCGGAGACGGGGCAGCAGGGCTGGCGAGCGGGCTGCCCGACCAGGACTGGGACGGCGACGGCTTCGCGGTGGCCGACGGCGATTGCGAACCGACGGATGCCGCGATCGGACCGGGCAGTCTCGAAGCGGCCACCTGCGACGGCGTCGACCAGAACTGCACCGGGGTGGCCGATGATGGCCTGAACTGCGGGTTCGGCTGCACCCCGTTCGCGGCCGACGACTCGACCTACCTGTCGTGCGAGACCAACGCCACGTACGACACGGCGGTGAACAACTGCCGCGGCCTGTCCGGAGGGCGCTACTTCGCGGCGGTCATCGGTTCCAACACCGAGAACGCCGCGTTGGTGGCAGGCATCGCCGTCTCAGGGGACACCGAGTCCCATTGGATCGGCTTGGACGACCAGGCCCTCGAAGACGGGTGGGGCTGGAGGGCCCCGGTGGACACCGTCTATGTCAACTGGGCCAACGGCGAGCCGAACGATTTCAACGGGGAGGACTGCGGCGAGTTCCTCCCCGCCTCCGGCTCGTGGAACGACGAAGACTGCACAACCACGCACGACTTCCTCTGCGAGCGCTGCGACCTCGTCACCTGGTACACCGACGCCGATGGCGACGGTTTCGGCGACGCGAGCCTCGCCACCGAGGCGTG
Organism: Pseudomonadota bacterium; assembly: GCA_947490265.1. Classification (GTDB taxonomy): domain Bacteria; phylum Myxococcota_A; class UBA796; order UBA796; genus CANLGQ01. The sequence continues at coordinate 26,233 of CANLGQ010000012.1, read as the reverse complement.
CGACTATGACCCGCCGCTGGACGGCGCGCTTCTCTCGGGGGACTGCGACGATGCCGACGCCGCGGTTTTTCCCCACGCCCCCGAGGCCTGCGACGGGATCGACAGCGACTGCGACGGCACGGCCGACCCGCTGACCCTCACCCTCTACGCCGACGCCGACGCCGATGGCTATGGCGACCCCACCGCCGCAAGCGTCCAGCAGGCCTGTGGGCCGATCGCCGCCAACCTGGTGACCAACGCGGCCGACTGCGACGACGGGCTCGGCTCGGTCTCTCCGGGCGAGCTCGAGACCTGCAACGGCCTCGACGACGACTGCGACGGCATCGTGGACAACGACGCGGTGTGCGAGGGCTCGCCCGAGGACTGCCTGGCGCTGCGCTACGGAGATTCCGCCTACCTCGCCTGCAACGACCTCGGCACCCAACCCCAGGCGGAGGTCGCGTGTGACGGACTCGGCTACGCCCTGGCCTCGCTCACGAGCGCGGCCGAAGACGCCGCCGCCGATCAACTGGTCGACCGGGTCGACCCGTCCGTGGGCTTCTGGATCGGTCTCGAAGATCTCGTCGTTGAAGACACCTTCATCTGGGCAGATGGCACGCCCTTTGCTTTCGACGATTGGAACACTGGCCAACCGGACAACGGCGGGGGGGGTACTCAGCAAGACTGCGCGATCACGTCGGACGACAACAATGGCGAAGACACGTGGTTCGATCGCGCCTGCTCCGACAGCCTTCATTACCTGTGCGAGGTCCCCTGCACCGCGCTCGACTGGTACGCCGACGCCGACGGCGACGGGTGGGGCGACGTGGGCGACGTGGTGTCGTCCTGCACCCCGCGGTCCGACCGCGTGTTGAACCTCGACGACTGCGACGACGGCGATCCGCTCACCCATCCGAACGCCGGCGAGATCCCCGTCGATGGCGTCGATCAGGACTGCGACACGTTCGATGCCTGCTTTGCCGACAAGGACTCCGACGGCTCAGGCGATCCCATCCTCCTCGTGATCGACCTCGGCGGAAACGGCTGTCTCGATCCCGCGGAATCGGAGAACGACGGCGACTGCGATCCAAGCGATTCCGCCGTCGGCCTGGGCCTGCCGGAGGTCGTCGCGAGCGGGGTCGACAGCAACTGTGATGGGTTCTACCTCTGTTACTTCGACGGCGACGGAGATGACGCCGGCACGTTCGTGGTCACCAGCCCCGATGCCGCCTGCACGGCGCCCTACGAGGCCGCAGTCACTGGTGACTGCGACGACGCTAACCCCCTCCTCTTCCCTGGTGGAAACGAGATCATTGGCGACGGTGCCGACCAGGACTGCGACAACAACGACAGTTGCTACCAGGACCTCGACGCCGACGGCTACGGCGACTCGGCGGTGGTGGTCGACGACAACGCGCTCGACTGCGACGACGGAGGACCGTGGAGCTCGCTCGGCGGCGACTGCAACGACCTCGCCGGGGCGATCGGGCCCGGCGCACCCGAGGTCCCGGCCGACGGGATCGACCAGGACTGCGACGCGGGAGACACCTGCTACGGCGACGGCGACGGCGACGGCTATGCCGGCGGAACCCTGATCGAGAGCATCGACCTCGACTGCCTCGAACTCGGGGAGGCGGCGGTCGCCGACGACTGCGACGACGACGACGGGGCGGTGTACCCCGGCGCGACCGAGGTCGTGGGCGACGGACTCGATCAGGATTGTGACGACAGTGACAGTTGCTATGCCGATCTCGACGGCGACACGTACGGCGACGACCTGTCGATCGTGGTCGACAACGCGCTCGACTGCGACGACGGCGGCTCGCGCAGCAGCCTCCCCGGCGATTGCGACGACACCAACGACCGGATCGCGCCAGGGGCTCCCGACGTCCCCGTCGACGGCATCGACCAGGACTGCGACCAGGGCGACGCTTGCTACGGCGACGGCGACGGCGACGGGTTCGCGAGCGATCTCCTCCTCTTCTCCAGCGCTGACCTGGACTGCACCGACCCCGGAGAGTTCGATCTCGACGAGGACTGCGACGACAGCGACGCCGCAGTGTTCCCCACCGCGCTCGAGGTGGTTGGCGACGGCCTCGACCAGGACTGCGACGGCGGCGACACCTGCTGGACCGACGCCGACGGCGACACGTTCGGCGTCGCGATACCGGTCGGGAGCGTGGATCTCGACTGCAGCGACCCTGGCGAGAGCGGCGACACCCTGGACTGCGACGACACGGCGTCCGACGCCTTCCCGGGCGGAATCGAAGTAATCGGCGATGGGATCGATCAGGACTGCGACGGCGGGGAGACCTGTTACCTCGACGAGGACGGCGATGGGCACGGCACCCCGGCGACCCTCGCCTCGGACGACCCCGACTGCACCGACCCGCTCGAGTCGCTCTCCAGCGACGACTGTGACGATCTGAACCCCGACCTCGCGCCCGATGCGCCCGAAATCGTCGGCGATGGGATCGATCAGGACTGCGACGGCGTCGATTCCTGCTTCTCCGACGCCGACCTCGACGGCTTCGGCGACGCAACCAATCCTGTCCCGAGCGCCGACCTCGACTGCGACGACCCGGGGGAGTCGCCCGTCGACGGCGACTGTGACGACAGCGCCAATCCGGTCAACCCGTCGGGGGTGGAGGCGGCGGGGAACGAGGTCGACGAGGACTGCGACGGCACGTTGCTCTGCTTCGAAGACGGCGATGGCGACGGCTTCGGCGCAGAGGACGGGAACCCGCTCGTCAGCGCCGATCTCGACTGCGACGACCCCGAGGAGTCGGTCGAGGCGACCGACTGCGACGACACCGACCCGGCCTCGAACCCAGGCGGGACGGAGATCGCGGGCGACGGGATCGACCAGGATTGTGACGGGGTCGATGCCACCGAAACCGACACCGACCTGCCGGTCACCGATCGCGATCCGACGGAAGCGAGCCCGACCGGCTCCTCGGGATGCGGCTGCGCATCCGGCGCGCCGGGCAACCCGACGGGGATCGCCGCGTTCGCCCTGGTCGGCGCCCTGCTGCTCCGAAGGAGGCGCGCATGATCGCTGCCGGTTCCACCCTGACCGACTTCACCCTCCAAGACGACAGCGGAACCGCCGTCCAGTGGTCCAGCCTGCGGGGCAAGCCGGTGGTGATCTTCGCCTACCCGCGGGCCGACACCCCGGGCTGCACCAAGGAGGCCTGCGCATTTCGCGATCTGCAGGCCGACTTCGCGGCCATCGGGGTGGCCGTGTACGGCATCTCGGCCGATAAGGTCGCCTCACAGTACAAGTTCCGAGCGAAGTATGGGCTGACGATCCCGTTGCTGTCCGACCCGGAGAAGGCCGTCCTCGGAGAACTCGGCGCGTGGGGGGAGAAGATGATGTACGGCAAGAAGGTGCTGGGCATTCTCAGGTCCACGTTCCTGTTCGACGCAGCGGGCGTGCTGGTCCTGCACTGGCCCAAGGTTCAGGTCGAAGGCCACGCGGAAAAGGTGCTCGCTGCGGCCACCGCGCGGTTCGTCGGTTAGGGACGCCGGCACAGGAGTCAAGTTGACCGCGCTTCCCCCGATGTTCGACTACAACTTCGCGATCCAGGGTGTGAACCTGCGGGTCCGGGTGAGCCGCACCATCGACGACGCGCCGACCGCTTTGCTGCTCCACGGCTTCCCGGAGAGCTGGTACGCGTGGCGACACGTGATCCCCGTGCTCCACGCCGCCGGTTGGCGGTGCGTGGCGATCGACATCCGGGGCTTCGGCCTCTCCGAGAAGCCAAAGGACCCCGCTGCCTACCGCCTCGACGTCCTCGCGGGAGACGTCGTCGGCGTGCTCGACAAGCTGCACGTGGACCGGGCCGCGGTCATCGGCCACGACCTCGGCGGCGCCATCGCATGGCGGACCGCGATGGATCACCCCCAGCGGGTGAGCCAGCTCGTCGCGGTGTGCGCGCCCCACCCCGCCGTCGGCCGCCCCACGTTCTCCCCCATGCCGGGAGCCGGCGCCCTCCGGCTGTTCCCGCTGTTCATGGAGGCGAACCTCTGGTGGGCCAACTACCGGCTACTCTCCCGGGGCTTTCAGAGCCACGTCAAACCCGGCGCGCTCACCGAGGCCGACCTCGCGGCCTACCGCGACGCCTGGTACCGCGAAGGTGCGGTCGGTGCGATGCTCCGACACTATCGCGCGCCCGACGCCCCGAAGGCCCGCGGCGAAGTCCAGGCCCCCACGCTCGTGATCTGGGGGGAGGGCGACAAGTGGTCCCCGGTCTCGCTCGCCCAGTCCTCCGCCAACCAGGTCAACGGCAAGGTCATTCGGCTCCCCACCGGTCATTTCCCGCACCTCGATGCCCCCGACGCGTTCGCCCTGGCGGTGATCGGCTTCCTCGGGCGGCAAGAGCCGCACCACGAGTGGCGTCCGCCGCAGTGGTAGTTGGCGTTAGCCGCCGAGAATTGGCTTCCAGCCCTGACCGGGCTTCCACGTGAGCCGCCACTCGCCGAACACGCTCGACAGCACGAGCACGGCGTCCCGGGGCACCGCCCCGTCGGCGTCCAGATTGTCCACGCCCGAAAACACCAACTTGATCTTGCCGTTTTCGATGACATTCTGATCCGGCACGAGCACTGCGTCGCCATACTCCAGCCGAAAGTTCGGCCGAAAGATCGCCAGGCCCTCGGGGAGTTCAAACGCAAGGTCATCGGCCCCATATCGGGGCACGACCTCGGCAGCGCCGTGGATCAGCACGTCTTTCGCGGCGTCGCCGAGATCGCTCTCCATCCGCCGATGCCAGGCAGTCCGCTGCTCGGGAGTCGGTTGGCCCTGCTCGCGGGCGCGGCGAAAGGCGTCCGCCTCGGCGATCTTGAACTCGTCGGTGTCGATCCACAGCACGGCCTCGTCGGTGACGAGAATCGCCCGGTGGCTCACGACGTCCTCCACCGTTCGAGTCTTCCCGAGGATCTCCGCCGAGAGCGTCATCGTTCCGAAATCGGTCGTCTCGCCTCCCATCACCGCTGGCATCGTCTTGTCGGCGGTGAACGGTTCGTAATCCCCGGCGAGCATGTCGGTGAAGTGGACGCACAGCACGAGCGTCGCGTTGTGGACGGTGCGACTCGAGCGATTGACGACCGAGACCTTGATCTGGTCGCCCCACAGCGTAGGAGCGACCTTCAAATCCAGGTAGGACTCCTCTGGGAAGATCTCTCGGAATTCGCCCCCGAGGAGATCGTGGGCGTAGTCGATGTCCGAGAGCAGGAAGTCCCATTGCCCCTGCGCCCGCCGCCGGGCGAAGTGATCCAGCACCTTCTGCTTCCCACCGTGGAAGTCACCGGCTGCGAACAGGGCCTTGGCGAGCTGAAGGTCGGGGCTGAAGTACCCGGCCCCCAGCATCGTGGCCTTGTACTCTTCGAGGATGGAGCCGCCCTCCCGCGACTGCCGCAGAAAGGCACGCTGTCGGTAGGGATCGAGCATCTCGCCGAGCTGGGCGGCCTGCTTCGGGTAGTAGGCGGCGGCCTGCTGAAGGTGAAGTCGGCTGCCGGGCAGGTTTCCGCGCTTCTCCTCGGCAGCGCCCAGCAGCAGGAAGGCCGGCGCCGCCGCGTCCGGGTGGTGCGCGAGGTAGTCCTCGAGGAGATGCGTCGCCGCTTCGATAGATTCAGGCGTTCCCTGCTCGATCCGTGCCATCGCACCGAGCAAGTGGGCCTCCCGCTCGAGCGGAGCGAGCCGAATGGCCTCGTCCGTCGTGGCCACGACCGTGTCCCAATCGGCGTCGCGCGACGCCAGGTAGGCGCGATCGCGCAGGATGCACAGCCGGTCCCACTCCTCCACGTACTTGCGCCAGGTGTTGGCATACTCGATGTTCGCTTGGAGTAACCTTCCCTCCAGCTCGTCGATGTCCTCGAGCAGGTCGGCCCGCAGCACCCGGTCCGCCTTGACGTCGGCGAGGAGCGCCTGGGCTGCCTTCCGGTCGACCGACAGCGTCCCGTGCGGGATCCCCTCCATCGACCCCGACACCGCGACCACCGAGAGCGTCGACAGCACCAGCTCTCCGGTCAGCTCGAACAGCGCCTGTTGATCTTCGATCCGCGTCTGCCGAGAATACAGCTCGAACAGGATCTCCACGAGCTCCTTCCGCTTCTCGAGCACGTCGGGCGCGACGTCTCGGTAGTCGGTGCCCGCCATCAGCGAGAGCATTTCGGTCGGGGTCCGATGCGCGGCCATCGCGTAGTCGATCTCGTGGAGCACCCTGATCGTGGTGTCGATGTCGTAGGCCGCGTCCTCCGCCGTCATGCGCTCGAGGACCGGACTGAACTCCTCCTTGGCCTTCGCCGCCTGCGCCTCCTCCGCGAGCCGCTGCGCCTCCGCCGCGTGTCGCCAGTACAGGGCGAGGGCCCCAGCCGGGACACCGATTCCCACGCCGACAAGAATCAGACATCCAACGCCGATAATTCTCGGCCAGCGTCCGCTAGTCATATTCCCCAAAGGCGACTCCGAGCTGGAGGCCGAACAGCAGGTAGGAGAACGGAACCCCGCCGACGTCTTGCTCGTTGCCGGCGATGTCGGTGTACGCGTGGCGGCTCGGAACATTCACCTGCCCGAACAGCCGGCCCTCGATCCCAATCTGATCGGTCGCGGGGATCAGCGCGCCGAATTCGGCCCGGAGCGGGAAGTTGGGGAGGGAGAGCTTCTCGTCGGGATCCGTCCCCGTCAGCGAGGTCTGCCCGAAGCCGGCCCCCCCGCCGTAGACCACGAAGAGCGACCCGGTGTCCGACGTGCCATCGACCAGAAAAATCGCCTGGTACTGGGAGAAATGCGAACCAACATCGAGGTCGAGGGTCACGCCAAGGCGCGCGCCCGCGTTGAGCCAGTAGAACCCCTCGACTCCGACGAGTACGTCGCCCCTCACCTTCTCGAGGGTGGTGGCGTCCGGCTCCCCGTCGCCGTCGACGTCGTCCGCGTCATCGTCCTCGTCGAAGTCGTACTCGCTGATTTTCGGCGGAAACCCGAGCGGATAGGCCCCAGGGAGCACGCTCGTGCCGACATGCCCGCCGACCGACCATACCGGGTCGAACCCAGCACTTTTTTTCTTTCCGCCTCCCTTTTCTGGTGCGGCCGATGCCAAGGCCGGAGCCAGCAGCAACACAGCCATCGCAACGCGGTGCATCTCCCCTCCCGTCCGGTTTCTACCACGCTTGACAGCGCGCCGCGCCCTCTGCTACCCCTGGCGGGAGGTCGCGGACCATGTGGGCTTGGTTGTTCGCCTGCGCTACGCCCTGGGCGCCGTGCCGATCGGGATGGGCACCGGCGGCAGACGGGCACTGTTGGCCGATCGAGGCCTCGAGCTTCGAAGAAGCGCTCGACGACCTCCCGGCGTGTGAGCCCGCGGTCGCCAACGGCCGCCTCGACCTCGACGCGGGGTGCGTGGACGGCGCGTGTGCCTACGACCCCATCGAGCCCTTCGAAGAGGCTTTTGGGCCCGGCAACTGCTACACCGCCTGGTGGGACGCGTACCGGGTTTACTGCACCTGGACCAACGGGGTCGATGGCCTGTTTCCCGACGCGGATCGCGATGTGCGGCCCGATCCGGGCGCGCCGGGCGATCGGGTGCAGGTCACCGCCCCCTACGACGGCACTACCGACGATGGCCTTGGGATCGACGGAGATACCTCCTGCTTCGTCGCGTCGCTGGGCGATCCGGAGCGCGTGATCCTGATCGACGTGGCCGGCGTGCTGACCCCAACCGAGCTCTGGTGGCCGGCATCGGGGGTCACGGCCTACGACCAGCGCGCGGCCGAGGGGGGTGACGTCCCCGATACCGAAGTCGATACGCTCGTGCTGGTCGGTCCGCCCTGATCGTCCTCGCCGCAATCGCCCGGGCCGGGGCGCTCGAGATCGCGGTCGCCGACCTGCCGAAATCCCTCGACCCCTGGGCACCCCCGGGCACGGTCGAGGCCCGCGTCGCCACCCTGGTCTTCGACCGGCTGTTCACCGAGGATCCCGAGACCGGCGCCCCGGTGAGCCGGGTGGTCGAAGCGGTCCCTGACCAAACAGGCTGGATACTGACGTTACAACATATTCATTGGCACGACGGGCGCCCAGTCACCGCGGCCGATGTGTGCTTCAGCGTCGCCACCGCGCTCGATCCCCGGGCACCGGCGTGGTGGCGGGGCCCGGTCGCCGAGCGGGTGAGCGCCTGCACGGTCCTGGACGCGCGACGGGCGCGCCTCAGCGCAGACGGGGACCCGCGGGAAGCGCTGGGGATCCCGCTGGTCCCCCGTCACGCCTATACGCAAGAGAACCCCTGGTTCAACCCTCGGCTCGGGAGCGCACCGATCGGCACGGGCCGCTATCGCGCCACCCGGACGAGCGCGGGATGGACGCTCCGCGCGCGCGGGTCCAGCGGAATCAGCGCGTTCCACCTGACCTCGGCAGAATCGGACGACGCAGCAGTCGACCGGCTGCTCGCCGGGGAAGGCGATGGCGTCCTCGCCGTTCCGCCAGCGCGGGTGCCCGGCGTCGTCGCGGCCGACGGGCTCGCGCTCCGTTGGGCGAACCACCAACAGATCACCCTGATCGCACTCGATCCCGGAGACGGGCCCACCGCGGACCCCGCGGTGCGGCGCGCCCTCGACCGACTCCTCGATCGGCCCCGCCTCCGGGAGCGCGTCGTCGGCATCGATCCGACCGACGACCGCCAGCCCGCGACCCTGGTCAGCGGGCCGTTCTACCCGCGCTCTCCGTGGTCGGCGAGGTCGATCCCGCCGACCCTCCACGACAGCGCCGACGCGGCGGAAGCCCTGTCCCAAAGCGGTTTCACCTGGACCGGAAGCCATTGGGTTCGCGACGGCGCCCCGCTGCGGATCCGGGTCGCGACCGGCCCGCCGCCCCTCGGAAGCGCGAGCCTGCTATACGCCGCCTGCGGACAGTGGCTCACCGCCGGAATCGAGGTCGAAGCCGTCGTGTTGTCCCGCTCCGCCTACGCTTTGGCCCTGGAGGGCCACCCGCCCGCCGGCCTGGACGCGCTCGTCATGAGCTGGACCCCCCCGTGGGGGGAGTCCCCGCGCGGCCTGGTCGCGTCGACGGGCTGGTCGAACCCGTTCCGGTACGCCGACCCGGCGGTCGATCGCGAGCTCGACCGCCTCTCCGACCCCGACCCCGACGTCGCCCGACGCGCCGGGTGGGAGCTCCATGGCCGGCTGGCCGACCGCATCCCGTTCCTGTTCCTGTGGACGAACGACGCTTGGAGCGCGTGGTCCGACTCAGCGGTGACGTTCACCCCGCTCACCCCCGGCGACCTGTTCGGCGCCGTCGAGAGCTGGCGTTAGCCCAACTGTTGGACGAGGGTGGGATCGGCGTCGAGCGCGCGGCGCGCTTCGTGCTCCATCCACACCTCGTGCGCCGAGCGCTCGTTGGCGGTGAGCCCCTGCAACTTGGCGACAATCCGCTGGACCCGCTGCGTCACCGCCGCCCGACTCACGCCGGCGCGACGGGCCAACTCGGCCTTGCTGCCGGCCTCGAGCAGCGACCGAAGGTAGCCCTGATCCGGCTCCGGGAGCGGACTATCTGGGATGAACTCGAGAAACTGGTCGGGTCGCGGCACCTGGGCCGTGAACCGCTCGGGGGCCTCACTGCTCGCCCGCCAGGCGATGCGGCGGTCGCGCTCGGTAGTGCGGATCGCGCGCCAGGTCGTTCGGTCGGCGATGGTGCGGACGAAGGCGAGGAGTTCCGGGACCGTGGTCCCGCGGAAGTGGGCGAGGCCACCGGCGAGGAGCTGGACCAGGATCTCGCCCACCAGCTCCTCCTGCTCGGCCTCGGTCAGCGCGCGGCCGCAGGCGCGAGACACGCCGATCACGCGGCGATGGGCGTACTTCATCAGGTCGTGGAACAGCGCGGCTGCCTCCGCGGAGTGGCGGTCCGCGGTGAGCCGACGCACGAGTGGCCGGATGTCCCCCAACTCGGAATCGAGGGGGCGCATGGTCAGAAGCCATTCGAGATGCGGCGGTGGTGGTCGTCCAGGAGCAGGCACTCCGGATCCGACCCATCGGACTCCCGCGCCGTCGAGGCCGGCGACCCCGCACCGACCGGATGGCCAAGAGGGGGCCCCTCGACGGGCCCGAGCCCGAGCAGCGACATCAGCAACGCGAGCAGGGAAGCGGTCGTCATGGGGACTCCGAGCGAAGGAGGGCGAGATCTGGATCGCGCAGGATGCTGCGCTCGAGTTCGGAGACGAGACCGGCGGGGAAGCCGCGCCGAACCTGCTGGAGCAGGTCGCGCGCCTCCGTTTCGTCGCCGAGTCTGAGCAGGGTCGCGAGCACGTTGCCGAGGTTCTCCGCCGACCGCTCCCGCTCGAGCGACCGAGTGAAGTACTCTAGCGCCACCGCGTGGTGGCCGCGCAGGAAAGCGAGCACCCCCCGGTGGCGTTCCACTGAGGCGAGGTTGCCCTCCAAGTGGGGGCCGCCCAGCTCCAAGGCGGCATACTCCTGTTCGCCCACCAGACGCGCCGCCTCGGGCCAGTCCGCCACGCTCGGGTGGCAGGCGATCACGTGCAGGGCGGACAGCACCTTCACGCGGTCGAGCCGTCCCTCCGCGTGGAGCTTCCGCACGTGGGCGCGCGCCTGCTCGGCGTCGAACTCCGGCCCCTGCAGCAGGGCCTGGACCTCGGCCAGGACCTCCCGCTGGGGTCCCTCCACCTGGGTCACCGGCGTCTGGTACGCCGCGGTGTCGACCGACTTGAGGATGCGCGCGAAGAGGGCCTGATAGTCCATGGGCGTTGTACTCGCCTGCTCGGTGGAACCTCGTGGCCAGATGTTAACTCAGGCGACACAACGGGGTCGAACGGGGCACCCCGAGGCACCCGATCACAGATCGCGAAGGGCAACCCCCGCGGCGTTCCAGCCACACATTCCGTGAATGCCCGTTCCCGGGTGGGTGTACATCGAACCCAGCCAAGCGCCCGCCACCGGCGTGCGGTAGCGGAACCACGGAAACAGCGGGCGAAAGAAGGCCTGGCGCCACCACTGGTTCGACCCGCCCCCGAGGTCGCCGTCCACCAAGTTTGCATCCATCGCGAACAGATCGTCGGGAGTCTGTATCGCGCGTCCACGGATCCGGGACCGAAAGCCAGGCGCGAGCTCCTCGATTCGTCTCTCGATACAGTCCGCGTACGACTCGCGCAGTTCCGACCACGGGCGATCCGGACGCGCTGGGACGCGGGTGTACACATACAGGGTGTGCTGCCCTTCCGGGGCGCGGCTGGGATCCACCAGCGACTGCTGACCCACCACCAGGTACGGATGGTCCGGCAGCTCGCCCCGACGGACCTGGTCCACGAACCGGGTGAGGTCGAGCAGATCGTCGCCGGCATGAACCACCGCGGCCCGGCGAGCGGGCTCAGCGGACCAAGGCACCGCCTCGGACAGCGCGAAGTCGAGCTTGAAGGTGCCCCATCCCATCGGATAGCGACGAAAGAAGCGGGCCGCCCAGCCGGGTATGTGCGCCTCGCCGAGGAGATCGAGGTACATCGCCGGCGCGCTGACATCGGCCAGGACTCCCCGAGCGCGGATCTCGGTCCCGTCGGCAAGGACCACCCCCACCGCCCGCCGGTCGGAGACGAGGATCCGCACCACGCGGCTGTCGAGCTGGATCCGGCCCCCGTGGGCCGCCAACTCGGCGGCGAGCGCCGCGGGCACGGCGCCGGCGCCCCCCACCGGCACCGCGAAGCCGTTCATCGCCGCCCGCAAGGACAGCATGTACCCGATCGCCGCTCCGACCCGGTCTTCCGGCCCGACGTCGACATGCATCCCCATCCCAGGGAGCACCCGGCGGGCCGCCTCGGTCGCGAAGGTCCGGCGCGAAAACCCGCCGGGCGAGGAGAGGGCCATCGCCGCGAGGCGCAGTCCGGCGGGCCGGACCAGCTGAAGCGCGGGCCCAATGGGGGGAAGCGTGCCGAGAAAGCCAAGGAGCGCTTGATCGACCGGAGCATGGTCGCGCACCAACTGCTCCCAGGCTGCGGCGTCCTCGCCGAACGTGGCCGACGAGGCCACCCGATCGCGGCCGATGGCCGGGCAGGTGCCGTCCGGCGCCGGGTGGGCCGACTCCAGCTCCCCGAGGGCCCACCGCAGGCCGTGTCGTCCCAGATCGAGGGCCTGAAAGGCAGCCGAATCCCGAAAGGCAACGAACCCGGCGCCTACGTCGTGCCGGAAGCCCGGGAGCGTGGTCTCGGCATGGCCGAGCGCGCCCCCGATGTGATCGACGGCCTCGAGCACCAGCACCCGAACTCCGGCCCGGGCCAGTCGACACGCTGCAAACAGACCGTTGGGTCCGGCCCCGACGACGACGACGTCGGGATCTACCGCCACGGGATCCCGGCCAGGGCGAGCACCGCCCCGAGCCCGAACCCGAGCGCCGACGCCCGGTGCTTCCTTCGGTCGTCGGCGGCGCGCTTGGCGAACGCAAAACCGACGTGCACGGCGACGACGGCGCCGATCATCAGCACTGGGTGCTCCACCAGCACCTGGCGTAGCGACGCCTCTTTCATCGCGGCAGCCGGATCCGCGAGGGCGGCCGCCACGCGGGGCGACACCCCGAACAGCAGGAAGCCGAGCGTCATCTGAAGGTCCACGGTGATCATCGCGACGAGCGCGAGGATCCGGTCCGTCTTTCCGTAGGCGGCCCCGGTCGCCCAACCGGTGGCCCCCCGGGCCGTCCGACCGAGGACCGCCACCAGAACGAGCCACCGCAGCAGGGAATGCACCACCAGCGCAACCGGGTACAAACGCGACTCCTCCGGAACGCCAATCTAGCGCACGGGCAGGCGGCTGGGTATCGTGGACCGCACTTCGGAGGGGTCTCGTATGTTCCGCCACGGACTGAGGGCGGCTGCGTTCATCGGGCTCGCCGCCTGCGGGAAGGAGGAGCCGCCGTCTCCGGAATGCAGGTCTGACCTTAGCTTACACGACGAGAACAACTACCACTTCTCGGTCGCGCTCGACCTGTCGACCGCGCCCGCGGCGGCCGGGACGAACGTATCGGTGGACTGGAGCGGCTTTACCCAGGACTTCCGAGGGCGCCCCGTCGACCCCGCCGACCTCGATCGCGTCACCGTCGCTTCGTTCCAACTCGACCACGCCACGCTGCTGGAGCGGATCGGCAGCAACAGCGTGTTAATGGCCGACGTCGGGGTATATTACCAGGTCGACACCGTCGGAGCGACCACCGCCCAGTTCGACCAGTTCGCGATCCTCGGCAACGCGTTCCCGTTTGAGACCGAGTTTGTCGAAGGCTTTGCGCCGACCTGGCTGATGACCCTCTGGAAGAAGAACGAGCTGGGGGTCCTGGAGATCGCCTCCAGCCAGTTCCTCGACCCCGTCCCGGGCGGGCCGGCTACGCTCGCTTGGGGGAACGAGGTCGCGAACCTGACCTTCGAGCCCGACCTCACCCAACCGGTGGTCTGCGCCGCTGCGAATTCACCGCCGTACTCGCTCGACTGGAGCGGGGTGCAGACCGACGTCAACGGCGCGCCCTTCGACGACCTCACCGCCACCAGCCTCCGGATCTCCCACCTGCCGAGCGCCGATCTGGCCGAGGTGGCGGGCCAGCTCCTCCAACTCGACCTGATCGCCGACCAGACCTACTACGCCGACGTCTACGCGACGCGTCGCCTCGAGGACCTCTCGACGGCCGTCACCCTGGACGGGCAGGCCTTTCCTGGCTTTTCGTCCAGTGGCACGTGGCTTGTCGACTTCAGCTGCACCCTACTCGAGTGCTTCTCTCCGGCCCCGGTGCTGCTCGTCGTCGTCCAGGCGGACTGAAATTCACTCGACCTCGACCACCGCAAGCGCGAGCGGGGCCGGCGAGAAGCATTCCTCGGAGGTGCACTCGATCCCGACGAGCCAGATCCCGTCCGTTGTGAACCCGGGAAAGGGGGCGAGGCCGTCGCAGGTCGCGACGGCTTTCACCAAGTTCGGCACGGACAAGCTGGCATAGACGTTCAGGTAGTAGATCTGGTCGGCGGCGACGTCGAGCTGCAGCAGCAGGGCCTCGGCCTCCTCGGCGGTCTCGACCGGAAGGTGAGAGATTCGCAGCATATCCCCGAGGTACTCATCGAACGGCACGCCGTTCACGTCGTTCTCGAGCGCGGCCCAGTTGAGGGCATAAGGCGACGCATCGGCGACCGTGGGGATCGCGGGCGCCGAGCTCAGGTCGATTTCCGCCACGAGCAAGGCGCTGTCATTGGTGAACGACACCCCGGTGTTCGACTCCCCACCGACTGGCACGACGAACTTGCTCGACACGATCTCGTAGTTGCCGAGGCAGTTGGTCTTCCACAGGGTCAGCAGCCAACTCCCGTCGGGGTCGGCAAAGAAGTCGTCCGCCGGGACGAAGTCGTTTCCGAGGACGGTGAAATCCTCCTCGAAGGTCACCTCGGTAACCCCGAACGGGAAGGCCTCCCGGTAGTTGTCGATGTCGTCCTGAACGAGGCCGTTCGTGTTGATCAGGTCAATCAGCCGATCGTGCTCGACCTTGAACGAGGTGAGGGTGACCCGCGTGATCTCGGCAGGCAGCACCGGTCGTCCGCGGTAGTCGGTGTCGAGCGCGGCCCACTCCACGGTCGCGTCCGCCCGGGCCTTGAGGTCGGTGCTCTCGAGGGTGAGACCGGCGGTATAAGCGTAGTTGTTGCTGTCGAGGAACACGAGGGGCGTCGCGTCGATCGTCCCGGTTCCGGTGTCGTCGTTCCCGTTCCCGTCCGAGCATCCTCCGGCTGCGGTTGCCACACCGACCCACGCGAAAATCTGTCCCCAACTCGTCAAGCGACCCACTTTTCCCCCACTTTCTCGACACTACTTTAGCCGTCGGTTCGGCGACCCGCCACCGGCGCCCCTGACGGCCGAGATCGAGAGCACCGGCTGGCCGGATCCAGCGAGCGACTCGCGGTGGATCCAGTGAAGCGGTCCTGGTGGATCCGGTTGGCAGGCCGATCCACGCCCCGCACTCTTCGGCCTCCGAGCACATTTTCAATTGCGGACAATTTCTGACCGCAATGGATCATACAGGGACGTTGTGCGGTGGTGTGCAAGTCGCTCGCCACGCCCAGGGGGTGGGGAGGCCATGTCCTTCAAGATGAAGTGCCCGAAGTGCGAAAGTCTGAGCTACAACGTCGAGCGCGACACCCGAACGTATGCCACGGGAAAGGCTGGCGAACTCGTTTTCTCCTGCCGCTGTGGCAAACAGCTCTATGGCGACCAGCTCACTGCCGAGTATGAGCGCCAAAAGGCGATCTGGGAGGCCGATCCGGCAAGACGCGCCGCCGGCGCCGAGCGGGAGCAGCGGCTGCGCGACGAGGAGTCTCGCCAAGAGGCCCTTCGCCAAGCGTTCGAGTATCGGCGGGCCTGGGTGGCCCAACGCCGCGCCGGAATCATCGGTGAGCCCCTCCCGACCCCGCAAGCGCGGCCGCAGGCCCCGCGCGCGGCGCCACAGTCCGCTGCCCGGGTAGACGGCGTCCGTCCGCTGGACACGCGCGGCAACCGCCCTCCAGCCCCGCCGCTGGGCGTCAACCCCGTCGCGGCGAACCGGGCGCAGGTCGCGGAACCCGTGCTTCGCCAGCAAACGCGGGAGCAGGCGGAATCCACGGCATCTACCCACGAAACGCACTGTGAGTGGGCCGGCTGTGCAAATCCACGGGCGGCGAGCAGCAAGTACTGCTCCCGCGCGTGTTCCAACAAGAATGCGCGCCTTCGCCACTCGAAGCGCAAGAAGGGCTCGCAGGAGGTCGCGGCGTAGCGGAAGTCGGGGGGCATCCGGCCCGCCGGAGGAGGGGGATTTCCTCCGGCGGGCACGGCGTCACTGGCGGGCGGGCCACCGTTGCCCGGGTTTTCCATCCGGCCACCGCTGGCGGAGCCTACCCGATCGGGGCACGCTGCGAGCATGGTCCTCCGCGTCGTCGGCGCAGCGATCTTCCGAGGCAACACCGTGCTCGCTGCGCGCCGGGGTCCCGGTCGGGCCCTCGCCGGCTTCTGGGAGTTTCCCGGCGGCAAGGTCGAGCCCGGGGAGTCCGACGCCGCAGCCCTGGCGCGCGAGATCGCCGAGGAGCTCGGCCTCGTGGTCGACGTGGGACCCGCGCTCGGCGAATCGCGACACGCCTGGAGCGGCGGCGAGATCTGCCTGGTGGTCCATGCCTGCCGCGCCGACGGCGAGCCGGCTCCGACCGACCACGACGCGGTCCGTTGGCTCGGACCCGAGGACCTCGAGTCCGTGAACTGGGCTCCCGCCGACCTCCCGCTGCTACCGGCGGTCAGAGCCAGGTTTTAGAGACCTGCGAAGTCGACGAGTATCGAAAACAGGCGCCGGGTCCCCTCCTCCAGGTTCTGCTCGGTCACCCGCTCGTCGTGGCCGTGCATGGTGTCCGCTTCCTGGCTGCTCACCACGAACGGCACGTAGCCGTACGCGTGGACCCCGAGTGGACGGGCATAGAGCGAGTCGGTGAAGCCCACCGACAGCAGCGGCGCCGCCACGTGCCCATCCCGCCCCTCGACCGAATAGTGAGCGATTCGACGGTAGAATGGGTCATCGACCGGGGACCGGTTGGACTCGAAGCCATCGAGCAACTCGAAGGTGATCCCCGGTACCCGGCTCGTGATCCGACGCAGCTCCGCGACCATTTCCTCCGGCGTATCCCCTGGGAGGAGCCGACAATCGTACTGAGCGGACACCGCCGAGGGGACGACGTTCGGCTGGTGGGCCCCGGCCATGCCGGTGAGGTGGACAGTGGTGGTGATCGCCGCGCGCGTGTTGGCGTCACTGAGGAGCTTCGGCCGGACGATCAGGCCGGTGAGCAAGCGGGAGCCGAGGATGAGCCGCACAACACCGCCCCGCTCCCGACCGGCGGCGCGGAGCAGCTCGCGCATGACTGGATCGATCGCCGGCTTCGGCCGGTACTTGTCCTCGATCCTGCGCATCGCCGCGAGCAGGCGGGCCGGCGCCTCGACCTCGGGATCGGGGACCGAGCCATGACCCGGGGTTCCCTCCGCGGTCATCCGGATCCAGGCGATGCCTTTCTCGGCCACCGAGATGGCGTGCACCACTTGCCCGTCGAACAGGGCGCCATCGAGCGCGATCCCTCCTTCGTTGATCAGGTGCGAGCAGCCGATCCGGCTCCAGTGGTCGCGGACGAGAGCCTGCATCCCGAGGCCGTCGATCTCCTCGTCGGCGACGGCGAGTAGGATCACCTCCCGGCCGAGGGGAATCTGGCTGCGGTGCAGCAAGAGCATGGTCTCCAGCTCCACAATCCCCATCCCCTTCATGTCGAGGGCTCCCCGGCCCCACACCTCGCCGCCGACGCGCTCGCCCCCGAGCGGATCGCGCTGCCAGCCCTCCGCCTCCGCCGTCACCACGTCGATGTGGGAGAGGAGGCACACCGGAGGCCCGGCGCCGGAACCGGGCAGCCGCGCTATCAGGCTCGCCCGATCGTCGCCATGGTCGACGGTTTCCCAGCCTATCCCCTCGCGACCGAGGACCGAGCCGAGCCACACCACGCCCCGGAGCTCGTGCCCCGGGGGGTTCGTGGTGTCGACCTGCAAGTACTCCGAGAGGAGCGCAGCCACCTCCTCTCGGGTAGCGGCCCAATCGATCGCCTCGCGCGCCGACACGACGCGATCCGGCGTGACATACGGCGCGGGCGCTGCAACGGCGAGGGCGGCCAGAAGGGGCAACATGGCGTCTCCGCGGCTACACTAGCGCGGCGAACACAGGGTCGGACGAGAGTCATGTTGTGCACGCTGGCCGTTCGGCAATTCGCCATCATCGAGCAGCTCGAGGTCGCGCTGGGCCCCGGGTTGAACGTGGTGACGGGCGAGACCGGCGCCGGCAAGTCGATCCTCGTTCATGCGCTCCAGCTCGTCCTCGGCGGCCGCGCGCGGCCCGATGCGGTGCGCACCGGCGCCGAGGAAGCCGAGATCGAGGCCCTGTTCTCGCTCGACGACGAACCAGACGCCCGCGCGCGGCTCGCTGCCCATGGCCTTCCGTCCGACGGAGAAGTCGTCATTCGGCGCGTCCTCTCAGCCAATGGGCGAACGCGAGCCTTTGTGAACGGCCGGCTCACCACCCTCGCCCAGCTCACGTCGCTCGCGAGCGGCCTGGTCGACCTCTCGAGCCAGCACGAGCACCACACCCTCGCCGACGCCACCACCCACCTCGGTTGGCTCGATGCCTTCGCCCGCCACGAACCGCTGGTCGAAGCCGCCCGCGCCGGTTGGGAGGCTGCGGCCGAGGCAGACCGCTTGCGGCGCGAGTTCGGCACCGCGCTCGCCGCGCGCGCCGAGCGCGAGGAGTTGGTGCGGTTCCAGCTCGCGGAGATCGACCGCATCGCGCCCCAGCCTGGGGAAGAGGCCCAGATGCGGGCGGACATCGAGCGCCTCAGGCACGCCGGGGCGCTGGCCGACACGACGGGATCCGTGGAGAGCCTGCTTCAGAGTGGCGAGAGCGCGATCGGACCGCAGCTCGCGCGCGCCGTCTCGGAGCTGCGCGGCGCCGCCCGGCGAGACCCTCGGCTCGCGACCGTGGCGGATCAGGTCGAGAGCGCGCACCGCGAGCTCGAAGACGCGGCACACGAGCTCGGCCGCTATGCAGCGGGAATCACGCTCGATCCCGAGCAGCTGGAGCGCACCGAGGCGCGGCTGCACGCACTCTCCCGGCTCTCCCGTCGGTTCGGCGGCGATCTCGACGCGGTCCTGGCCCAGCGCGCCGCGCTGTCCGCCGAGCTGGCGTTGTTCGACGACGCCGATGCCACCGTCGCCCGCTCCGAACGCGCGACGCGCGCGGCGACCGAGGTGGCACTCGCGGCGGCGCGGCAACTCTCGGCCTCGCGGTCCGAGGCCGCGCTGGCCCTCGGCGCGGCCATCACCGGAGAGCTCCATTCGCTGGCGATGGGTGGGGCGCGCGTGGAGGTCGCACTGCTCCCGCTGACCGGCGGCGAGGCCCTCGCCGCGGCGGGGGTGTCGCTCGGCCCCCTTGGAATGGACCGGGCCGAATTCCTGATCGCCCCGAACCCAGGCGAGGATCCCCGCCCCCTTCGACGGGTGGCCAGCGGGGGCGAGCTGTCGCGCTCGCTCCTCGCGATCAAGCGCGTGCTCGCGGGACTTGGCCCAGTCGGAACCTACGTCTTCGACGAGGTCGACACCGGGGTCGGGGGCGCGGTGGCCGACGTGATCGGCCGGAAGCTCGCTGAGGTCGGGCGACACCACCAGGTGATCTGCATCACCCACCAGCCGCAGATCGCGGCGTGGGGCACCCATCAGTTCCAGGTTGCGAAGGGGGTCGCCGAGGGGCGAACCGTGTCGTCGATCCGCCGCTTGTCCGCCCCAGAACGGATCGACGAGCTGGCCCGGATGCTCGCCGGCGAGGTGGTCACCGAAGCGGCCCGGCGCGCGGCGGCCGAGTTGCTCGGACGTCAGCTCGGGACGGGGTCTCCCGTCCACCAGTGACCGGTGGCCATCCGGCCCCACATGCGGAAGTCACAGAGGAGCGACCACAGCGGATACCGGAACGTGGCCGGTCGGTTTCCCTCGATTCGAAAGTGGCCGATCCAGGCGCACGTGTAGGCGAAGCCCACGCCAAGCAGAATGGGCGGCGACGCCACCGCGCACACGACGACGATCACCGCCGCGGGCAGGAACGCCGGGCGACCGCGCTCCACCCACTGTGAACCGACCCAGCCAGTCGCGATCGAGACCAGCAACGCCAAGCCGAACCACACGGGCGAACGCCACAGGTTCGCGGCGACGACGAGGAAGAATCCCGTGGTCCCGACGAAGTGCAGCGCCCGAGACCGGGGATCGCGGTGCTCCGAGAGGTAGTAGGGCCAGAATTCCGAAAGCGTCGCGATGCGGGCCATGCGGCCTCCGGGCTGGCTCGAGCCTATCCCAGCGCCACCCCGAGGTCGCGGAGGGCGGCTTCGGCGGCCGGCGCCCACCCCCGGTTGGCGGTGGGGCTCGCGGGGCTCGGGTGGGGAATGCAACCCACGCGGCCGGCGCCCGCCACGGCCAGGCGCGCGGCAGCGAGCTTACCGACCCCCACCGCGAGCGTCGGGCGAAGCGCCTGGATTGATCGCGTGAGTGCAGCGTCACACGCCGCGAACAACGCACGCTGCTCCCCGCGCGGAAGTTGCTCGGGGGTGTGATTCCGGCCCGACTCCTCGAGGAACAGCAAGGGGCACCAATTCATGACGAAAAACCGCGCGAAGAACGCCTCCGGCGTCCCGAAACGGGCCTGCGCCCAACCCCAGAGCCGGGCCCCGCTGACTTCGACGCGCTGACAGCCGAACCCGAGGATCGGCCGCGCTGGGTGCGGAACGGTCGGTTGGCCCACCGCACCCGAGATCCGCAGGAAGTCTCGGACCATCGGCACCGACCCGAAGGGCACCCCGGTCTGGGCCATTCCGTACGGTCCAGGGTTCATCCCCAGGAGCAGGATCTGGCCGGTACCGGCATACCTCCGTACATAGGCGGCGTGCGGCTCCCACGCGTAGGTGAGCGGATCGAGCACCCGGAAGACGGGGGGCGCCCAGCGGAGGTCGGCCAGCTCGCGCGACAAGCCGGCCTGCGCGTCGAGGATGGCATCAGCGGACATCGTCGAGTTCCCAGGTGCGGGCCAGCCGCTCCGACGCGCGGGCGAGCTGCGCCGCGAGCGCCGGGTAACCCTCCGCGGCCCGATCGGCCGCACCCGCCAAGGCGCGGACGATCCGCTCGCGATGCGTGTAGTCGCCAGCGGGGGCGTCGAGGCGGACCCGGGCCGGGAGGTTGTGGGCGGCCACCGCCGCCCAGGCCACCGCAGTGGCCGCCACCGCCCGTGGCGCCAGGGGCGGCCCTTGGAATCCGGTCTCCCAGCCGGCGAGGAACAGACTCTCGGCATTCAGAGTCCATTCACGGGGCCTAGCCCTGAGCCAGCGCGCCGTCGACGGATAGACGTCGAAGGCCGGGTGGCGGGGACCGGCGGCCTCCCAATCGAGGATCCGAACCCGACCCCCGACCACCAGGGTGTTCTCGGGGCACAGATCGCCGTGCGACAGCACGCGGGGCTGGCCGGGCCGCTCCAACTCGTGGACGACCCGCCGAAGTTGGCCCTCCGCCTTCCCACCGATGGCGATTCCCGCGCTTGCCAGCCCACCCGGCAGCGCGAGCAGGGCTCGCCGCCACCGAAACGCCACATGGTCGAGCTCCACGGCCGGCTGGTTCCAGGACAGGCCGCGGGTCGCCCGATGCACCTCCCCAACCGCCGCCCCCAAGGCGCCCAGCCAGGCCTCGGGAGCCATGCGCTCCCCCGAGCCGAGGTCCTCGGTGAGCAGCCAACCCGGCCCGTCCGCGAGCAGCAGGGGCCCTACCCGACCGGCGAGCACCCGGAGCGCGGCCCGCTCGATGGTGGCCCCACCACCGCGGCTGATCTTCAGGACAGCGCGTTGATCGCCAAGGAGCACGCGATGGAGCTCACTTCGATCGGCTGGGCCTCCCGACAGCGGCTCGCCGAGCTCGGCCGCTGGCCACCGATCGCGAATCGCGGCCCATGCGGGATTGTCCACCCCACCTCCGATGGGTCGAGGTATAATGCGCCCGCAGAACTGCAGGAGTTCCCTTGCGCATCGGCTTCACCGTCTCCCTACTCGCCCTCGTCGCCTGCAATGGGAAAGACACGGACACCGGCGACACCGAAACCGACACCGACACCGACACCGACACCGACACCGACACCGACACCGACACCGACAGCGACACCGACGCCGACACCGACACCGACGTCACCGCGGCCTACACCCACTCGATCGTCGTGGACGGCGACATCTCCGATTTTGCCGCAGGCGAATTCTTCGCCACCACCAGCCCGGGCTCGTCGAGCTACGTCACCTGGGATGCGACAAACCTGTATGTCGGCCTCTACAACGCCGACGTTCAGGCCGACGCGTATCACTCCGCCCTGATCTACCTGTCCGACGGCGGCACGCTCGGCACCCGCAGCGGGGTCGGGTTCAACACCCAGCAGCCCCTCCTCCCCGCTCAGTTCGACTACCTCCTGCAGTGGCAGGCGGACGATTCGGCGAACGCCCTGTGGACGTGGCTCGACGGGCAATGGATCGCGTCGCCGAGTTTCCTCGGAACCCGGGGCTCCTCACACGCTGAGAACGAGGATTTCCGAGGCGTCGAATTCAAGATCCCGCTTGCGGTCTTCGGGGCCGACGTGAGCGACGTGGCGCGGGTTCACCTCTCCTGGATCAACACCAAGACCAACTTCGAGTACACCAACGCCGGATCGCCACGGGACT
Source organism: Pseudomonadota bacterium (assembly GCA_947490265.1). Classification (GTDB taxonomy): domain Bacteria; phylum Myxococcota_A; class UBA796; order UBA796; genus CANLGQ01. The sequence continues at coordinate 3,971 of CANLGQ010000012.1, read as the reverse complement.
CGTTCTTCGACCGCTACGACCCGGATTACGACCAGTTCTTCGAGTTCGACCTCACCGGCACCCTGTTCCCGAACAACTATGTGGCCCAGTCGGCCCAGCCGTTTGAGGACACCGGCATCGTCCCCGACACCGGGCTCGACACCGGCCTCGACACCGGCACGCCCCCGGAGAGCGACGCGTGGCGGACCAACGGGATCACGGTGAACGGCAACGACTCGGACTTCATCCCCGGCGAGAGCTTCCCGACCACCTCGGGATCGCCAGGTGGGATCCCCGCTGAATTCTCGATCACTTGGTCCGATACCGACCTGTACATGGCGATGCGCCACCCCGATGTCGAGGTCGGCACGGACAAGCAGCGACTCGTGGTGTACCTGGGCGACGGGGGGCCAATCGGCGCCCCCAACGGCATTCAATTCGTCGGCCAACGCGCGACCCTCCCCTTCCCGGCCCGGTACGCCGTCGAGTGGCGCTGCGACGGCAGTTACGACGGGTTGTGGGAGTACACCGGCGGGGTCTGGGTCGCCCAACCAGGCTACCTGTCGGATGTGCTGAACGGCACCGCGCTTGCGGTCATCGAGCCGGTCCAGACCGTCGAGATGTCGATCCCCTTGGCCGCCCTCGGGATCACCGATGTCGTGACCGTCCACGCCAGCTTGGTCGATGAATCCGCGGGCGCCGAGCGGACCTACGGCGGCAGCCCGGTCGGCTCGTTCACCGAGAACGCCTTCGACCCCAACTACCTGCTCTACTGGTCGTTCGACCTCACCTCTGGCGCGCCGCCGACGGCCTCGCGCCCGCTGGATGCCGCCGGCGCCGTGGTCGGCGCACCCCCCTACGCGCGCACGGCCACGATCGACGGCAACCCCGCCGAGTACCCCGCAGGGGAGCAATTCGCGTCCTCCACCCCCGGCGTCTCGGTCGACCTGACGTACGACGCCGACAACGTGTACATCGCTTACGAGCAGCCCGCGCTCGTCGGGGGGAGCGCCGATGAGTTCGTCGTGCTCTACTTCGGGAACGGACTTGGCGGAACCCTCGGGGGCTTCCCGATTGGCGGGCAGCAACCCTCGCTCCCATTCCAGGCGAGCTACGCCCTGAAGTGGGCGGCGGACGACTCCGCGAACTCACTCCTGATGTGGAACGGCGGGGCATGGCTCGAGACCCCCGCCTTCCTCGGCACGGATGGCTCTGCGCATCAGGAGAGTGAGGCGAGGCAGACAGTGGAGTTCGCGATCCCGCTCGACGCGCTCGACGCGGCGGCGGTGCTCGACTTTCATGCGATCTGGGTCGATGACCGAATCGGCCTCACCACGACCGAGGGCGGGGTCCCCAGCGTCAGCTTCACGGACGGATTCGACCCAAACCTCGCGAAGTACTACCACTTCGACCTCACCTCGTCCGCGACCCCGTCAAGCGCTGTGCCGCTGCCCTAGCCGATGAATTACGGCTTCGTGATCGACAATGGTTCGTGCATCGGCTGCCATGCCTGCTCGACCGCCTGCAAGTCCGAGAATCAGGTGCCCGTGGGCGTGGCCCGCACCTGGGTGAAGACGGTCGAGGTCGGGCACTTCCCCGACGTTCGGCGCTCGTTCCAGGTGAGCCGCTGCAACCATTGCGCGAACCCGCCCTGCGTGCGGAGTTGCCCGACGTCGGCGATGTACCGGCGGCCCGATGGGATCGTCGAGTTCGACGGCGACGCCTGCATCGGCTGCAAAGCCTGCCTGCAAGCCTGCCCGTATGATGCCATCTACCTCGATCCGGAGACTCATACCGCAGCAAAGTGCCACTATTGCTCGCACCGAATCGACGTCGGCCTCGAGCCGGCGTGCGTCGTGGTCTGCCCGGAGCACGCCATCATCGCGGGCGACCTCGATGACCCGCTTAGCGAGATCAGCCGGATCCTCGCCGCAAACCCGGTGACGGTGCGCAAGCCCGAGCAGGGCACCGCACCGAAGGTGTTCTACGTCGACGGGCACGCCGCGGCCCAGGTGCCGACCTCCGCTGCGGCTGGCGCACTGTTCGCGGCTTCGAACGTCCACACCGAACAACTCCGCCAACACGAGTTGCGCGTCTCCGAGGGCGGCCAGGGACGACCGGCCGGCTGGCCGCTCGCGGTCGGGGGGCGGATGGCCGAGCACATGGTGCAGGTCACCTGGAACCAGCAGCACCAGATCCCGTGGCACTGGCCGATCGCGGCCTACCTCCCCACCAAACACATCGCGGGGGCCACGTTCGCACTGCTCGGCGCCAGCGCCCTGATGGGCCAACTCGATCCGGTCGCGATGCGGTGGGGAGGGGGCTTTGCGCTCCTCAACCTGGCGATCACCCTCGGCCTCCTGGTCTACGACCTCGATCGGCCCGACCGGATGATCTTCCTCTTCACCCGGCCTCAATGGCGGAGCTGGGTGGCGCGCGCCGCCTGGCTCCTCAGCGCGTTCGCTGCCGTCTCCGTGCTGTGGTGGACCGCCGAACTCGCCGGGTTTGCGGGCCTGCGCATCCCGTTCGCCGTGGCGGCGGTACCGCTCGGGCTCGGATCCGCGGTGTACAGCGCCTTCCTCTTCGCCCAGGCCGAGGGGCGCGACCTCTGGCAGTCCCCCCACCTGCCCTTCGCGTTCACCGCGCAGGCGCTCGCACTCGGCCTCGGCACCCTCGCCGCCTTCGGATCAGTGGGGGCCGCAACCTCTGCCTTTCCCCTCGCCTTGGCCCTGTCGCTGGCCGTCATGCTGGTCGGAGATCTGGCTACGCCGCAGGCCACGGAGGTCGCGCGACGCGGAGCCTGGGAAATGACCCGCGGACGCTGGAAGGGGTGGTATGGCGTCGGCGCGGTCGGGCTTGGCCACCTCGCCCCCTTGGCGCTCCTCGCCGGCGGCGCGCCGCCGCTGATTCCGCTTGTCCTTGCAGCGCTCGGCAACTTCGCCTGGGCCCGTGCTTTTACCGCGTCTGCGCAAGAGATCCCGAACAGCTGACTTGCAACGAACCCGATACCGAGCGACCGGGTTTTGAACGATCGAGGAGACCGCCGCCGCCATGCTTCATCCCGACACCCTGATCCGTCACGTCAGCGAGGCCATCGGCGTCGGGGTCTTCGCCACCCGGCGCATCCCGCGAGGCACCGTCACCTGGGCGCGCGATCCGCTCGACATTCTGCTCCCCACCGCGCAGGTTCGCGACCTGCACCCCCTGCAACAGGCCATCGTCAACCGGTACAGCTGGCGAGAGGGCGACCGGTGGATCCTCTGCTGGGACCATGCCCGCTACGTGAACCACTCGTGTGACGCCAACTGCGTCGGCCTCGAAGTGCAGTTCGAGATCGCGCTGCGCGACATCGAACCCGGGGAGCAGCTCACCGACGACTACCGCTCGCTCGGCGCGTTCGACGAGCCCTTCCCCTGCATGTGTGGCAGCACGCGCTGCACCGGGCGCGTGGAGCCCGCGGATCTCCCGCGGATCCGGCCGCTCTGGGAGACCCGGTTCGCCGCCGCCGTCGTCGACTTCCACGCGGTGGCCCAACCCCTGCTCCCCTTCGTGAACGCCTCAGACCTGGCGCGGGTCGCCACCTCCAAAGAGCTGTCTGCGGGTCACGCGTGAACGTGAAGCTCACGCCCGCGGACCTCGACGTGGTGTGGCGCATCGTGGCTGCCCGCCTGGTGGAGAACCGGCGGCTGTCGATGCACGAACTCTACCTCGAGACGCTCGACGAATACGCCCGGGTCAGGGCGGAGTTCGCCAATGGTGACCCCTACGTTTTCTCGGTCGGAAGCACCCGCTGGCGGGCCCGGACCACCGACGACGGAGGCCTGGAGCTCGAGGGCGAACCCGGCGCCGCAGGCCGGCGTTGACGTGAGCACATCGGTTCGGCTCGCCAATTTCCTGGCCCGACTCCTGGGCCTTCCGCCCACTGCGCGGGGGGCGAACGGAGCGACCACCGAGACGAACGTGGCCGGCGTGGCGCAGCCGAGCTTCGGATC
>CANLGQ010000011.1 GCA_947490265.1 Pseudomonadota bacterium | reverse complement strand
GGTCAGGCCTTCCGAGTCCGCCGCGACCTGGAAGGCCTCCGCCCAGTGCTCCTCGACCGTCCCACCGTTGTTGGCCGCATCAATGTTGTCCGCGTAGATCTGGTCGAAGTAGCGGACGCTCTGCATCACGTAGCTGGGGTAGTAGAACGTTCCGGCGGCAGCCTCCTGCAGCTCGCCCTCGGTCACGAACTTGTAGACCTGCGCGAACCAATAGCGATGATCGAGCACGTTTCCGTCGGTGTCGAGCATCGAGTCGGCCCGCGCCTGCTGACTCGCCAGCGTGGCTTCTGCGGCGCCCCGGCGCTGGCCATACACGGCTTCCTCTTCCACGATGCCGATGTTCGGCGGGGTGAGCCGGGTGCGCACCGGCGGGCTGCCGATGAGGTTGCCGCTGTCCTCCCAGGTCATCGCCTCGAGCATGGCTGCGTTCCCACCTCCGCCCGCGCCGGCCAGCCCCGGATCGCACGTTGGACCAGGAGCGACCGTCGGTCCCCCCGTTTCGGAACCAGAGGTCAACGGACCGCGACGGAGACCGGGCATGGAAACTCCCGTGGGGAGGAGGAACTCCCCGCTCTATTTTGGCGCCCCTACCGCTCGAGTGTCAACCCCGGTCGCTCGCCCCACGCACTCCGGAGCGCCGCTCTCCCCGCGGGGCCGCCCTGCGCGCCCATCGCCGACAGAAACTCTAGCGTGGGGAGCCACGTCGCCCGAGCCAACACCTCCAACCCCTCGTCACCCAGGGGGTTGTAATCCAGGTGCAAGCTTCGCAAGCCGGGCGCTGGTGCGGTGGCCAGCGCGCTCAGGTCGGTGAGGCCACAGCTCCCGAGGTCGAGCGCGGTCAACGCAGGGGACACGGAGGTGAGGCCATCGAGGGTCGGAATGGCGTTCTCCTTGAGCTTCAGGGTGGCGACCTGCCCGGTCTGCAACAGCGCGACTGCGGTTTGGCTATCGATGCCTGCCTTTTGCAGCAGAAGCGCCTTCCGAGGCGTCGCGAGCAGCGGGGCCGCGCGGCCGATGGGCTGAAAGCCGAGGTCGAGCTGGGCGATCCCGGCGCTGTGGTCGGACTCGGCCAACGCCTGCGCCCCGGCCTCCGTCGCGCCCACCCCGGCCAGCGAGAGCGTGAGGATGGGGTCGAGGACCTCCGATCCGGCGAGCGCCCGCACCCCCTCGTCACCGATCGGGTTGTTGGACAAGTTGAGATTTGCGAGGCGCGTCAGCTTCGGAGACGCGATGGCCGTTCGGATGCCCGCCGACGTCAGCGCGTTGTGGTGCAGCGAGAGATCGGACAGCGCGGTGACCCGCGGGTCGGCCAGGAGTTCGGCCAGCTCGGCGTCGGTGAGCTTCGCGCTCGCGACCATGAGGGTGCCGCGCTCGATCCCTCCCTGGCGTTCGACAATCAGCGACTGCACACGGCTCATGGGGCTCCCGGCGCACGCGAGGACCGTGAGGACAACGGCAAGCAGGACGCGTCGACCCACGGTCCCTCCGGCGACATGGTACCGCACCCCGGGCAAGCAACCGGCGCGCCCACCCGCTAAGCTCGGCTGCGTGGAGAGCCCCATGCGTCCCCTCCCCCTCCTCGCGCTGCTCGGCTGCGCCTCCGGTCCCGAGGGCCTACGCCCCACGCCTCCGGGAGACGGGCCCGTGATCGTCGTCGACTGGGAGGCCGAGCCCCTCCCCGAGCTCCCGTTCCCGAACGATCTCGCCACCCGGGTCGATCCCACCTCGGTCACGGGCCTGCGGCTGAACATCAGCCAGCTCGCCACCACCCAGGCCGAGGCCGAAGCCAGGGTCAAGCTGGACGAGCTCGTTGGGTTCGGGATCTATTCCCCGTTGACCGTCGCGTTCGACGCCCCGCTCGACCTCGACGAGATCGCGCTCCGCCACCCCGATGACTTTTTCGATCCCAAGCACTGGGACGACGACGCGTTCCTCGTCATCGACGTCGATCCGGCGTCGCCCGGCTACCTGCAGCCGGTGGAGCTCGACGTCGGACACGGGCGGTTTCCCGCCGACGTCACCCAGACCGACCGCTACTTCCCGAACGACCCGCGGGCCGACAGTCCGAGCCTGATCTTCGAGATGGGCGAGGAGGACACCGACGGCGACGGCGTGCTCGATCCCGGCGAGGACACCGACAACGACGGGGTGCTCGACCACCCCAATGTGTACCCGCTCGGCGGCGATCCCCGGGACGACCTGCTCACCTGGTACGAGCGGGAGACGAACACCCTGATCGTCCGCCCGGTCGTGCCGCTGCGCGAGCAGACCCGCTACGCCGTGCTGCTCACCAACCGCTTGATCGGGGAAGATGGCCTCCCGGTCCGCTCGCCGTGGGCGTACATCAACCACACCCGGCAGACCGCGGCGCTCGAGCCGGTGCTCGACGCCCTCCCGCAGCTCGGGCTCGGGCTCGACGACCTCGCCTATGGCTGGGTCTTCACCACCGGTCGGGTCACCCAGGACCTTGTCGACCTGCGCCACGGGCTCGACGGACGGGGACCGTTCGCGGCGTTACAGCGCGACTATCCCGCGGGGATCACCGAGGCGCTCCAGCTCCATGCCCGCTCCGATCTGCCGAGTCCGTACCGCCTCCCGATGAGCGACGTGATCGCGATCCTCCTCGATCTCGGGCTGTTCGACGCCAGCGCGGGCGCGTTTCTCGAGGCCAGCTACCGCACGTTCAGCTCCGACATCGTCGCCGGCGCGTTTGTGACACCGTACCTCCTCGCCGACCGCGACGACGGCGGCCGGGATGACAGCGACGAGTGGTGGCAGCTCGACCCGCTGACCGGCGCCTTCTCCGCCGAACCTCAGCGGGTGCCGTTCACCTGCGTCCTGCCCTCGCCGGGCGCCGGATTCGCCCAGCCCTACCCGGTCGCCTGGTTCGGCCACGGCTATGGGTCGTCGCGCTTCGACCTGTTCGGGTTCGCCCACGCCTTCAACCGGGTGGGGATGGCGGCGTGCTCGATGGACTTCCCCGGTCACGGGCCGACGGTGTCGCCCGACGACGAGGTGCTGGTGGAAGCCCTGCTCGGAGCCCAGGATCTCCTCCCGTTCTACTCGCACCTCAAGGACAGCCGATACCGCGACCTGAACAACGACGGGGTGCGCGATTCGGGCGGCGACCAGTGGTCGGCCGATCCGTTCCACACCCGCGACATGGTGCGCCAATCCGCGGTCGACTGGATGGCGGTGATCCGCGGGACCGACCTCTGTGGAATCGGGCGAATGACCTTGGTCTCGGAGACCGAGACCGGCCCGGTGCCGACCGACGAGACGCGCCTCTCGTGCGACTGGGACGACGACGGGGTGCCCGACCTCGGCGGCCCGGGCTCGGAGACCTTCCTGGCGGGCGGGTCGCTCGGCGGGATCAACGCCGGGGTGGCCGCCGGGGTCATGCCGGAGATCACCGCCTTCGCGCCGATCGTGCCGGGGGGAGGAACGCTCGACATCGGGATCCGAACCGAGATCGGGGGCGCGGTGGAGGCGCTCGCCGGACGGATGCTCACCCCGATGTTCGTGGGGTATCCGACCGAAACCGGCGGGATCGAGGTGGTGCAGATCGTGAACTCGGTGACCGACATGGTCGAGCTGCACGTCGCCACCCTGGACACCCTCCCGGCCGGCGGAACGGTTCGGATCGACAACGGCGGGAACGGGGAAGTGCGGGACGGGATGATCCCGGAGGACGGCCGCTTCCGCCTGGCGATCCCAGCAGATGCACTGGACGCGGCGGAGAAACGCGAGGCGGTGGGGATGCCCGAGGACGGGCCAGCGTTCGGAGCGGTCTATTCGGTGCCCGACAACGCGATCCTCGGCGATCCACTCGTGCTGACCGTGTCGGACGCGGCGGGCGCACAGCTCGCCCGCATCGATAGCTGGGAGTCGGACGTGACCTTCGAGGGGGTCACCTACCCGGCCGGAAGTCGGCTGGTGGCCGCGGCCCACGGCGGGGGCCACCTCCGCGGAAGCCCGAAGCTGCGCAAGCTCGCCGGCGTCCTCGCCGCGGCCCTCGAGCCCGGCGACGCCATCTCCTATGCCCCCCACTGGTTTCTCGACCCGCTCGACGGCGCCGCACCGGCAAACGTGCTGATGATGCCCACCGCCGGCGATTCGATCGTGAGCATCAACAGCGGGATCGCCCTCGCCCGCGCGGCCGGCCTCGTCGAATACCGCGAGGTCGACCCCCGCTACGGGATGACGGTCGACGCCTGGCTGATCGACCGGAAAGTGGTGCAGGGCCTCGAGGAATATGGTCCCTACACCGACGTGAACGGCTACCCCGCCCTGTTCGACGCCGACGACCTCGACGACGGCACCGACGGCACCGGCGCGCCGTCCGACGCCCCGCTGCGCAGCACCGTGGAGACCGCCAGCGGCGCCTCGGCGCTGCGGATCCCCTACGTCGAGACCACCGGGACGCATGGCTTCGCGCTCCCCGATCCCGCGCTGCCGTTCGACATCAACACGTTCGCGATCAACCAGGTCGCCCGCTTCTTCGCGAGCCGCGGCGCCGTGGTCTCCGACGACCCGTGCCAGGAGCGGGCCGACTGTCCCGACCTGCGCCCGCTGGAGGTGCCGTGAGCGCGCCGGACTTCGCGACCGACGGCGAGGTGCGCGCCATCGGCGCCCTGCCGCCGAACCCGGTCGTCGATGCCGTTGGCACGACGCCGGACCAGGGGCCGGTGCTCGACACCCGAATTCGGCTGGCCGCGAGCGTGGCCTGGGAGACGGTGACGCTGCAGGGCGAGCTGGACCAAGTGACCGGGCAGATCCTGGGCGACACCTGGGCCTTCGGGCAGACCACCGACACCCGCGGTCGCGACCGCCTCGACGCGCTCACCCTCGCCGGACTGGTGCCCCGGCGGGCGTCGGTGCGGTGGCGCACCGGGGCGTTCGAAGCGGAGGGCGGGCTCGTCCCCTCGCGCTGGGGCCTCGGCATGCTCGCGAACGACGGAGCCGGCGATCCGCTGTTCGGGCGCACCGATTTTGGCGACCGCGTGGTCCGGGCGCGCTTCACCACAGCGCCGGTCGAGAACCTGTACACCTCGGTGGCCGGCGATCTCGTGGTGGCCGACGAGGTGGCACGCCTGGCCAACGGCGAACGGGCGCTGCAGGGGATCGCGTCGGTGCTCTACGCCGACAAGACGGGCAAAAAGCTCGGAACCTACCTGGTGTACCGCGATCAACGCGAGGCCGACGTCGAGCGGTTCACCCGGGTCGGCGTGATCGACGCGTTCGGCGACGTCGCGCTGGGGCCCCGCGACGGGTGGATCGTGCGCCTGGCGGCCGAGGGGGCGCTGATCACCGGCCACACCGACAAGGCGTCGAGCTACAACAGCCGGACGGGGCTGGGCGTGCTCGCGGGCGGCGCTGCGGTGCAAACCGCGCTCGAAACCGCCTCGTGGACCGCGCACCTGCGCGGCGGGTGGGCATCGGGGGACGGCGCCCCGGATGACGACGCCAGTCACGCCTTCGGGTTCGACCCCGACTATGACGCGGGGATGGTGCTGTTCGACGAGGTGCTCGCCGCGATCGAGGCCGGGGCCCAGGCCCAGCTCCTCGACCCGGCCAACAGCGCGGCGCCCCCCGACGGCTACGACGCGCTGACCCACGAGGGCGCGGTGGTGGGCGCGAGCTACCTGCAGCCGGCCTTCACGGTCCGCCCCCGGGAATGGCTCGACCTGCGCGTCGGGGCGGTGGTGGGCTGGTCGACGGCTCCCGTCGGGCAGGCCTTCGCGAGCTTCCGGAACGGGGGCGTGGCCGCGGGCCCCGGCGGCGTCGCGACAGACGGGTACGCGCTCGGGAGCGAGGTCGACTGGGCGATGGGGATCGGTCGGCCGGTCGGCGACGACAACAAGCCCCGTCCCCAGGGCCTCGTCCAGGGTGGGCACGCGTTCCTCTCGGACAACCTCGGGGGCGGACGGGCGGATCTGCTGCTGGCGGCCGCGCGGTTGCGCTGGTAGGTACGCGGCCTCAAAGGAAACCGATGAACAAGCTCTTGTGGAGCCTGCAGATCCTCGCGGCGGTGCTCTACGGATCGTCGGGGATCATGAAGGTCTTCCTGTTCGACGCGGTGAGCGGGGACGTTCCGTCCTTTGGGGCGTTGCCGCGCGGCGTCTGGATGGGGCTCGGCCTCGTGGAGCTCGTCTGCACGGTCGGGCTGATCCTCCCCGCCGCCTTGCGCTGGCGACCGTCGCTCACGGTGGCGGCCGCCGGCGTGCTGGCGATCGAGAGCCTCGTGTTCGTAGGGGTACACGCCAAGTACCACGAGTTCATGTCGATCTTCATGAGCCTCGGTTTGGGCCTCGGGATGGCGTTCGTTGTCTACGGCCGAAGCGTGCTCAAGCCGATCGCCTCCCCGCGGGGGGCCTGACGAGCGCCCGCCCACCGGTCGTGGATGCGGAAGGGTGGCTCGAGGCCCATCCCCCGAGGGAATCGGGCGCCGCACCGCAGCGGAACCGGGAAGGCGGTCGTACGGCTGGCCCGATATACTGGCATGGGCCGAGGACAAGATGCACCGCGACAAGGCACCCGAGCAAAGCGTATTCTTTGCCTTCCTCCTGGGTTCCTTGACCCTGTTCGCGTGCGGGTGTGATTCCGGCCCGCCGAGAAACGGCCTGCTTTCCGGCGTAGAGATATGTGGAAACGGCGCGGATGACGACGGAAACGGCAGGTCCGACTGTCTCGAACCGGCGTGCGCGGCGGTCTGCCCAGAGGACTGCCTCAATGGAATTGACGACAACGCCGATTGGCTCGTCGATTGCGCCGACGATGGATGCGCCTCCACCTGCGACGGCGACGGCGACGGCTACCTGGCGCTCGACGTGGCGGGCGACGACTGCAACGACGAAGATCCGACGATCAACCCCGGCGCTATCGAAGTCTACCGTGACAAGGCCGACAACGACTGCAACGCCGATACCAACGACCTCGACCAGGATGGCGACGGCATTCCCTTTCCCGAGGACTGCAACGATGTCGATGCGCTCGTACAGCCAGGCGCCGAAGAGGTGTGCGGCGACGGGGTGTTCAACGACTGCAGCGAGGACGCAGATTCGCTGACGCGATGGGCCTGCTTCGGGGCGCGCTCGCTCGCGACCGCCGACTACCACTTCGACGGCTCACAGGCCGGCGGGCACGCCGGCTGGGCGGTGGCCAGCGCGGATACCGACGCGGATGATGCGTTCGAGCTGTATACTGGCGCCCCGCAGGTGACGGTGGAGGTGCCAGCAGGAGGAGGGGTCGAGCTGCTCACGGTGGGGGCGATCTACAAGCTGGAGGGCCCGTTTCCGAGAGAAGGCGGTGATCTGCGCACGCTCGGCTGCGAGCTGACCGGAGTCACCGACCAGGGAATGCTCGGCGACGAGGTCGTGCCCGTCGGCCCGGTCGACGGCTCAGGCCTGCCGACGATCGGAGCGGGTGCGCCTTGGGAGTGGGACGGTCCGTACAGCCGAACGGGCGGCGTGTACCTCCTGGGTCAGATCTGCGGGAGCGGCCCGGCACCCGGCTCGGCGCTCGAGATCAAAGGGTTGAAGAAGTATGCATATGGCTCCGCGTTCGCCGCGCTCGGCGACGCCAACGGCGACGGTCCACCCGATCTGGCCATCGGCTCGCCCAACCGGGAGGACCTCCAAGTGGAAGCCGCCGGCGTCATCGACGTGCTTCCCGGCCCGTTCGACCGGTCCTTCACGGCCGAAGATGCGTTCGCCTCGATTTACGGCACCAACGCGTTCGGCCACCTCGGGAGCGCGGTCGCGGGGGCCGGCGACCTCGACGGAGACGGCCTCGGCGAGCTGTTGATCGGCGCCCCCGACTCCAGCAACACCGGCCCAGCGGCAGGCGCGATCTCGATCGTCAACGGCTATGTTCCCAATGGCGTGACACTGGACATCGACCACCTCGCCCTCGAACTCGGCGTGGAGGGAGACCAATTTGGGTATGCGATCGCCCAGGAAGCAGGCGACTTCACCGGCGACGGCAGGAGTGAGGTCGTCGCGAGCGCACCGTTCGCCGACGCGGACTTCGACGACGCCGGGCGGGTGTGGATCATCGACGGGCTGGACCCGGTCAGCGCAGCGGCGCAGATCGAGGGCGCTGCAGCCGGCGACAACCTGGGATGGTCCTTGGCTTCACTGGTCGACGTAGACGGCGACAACGTGCGCGACCTCGCCGTCGGGGCGCCAGGCCACGACGGCGGGACGCTGAACAACCCCCTCAACGACTCCGGGGCGGTCTACGTCTGGTTTGGCCCGCTGTCTGGCGCCCTGTCTTCCTCACAGGCCGACATCTCGCTGTTCGGCGAGAACAACGCCGACTTTGCAGGCTTGGCCATCAACGCCGCTGGAGACGTCGACCTGGACGGCAAGGACGACCTGCTCGTCGGCGCGCCCTATCACTCCGCCACGTTCCCCGGCGCTGGACGAATCTACCTCCTCACGTTCGGGTATTGAGCATGACTCTGCGCCGACCGATGTGGATACTCGGAACGCTCGCGGGGTGCGGTGACAACGACCCGGCCGGGGCGCCGCGCATAGACAACCCAGGGCTCGTGGTGGTTCACCGCCTGAATCGTGCCGAATACGACAACACCGTGCGCGACCTGTTCGCGACCGCCCAGCGCCCGGCGTCTCAGTTTCCCGCCGACGATTTCACGCTCGGGTTTTCCAACATCTCGGACATTCTCTCTATTTCCCCGACTCACATCGAGCTCTACGAGATCGCAGCCGACAGTTTGCTGGAGGAGATCTCGTCCCACCGGATCGCCCCCACAACGACGCTACGCCTCGAGGCCGAGGCAGCGACCGGCGCCGGGACGCCGTTCGGGAGCGTCCGCAATCTCTTCACCCCAGGTGAGGTGCTCTTTAGCGCCGAAGTCCCGACAGGGGGCACCTGGGAACTGGCTCTGACGGCCACGGCGGAGCCTCCCGCCGAACTCGAGATCTCCGCCAACGGAGAGTCGCTCGGTCGCGTGCTCGTGGGCACATCGACGAACGAAGTGGTCCCGGTCGAGTTGCTCGCAGGAACCCAGCCGCTCACGCTCGCTCTCACCGACCCCGGCAATACGGTTGTCCAACTCGACCTGCTGTCCCTCACCGGGCCGATCGGGGTGACGCAGCTCCCTGGGCCCGGTAGGGACGGGATCTTCACCTGCGACCCGGCCGAGATCGGCGAGCCGGTTTGCGCGGAGGAGATCGTGTCGGGCTTCGGTCAGCGGGCGTGGCGACGACCCCTCACTCGCGGGGAGCTCGACCGGGCGATGGGGCTCTATGGCGTCGATCGGGCGAGCGGAGGCGACTGGGAAGAGGCCGTCCTATTGGCCCTGAAAGGCATGCTCCTCGCCCCCCAGTTCGTCTACCGTTGGGAGCTCGATGCCGACCCCGCCAGCGACGAACCGCGACCGCTCGATGGCTACGAGCTGGCGTCCCGCCTGTCGTATTTCCTGTGGAGTTCGATGCCCGACCAGGAGCTGTTCGACCTCGCCGCAAGCGGCCAGATCCTGCGCGATTCCGTCCTCCGGTCGCAAGTCGCCCGGATGTTGCGCGACCCCAAAGCCGCCGCACTGGTCGACACGCTCGGCACCGAATGGCTGTACTTGGACCGGGTGGACGAATCGACACCCGAAGCGGCCGTGTTTCCGGATTTCGACGAGGGGCTCGCGACGGCGATGAAGGTCGAACTCGATCTCTTCACGTCCAACATCCTGCTCAATGACCGATCGATGCTCGAGCTCCTGACCGGGACCGACACCTGGATCGACGCGGAGCTCGCCAGCCACTACGAGATGGATCTTCCACCCGGAGATGGCTTCGTACCTGTTATAACGCCTGATCGCCCGGGTATCGTGGGGCGCGCAGGTTGGCTCACCGCGCTTTCCTACCCAACCCGCACTTCGCCGGTGCGCCGCGGAAAATGGGTGGTCGAAAACCTGATGTGCGAGCCCTCCGCTCCGCCGCCCAGTGGGGTCGTGCCAGCGCTTCCCGGTGACAGCGACGACAGCCTGACCCAATCCTTCCGCGACCAGCTCGAGCAACATCGCGCGGACCCGACCTGTGCCGGCTGCCATGTCGTGATGGATGGCATCGGCTTCGGCCTGGAGGGCTTCGACGGCATCGGTCGCACCCGCGCGAAAGACGAATTCGGCAACGCGATCGACGCCACCGGCACCCTCGTGACCGGGATCTCGTTCGAAGGTGCCGCGGAGCTCGGTGCCGTGCTCGCGGCCGACCCGAAGGTTCCCCGCTGCATGGTACAGAAGACGTTCCTGTTCGCGCTCGGCCGCACGTTGCGGGTCGAGGATCTCGTGTTCCTCGACGCGATCACCGCGGACTTCGAAGCGAGCGGATATCGGTTCTCCGCCCTGGCCTCCGGGATCGCCACCTCCGACGCTTTCCGATACCGGCTGCCGGCCGGAGGTTCCCGATGAGGCCGCCGAATCGCCGCCTGTTCCTGCGCAACGCGGCCGCAACCCTGGCGCTGCCGCTCCTTCCGTCGGCGCTGACCCGCGAGGCCCGAGCCGACACGGAAGCGCCCCGACGGATGATCTACTGGTATGTGCCGAACGGGATCCCGTTCGACGTCTACACCGACGCGCAGCAGCCGATTCTGGTCTCACCGAACAACTGGACGCCGACCGTGGCCGGGCCCAGCTGGTGGCTCGCCGGGCTCCCCTACTTGCTGGAGCCGCTCGGTGACCTGGTCACGAAGGTCGCGGTGATCTCAGGCCTCGACAACAACCCACTCGGCCGATCGGTCGACGGCGGAGACCACGCGGTGGGAACCGGGTCGTACCTGACGTGCGCCGAGATCCTCTCCTCCTCTGGCGCGGACATCGAAAACAGCATGTCCGTCGATCAGGTGGCCGCGGCAGCGACGCCGTCGTCTACGCCCTTCCCGTCGCTCCAACTCGGCATGGAAGAGGGTGGCAGCACCGGCGAGTGCAACGCCGGCTTCTCGTGTGCTTACATGCGAAACTTGGCGTGGGCCGCCAACTCTACGCCGCTACCGAACATTATTGACCCGGCGGTAGCCTTTCAACTCCTCTTCCCGAGCAGCAACCTCTCGCCTGAAGAGGCGGCGCGGAAATCCGCCCTCCGCGGGAGCGTGCTCGACTATGTGCTGGAGGAGGCGAACCAGCTCGACGGACGCCTCGGCTCCGCGGATCAGGTGAAACTCGACCAGTACCTGACGGCGGTCCGCGAGGTGGAAACTCGGATCGCCGAGTTAGGGGTTGGTGGGTGTGGGCGGGGTGTGGGCGAGGTCAGCCTGGACATCACCCTCGCCGCCGACATCCTGTCCGACCTGCAGGTCCTGGCGCTCCAATGTGACATGACGCGTATCGTAACGTTCATGCTGGCGAACTCTCAGTCGAACCGGAGCTACAACTTCCTCGGTGTCACCGGCGCGCACCACGAGCTATCGCACCACCAACGGGCCGCGGCGCCGCTGGCCGACCTGCAGGAGATCTCGCGCTGGGAAGTGGAGCGGTTCGCCTACCTCTTGCGCAGCCTCGACGCGGTGACCGACGTCAATGGTGCGACGCTCCTCGACAACGCCGCAGTGTACTTTTCGTCCGAGGTTCAAGACGGCGACACCCACTCCCACACCAACCTGCCTGTGCTGGTCGCCGGAGGCATGGGTGGCAAGCTCGCGGTCGGGCAGCACCTCGATTTCCGCGAGAGCCCGCGCCGGATGTCCGACTTGTTCCTGGCCTTCCTCGAGGCCTACGGAACGCCCGTCGCCTCGTTCGGCGACGCCACCGGACCGCTCGACGAGATCCTGGCTTGAGTTGAGGACAACCGCGAGGCCGACTTCGGCCGATTGCCGATCGCGCTGTTGGTCCCGTCGGGCGAGCCCCTCCTTGCGAGGACCTCCGGGGTCCGCACGGTCGGTCAGTCCGAGGTGGGGCCCAAGCACCCTCCGCAGCGCCGAGTGCGACGCCGCCGTGTGGGGCTGACGGAGGGCGTCGCGAAGCGGCTACCGGCAGGCTACGGTGGGTGGGACTTCGGAGGTACGATGCATCGCTGGACCGCGGGGCTGGCAAGCTTGGCTCTCGTCTCCGGTTGTCAAGGATCGAACGGAGACAGATCCGGGCCCCGCGATGAAGTGGGAGAGACCGACGTTCTTACCGGCTCCTGTGACGTAGCCTTTGCGGCCTTGCCGGAGATCCGCGGAAATGACCCACTCTTTCCGTTGTCCCGGGCCGTCGCGGTTCACCTGTCTGGAGCGGCGCGCCTGTTGCTCACGGCCACCGACGCGGAGGGCGAGGAGGTGCGATGGGCATCGCCATCGGCGCCTGCTCACGATCTACCCCTGGTCGGTCTGCACGCTGACGGTGAGTGGACGCTCACTATCTCGGCGTTCGACGAATCGGATTGCGAGGTGACCGCCGAGCCAGTGACGTTCGCGACCGATCCGTTGCCCACCCCGCTGCCGCATCTCACCCTCCGCGCCTCGGTACCAGAGTCGATGGAGCCAGGACTGACCGTCATCCCCATTTATACGAAGGACATCTCCTACATCGCGCTGGTCGACGCGGACGGCAGGATTGTCTGGCTTTACGGGCCCACGGTGCCGAAATTCACGGAGATCGTTCCCCTTCCCGACGGACACCTCCTCGCGCTCACCGATTCCGACGTGATCGAGTTCGACTGGATGGGGGTCGTGCGGGTCCGGTCGAGCCAGTCCAGCAAAGAAGCGAGCAGCGAGCCCCTCGAGGCTCCCGACTTCCACCACGATATGCTGATCTCGTCCCGCGGTACCCTGGTGGCGCTCACGAAAGGCTCCCTGGTCGTTTCGGAGTTCCCCGGGTCCGAGGAGATCGACGGCGTGTTCGCCGAGACCAAGGTGGCGGTCGACCTGATCACGGAGTTCGCTGCCGACGGGTCGATCGCCGCGCAATGGGACGTCACCACGATGCTCGATCTGAAGCGCCTCGGCTTCGACTCACTCACCCAGGCGTCCGAGGGCGTCGAGTGGAGCCACGTCAACGCGGTGGTCGAGGACACGGTGAACAACCGGTGGATCCTGTCGGCTCGCAACCAGGACGCGGTGTTCGCCGTGCGCCAAAGCGACGGAGGGGTGGACTGGATCCTCGGCAACCACGACAACTGGCATGCTGAGCACAGCGACCTGCTCCTCGACCGCGACGGCGACACCTTCGAATGGCAGTACCACCAGCACGCCTGCAAGTACGATGCCGCAACGAACCGAGTGATGGTGTTCGACAACGGGAATTACAGGTCTTCGCCCTGGACAGACGCCGATCCACCCATGCCGCCGTCGGCTTCCTACTCGCGCATCGTTGAATACACGATCGACGAAACATCAAGGACAGTTCACCAGAACTGGGACTTCAGGCTGATTCCGGGTGTTTTCTCGTTCGCGATGGGCGATGCGGACTGGCTCCCGAACGGAAATGTGCTCGCCGACTTCGCCTACGTGGAGTGGGAGGGTGGTGAACCCATGGAGACCCTCGGCCGCGGACACAACTCCTTCCGGGTAGTGGAGTTCGACCCGGCGACCGGCGCGGTGATCTGGGACCTCGATGTCTGGGGAGACCTGGCGACCGAGGATCCGAACGCCTGGCAAGCGTATCGGACCCAGCGGATCCCTCGACCCTTCGCCGCGCCCTAACGAAGATGGCGAGTCCGTGGCGGTCGAGGGTTGCCCCGACGCCGGCGAGGCGAGCGACGTCTCCGAGGTACATCCATACGACGACGTGGGTGTCGAGGTGAATCAGGGTTTCCAGGCTGGACCGATGCTGCGTTCCGAGGCACCCAGCCTCAGCTGCTGCCGCTTGGGTCTATGCTACCTGCGCCTCACAGGAGTGTGGGGCCAGCCGAACCTGCAGTGAAACCAACAAGGTCTTGCGGAGGAGCAATGGGTTCGTCCCCGTCAGAACCAGAGCGGGTTGGGACCGTGGCACGGGTCGCCCTGGGGGTCACCGTGGCGATCGCGTTGTGGTTGCTCGTCGGCGTGGTCACCGAAGGCCTGCGGATGGTGCAGGGCACGCCGATGTCGCCTCTCCACGCCTGGATGGTTGACCATCGGATCCACGTGGCCGACGTGCCGTGCGAACGCGTGGCGCCGCCCGGCACGAACCCGTTCCTCCGGCCGCTGGGGCACTGCGAACACCTGGGCCAAGCGTACGCCAAGGCCCCCGCCTACGCCATTTTCACGCGCCACTCGGTGAAGGGCAGCTTGACGGCGCACCGGGCGTGGACGGCGACGACGACGGGTATGCGTCCGACGACTGCGACGACACCGATCCCGCGGTGAACCCAGGGGCCACCGAGGTCTGGTACGACGGGGTCGACCAGGACTGCAGCGGGGGGAGCGACTTCGATCAGGACGGCGACGGGGAGGAGGGCGCCGACTGCGACGACACCGACCCGGCGGCGCACCCCGGTGCAACCGACCCGCTCGGCGACGGCGCCGACCAGGACTGCGATGGATTCGATGGCTCGGCCACGCCGTTTCCGGTGAGCGTGCTCGTCTCGGACCTCCAGGGCCCGCGGTTCGGCGAGAACGCCGACGGAATCCAGCTGGGGATCCTCGGCCACGACGCGGCCTCGGGGTTCGCGGCGATCGAGATCCTCACCCTTCAGGCGTCGGGAACCGATCTTCTCGTGGTCGCCGACGACCTGGACCTCCTCGACAACCTGACGCTGGGCACGGGGTTCGATCTCGAGGTCACCGGCAGCGCTGCGGCGCCCCCCTGGGCCTTCGCCTCAGTCGCCGTGGTCGACGGCGACGGGGAGGCCCACCTCGGCCTCGTCCCGTTTCACGGCGGCTGGACCTACGGCAGCTCCGACTTCGTCGATCCGCCGGACTTCGACGCGATCGACCTCGAGGTCACCGGTACGGCACTTCGCGCCGTCGGCTGCGCGTCCGCCGAACAGTGGGCGTACTTCGCGGTAGACGACACCACGGCCATTGGCAGTCCGGCCTGGGCTTCCGCGGTGTCGCTGGCCCCGGGCGCGGGTTCGAGATGCGCGGTCCACGGCGACACGCTGGCCCTGATCGGCGGCGATGCGCTGGAGGAGTTTACCTACGACGCCACGAACGCCCTGGCGCTGGGCCCGGTGGTGCCGGGGGCGTTGACCGACGTCCAATGGGAGCCGGCCGCGCGCATGTTGGTCGGGGGGGGAGGGATCGCGCTCCGCCCGGAGAGCGGGATCGAGCTGACGAGCGCATCCGAAGCCGTCCACGCCCGTTTTGCCGTGGGAGGCGACGGAACCTTCTACGTGGCGAGCGTGAACGCCGCCGGGCAGGCCCGCCTGGCCTGGGGTTCACCGGGTGCGCTGGTGGAGGTGCCCATCGCGAGCGCGCTCTCCTCGGTGCTCGCCGTCGACGTCCACGTGGCGCTCGACGGTCGGGTGTGGGTCGCGATGCGCGACGCCGACCAGGTCACGGTGTCGGTCTTCACTCCCCTCTAAGAACGTCGGAGTGGCACGAACGGTGCAGCGATGGGTGCGCAGGAGGGCCAGTGACGGGGCTCTGGCTGGCGCTCGCCCTGGCGGCCTGCCGCACCGACTCGGGAGCGGACGATCCGCGGCCGATCGAGCGGCGGTTGACGCTCGCGGCGTACACCACGCCCCGGGAAGCGTACCGGCAAGCGGTGTTGCCAGCCTTTGCGGCGCAGTGGAAGCGGCAGACGGGGGAGACGGTTGCGTTCGAGGAGTCCTACCAGCCCTCCGGTGCGGCGGCGCGCGCGGTGACGGAGGGCCTCGAGGCCGACGTGGTGGCGCTCGCCCTGGCCACCGATCTCGAGGCCGTACAGCGCGCAGGCCTCATCACCCATGACTGGGAAAGCGGGCCAACAAACGGTATTGTTACGACGACGCTCGCGGTGATCGCGGTCCGGCCCGGAAACCCGAAGCAGATCGGGAACTGGTCGGATCTGGCGCGAGAGTCGGTGGACGTCGTCGCCCCGAACGCGCGGACCAGCGGGGGGGCCCGGTGGGGCGTGCTCGCCGTCTACGGCTCGGCTATCCGAGGACATACCGGTTTCGCGGCCGGAGACAGCGCCCGCGCCGAGGCGCTGTTGGCCGACGTCTTCGGACGCGTGGTGGTGATGGACAAAGGCGCCCGCGAGTCGCTGGTGACGTTCGAGACCGGGGTGGGGGACGCCGCGATCACCTACGAGAACGAGGTGCTCGTCGCGCGCGCGGAGGGGGTTGCGATGGACTATGTCGTTCCTTCCTCAACGATTCTAATTGAGAACCCGATGGCGGTCGTGGACACCTATGCCCGCAAGCACGGCAACGAGGAGCTCGCCGCGGCGTTCGTGGCGTTCTGCCAGTCTCCGGAGGCAGCCGCGCTCTATGCTCGGTTCGGTCTGCGACCGGCGGCACCGGGGGACGCGGTTGGCGGCCTGCCGCGGCCGCCGGACCTGTTCACCGTGCGGGACCTCGGCGGCTGGCCGGTGGTGACTCAGACGCTGTTCGAGAAGGGGGCGCTGGTGGACCGGGCCCTGGCGCGTGTGCAGAGAGAGCGGGGCAATTAGACTGGCTGCCGATGAACAGAGGCCTACCGCTCGAGATCCAGCGCGATGTGTGGCGCGAGGTCAGCCGCCACCTCGAGATCGGCGACGCGGTGCGCGCCCTGTACGAACGCGTGGCGAGCGCGTTGCCCGTGACGGCCATGCTGGTCCGGCGGTGGGATGCGGCGTCGGCCCGGCTCGACACCGTGGCAGTGGCAGGCGACGACCCGACGGAAGGGAGCACCCGAACAACGTTCGCCAACGGCGTGCTCCGCCGATTCCTCGCCTGGGCGGAGCGGCGCGCCCTCACGCTCCCCGGGCACGAGGGCGGAGCGGCGCTTCCGGCCGCGGCCGCGCCGGGATGGGCGGCGGTCGGCCCGCTCTACCGCGGAGGCACGCTGGCGGGGGTCGTCGGGTTCGCCGGCACCGACGAGGACCACCGACGCGCCCTGAGCGACCTCCTCGAACCCCTGGCGACCGCCCTGGCGAACGACCTGCACGGGCACGAGCTCGCGCGACTCAAAGAGGCGGCGGAAGCCGACCGTAGCGCGCTCCTCGCCCGCCTGCAGCGCAACGACATCAGCGACACCGTGGTGGGAGGCGACACCGGCCTGCGCGAAGTGATGCGCCGGGTGGAGCAGGTCGCCCGCACCGATGCGCCGGTGCTGATCCTCGGGGAGACGGGGGCCGGGAAGGAGGTGGTCGCCCGCGCGATCCACGCCCGGTCGAGCCGGGCCGAAGGACCGATCCTCCGCGTGAATTGCGGCGCGATCCCAACCGAGCTCGTCGACTCGGAGCTGTTCGGGCACGAAAAAGGCGCCTTCACCGGGGCGGTTGCGGCGCGAAAGGGCTGGTTCGAGCGCGCCGATGGCGGCACGCTGTTCCTCGACGAGCTCGCCGAACTTCCCCCGGCCGCCCAGGTTCGGCTGCTGCGGGTGCTCCAGGACGGGACGTTTCAGCGGGTCGGCGGTCAGGTCACCCTCACCGTGGATGTTCGGATCATCGCGGCGACCCACCGCGACATGCACGCGTACGTCGGCGACGGCCGTTTCCGGCAAGACCTGTGGTACCGGGTCAGCGTGTTCCCCATCTCGCTCCCCAGCCTGCGCGAGCGGGGCGACGACATTCCGGCCCTCGCGGCCCACCTCGCCGAGCGCGCCGGGGTGCGTTTGTTCGGCCTGCCCCTGCGCCCCACCGACGACGACGTTCGGGCGCTCCAGGCCTATCCGTGGCCCGGCAACGTCCGCGAACTCGCGGCGGTGATCGAGCGCGCGGCCATCCTCGGCGACGGTCGAGGGCTCGCCGTCACCGCGGCCCTGGGGGTGCTCCCCGCTGCCCCGACGGGGGTCGCGATCGGCGCCGAGGACCGCGACGCGATCGTCGGGGCGCTCACCCGTTCGCACGGGCGGATCGAGGGGCCGTTCGGCGCGGCAGCCGCCCTGCGCGTCAACGCGAACACCCTGCGCTCTCGAATGCGGCGGCTGGGCATCGACTGGGCGGCCTACCGCTGAGCGGGCGTGTTATTCCGCGCCGGGGGTTTCCCATGCGCTTCCTGTTGCTCCTGTCCGTCGCCTGCAGTGGCAAGGACAGCTCGTCGGCCGACGATCTCTCGTCCGACACCGACACCGACACCGACACCGACACCGATGCGGACACCGACACCGATGCCGACACCGACACCGATGCGTGCGATGCGGTCTATCCCGACCACACCGTGGGCCTGCTCGCGTGCGATCCGGCGGCCGCTCCCGGCTACACCCTCTTCGCCCCGAATACGTCGACCACGACCTACCTGATCGACAATTTTGGCCAGGTCGTCCAGACCTGGGACAGCGACTACCCGCCGGGACACTCGGTCAGTCTCCTCGAGAACGGCCATTTGTTGCGAACTGCACAGGACAGCTCCGGCACTCCGTTCCAAGCCGGCGGCGCCGCGGGGCGAGTGCAGGAGTTCGACTGGGACGGCACCCTGTTGTGGGACTTTGCGTACAAGAGCAGTACCCACCTCTCCCACCACGACATGGAACCCCTTCCGAACGGCAACGTCTTGATCATCGCCTGGGAGGCGCACTCCGAGGCCGAGGCGATCGCCGCCGGGCGCGATCCGGCCGACGTCGATTCCGCGGGGGTGTGGGCCGACACGGTGATCGAGGTGGATCCGAGCGACGACACGATCGTGTGGACGTGGCGCGTCTGGGACCACATGGTGCAGGATTTTGATTCGTCGAAGCAGTTTTTCGGAGATCCCGCCGCCGAGCCGGGGCGGGTCGACATCAACCTGACGCCTCAGGGGCCGGGGCCGGTGATGGCCGACTGGAACCACCTGAACGGGGTGGCCTATCACCCGGAGTTCGACCAGATCGTCGTCAGCAGCCACAACCAAGACGAGATCTGGGTGATCGACCACGCCACCACGACCGCCGAGGCGGCCGGACCGGCGGGGGATCTCCTGTATCGTTGGGGAAACCCGGCGAATTATGGTGCGGGGACCGGGGCGGACAAACAACTGTCGGGCCAACACGACGCGGAGTGGATCGCGCCGGGGCTCCCCGGAGCCGGGAACCTCCTCGTGTTCAACAATGGGGTGCAATTCGGGGCCAGCAGCGTGCTGGAGATCGCGCCGCCGGTGGATGGCGCGGGGAACTACACGCTGGTTGCGGGTGCCGCCTACGGTCCAGCTGCCCCGACCTGGTCCTTCGAGGATTCGGAGTTCTACTCGTCCTATATTGGTGGCTCCCAGAGGCTTTCGAATGGAGACACGTTGGTGTGCGAAGGGGCGAGCGGCCACTTCTTCGAGGTGACCGAGGCGGGCGCGGTCGTCTGGGACTACATCAACCCGGTCGGCCCGAGTGGTCCGGCGAGCCAGGGCTACACCTTCCCGGAGGGGGGCGGTCCGACGAATTCCGCCTTCCGCGCCGACCGATACGCACCCGATTACCCGGCGTTCGACGGGCGCGACCTCACCCCGCAGGGGGTCATCGAGCAGTAACGGGCTGGCGCGCCTCTCGGGCTGCCGGGGTGAAAGGCTCTCTACCCCTCCTCAGTACCCCATGGAGGCGCACAGGACGCTGCGCGTGACCCTGAACCCGGCAGTCGCCCGGTCGAACGCTTCTTCCGAGGCCGCCAAGGCAACCGGCGTCCCTTCGTGGCTCCCAGCCCACACCTTCACGCCCCTCGCGTCATAGAGCACGTGGCTTAGCGAGAGTTCCGCACCGCCCCACTGGTGTTCCGCGAGTGGCTATCCGCGGTCGCGCGTGTCGCCTAGCGTCATCGCCCCACGTCACGCGGCGACCTGGGCGGCATTCAACCGCCTCCTGGCAAAGTACCCCGCTGCCGCCGACCGGTATTCCCGAACTGACCCCGGTCGCCGACATCGACAGCGATGGCTTTCCCGAGCTGACCGACGGGTCGAACCTGTTGCGTTTCTCGGAACTCGCCACGAGCGGAGCGGGGGCAACCGCGCTCGCCGTTGCGGATCCGTGAGCCTTCTCTCGGTCGTGGAGCCGCAGACCAACCAGGGCTGCCTGGACCTGTCCGGCGATGGTCGGGGGGAAGTGCTGCTCGAAGAAGACGGCGAATTTCGGTTCGTGGACGCTACGCTCGTTAGCGGCCTCCTTGACGAGGTCGCCGGGCTCGCCGGGAACTCGTGCAGCGGCAACGTGCAGGGTGACTTCGCCGGCGTTGGCATCCTGGATCGCGCGCTGGCGACAAGCGGCGCGGTCGTGATCAACTCGGGAGCCTGGCGGTGTCAGCGGGGCCGAGCCTCGCGGCCCGTGCGCACAACACGGACGAGGATAGCGACGGCAACCGCGAGTGGGGGTTCGGCGCGGATATCGGGCCGCTCTCGTTTGACTACCGCACGGAGAGCCCGTTGCGGCCCCGGTCGACCTGCACCCCGCCTCGCTCCGTTCCGAGCCAAGGGAGAGCCCGCCGAGCCCTTCCCAGCATCGCTTCCGCAAGCCGCAACGACACGGAACCGCCAAGCACGAGGCTCGTCGGGCGGGTTGAACAAAGCCGCTTCGCGGCGGTGAGGGCGCCGAACGCCCCGCTGGGGGCTTCGCCCCGAACCCCACCGGGCGCTGCCCGGACCCGCCGGGGCCGCGGCCCCGGACCCCGCCGGGCTTCGCCCGGTGCTTCTCGGCAGTAGCAGGATCGCCGGATCGAAAGCCATCGTCCGTGGGGGCAGCTCACGCCCCGTACGGAGATGACCATGCGACGGTACTCTGAGTTGCTCGAAGCCGTGGAACGAGACTTGGTGCTGCGAGATCTGCAGCCGACGACGGCCGATCATTATCGACGTGTTGTGCAGCAATTCCTCCACTTCGTCGATGGTGACGTCGCTGGCGCTACGTCCGACCATGCGCGCGACTTTCTGTTGCGGTTGCGCGAATGGGGTCGGTCGTCCTCCCTGATCAATGCGTATCATGCGGCGTTGACGTTCTGGTTCTCCACCACGCTGGCACGACCTGACGTGATGGCTACCGTTCCGCGCTGCAAGAACCGGCGACACACGGCGTTGCCCACCGTGCCGACGGTGGAGGAGGTAGGGCGGATCTTCGCCGCCACCGCCGACCCGTTCTTTCGGACCCTCTTCCAGACTATCTACGAAACTGGCCTTCGCTCGACCGAAGTCCGGAACCTCCTCGCGGACAACGTGTGGACCCGGTCCACCGAAGTCCCGTCGGTAGTGCCGCTGATGTAGTCGAGCGACTTCTCGAAGACCGAGACGAGGCGGGACAGGGCGCTGGATACACCGGCGCCGGTGTCGTTCTCCTCGACCTCCACCCGGATGCCGCCCCGAACCGTCGCGCCGCGTGCCATGGGGTTCGTCCCTCGGAAGTGCCGGTACCGACTGGCTTCTGCTCCACATGGCGGTCAGCTTCGCCCGGCGAGGAACGGCCCCGTCCTTGCGGCTCCGGCCAACTCTGCCTATCCTCCGGTGTGGTCGAGGTGCCCGACGCGTTCCGCGATGTGGGTGGCCCTGTGCGGCGTAGGGTGCAGGCTGGAGGAAGCGCCGAGCGGCGGTGGCAACGCTGCCATTGCCCCGACCATTTCACCGCCGGTGAGCTGCGCCCTGACCGCGGCGCCGACGACATCGGGCACCGGCGTCGCCCTGGGAGGTGCTTACGCGATCTTCGGCGAGGGAGCCTCATCGCCCGCCGTGATCGGAGACACGAACGGCGACGGCTGCGTGGACGTCGGCGTGAGCGCCGGCGACGACGCCTACGTGTACTATGGCCCTCTGGAGCGCAAGATCTACACACTGGCCGACGCCGACGCGGTGATCGAGTTCGACGACACGGAACTACAGCAGCTGGTCGCGGCTGGTGACACGAACCTCGACGGCTACGCCGACCTGTGGGTGCGCAACGGGCTCTTCCTGGGGCCGCTTGCCCCAGTGCAGAGCGGCACGAGCCCTTACGCCACGGTACCCACCCCACCGGGGTCCGCCGGCTTCGACGCCGACGGCGACGGTTTCCCCGACGTGCTCGGCTATGACGAGGGCTGGCGTAGCACCCTTTACTACGGACCCTTCGTCGGGCCGAGCTTGAGTCCAGCGGATCCGGGCTTCGACCCATGGACCGCTACGGTTTTCGAGAACCGTGACACGGAGTGTGCACCCCTGAGCCGGATCTCGGAATGGCTCGGCGACCTGGACGGCGACGGCGACGGGGAGGTGCGCGTCGGCGGCGATCTCAACGCGGCCTGCGATGGCTGGTCGCAGGTCTGGCTGTGGTCATCGGGGAGCGCGAGGGGGAGGACCCTCGGGAACGCGGACGCGGTCGCGTGGGGCTCGAGTGGTCGCTTCTACGAGGGGCGGTTCGCCATGGCTTTGCCCCACGCCGAGGCACACATCGGCGACGTTACGGGTGACGGCCGGGCCGACGTGGCCAGCGTCGGTGTGCTGTCAGGGCCCGATGTGGTTGGGGAGATCACTACATCAACGCCGGTAGCACTTTCCTTTGTCAATACTACCTTCTTCGACGACGCCGGCGACCTCGACGGCGATGGGGATGAGGAACTCCTGGCGCTGAACCTCGCCGAGGACACCTTGTACGCGATTCCGGGTGGCTCGAGCGGTGAGGTGGACCCCGCGGCCGTGGGCTGGCAAATCGCGCACTACTTTGCGGTGGGGGAACGTGCGGCGTTTCCGAGGCTGGGGAGCGGACACGGCGACCTCGACGGAGACGGCCACGAGGAGCTTCTGGTCACGGCCATGACCGTTGAGGGAGACGCCGAGGTCCAGGTCTTCGTGCCCGCCGACTTCCTCCCGCCAGCTGGCCCATGAGCGGCGTGCTGCTCCTCGCATGGAGCGCGGGCGCCGCAACTCCGGACGGGTGCTTCGGCCTCTCGGGTGGCCCGAGCGACGGGTCGGACATCCCGGACGGGTGGATGTGCACCAAAGTCATCGAGGGGACGACCGGCGTGGGGACCGCCGGCGACTTCCTTCCCGCGGGAGTCGCGAGCGCCCGTACGCCCCGCGGATGATGGCGCGGGCGCCGGGTCGCAAGCGACCCTGGGAGGAGACCGCTCGGGGTCGATTTTCGCGCGCGGGGTTTTGCGGGGTTGGAGTCGCGCGAGGGGTGAATCGGGCGTGTAGTGCCAACCAAGTGGATTGATTTAGAACGGTGGGTTCTCGACGAGTTCCACGAGCCCGATCGCCGGATGGTAGTGGAACGCCACCCGCGCGCCCCGGAAGGCGAGCGCGGGCCGGGCGGCGCCCAGCGGGAGGAAGCCGCCCTCTCGCAGGGCCTCCCCAGCGGCCTCGAGTTCGGCCGTCGCGTAGCAGGTGTGGTAGGGGGCGGGCAGGATCCGACGGGACAAGTAGGACTTCAGCGGGCCCTCGGGGCCCAGCGGTCCGAGCAGCTCGACCCACGGTCCCCCGCCCCCTTCCAGGAACGCTACCCGCACGTCGAGCCCGGGATCGTCGATCGAAAGGGCGAGCCGGTAGCCGAGCCGCTCGTAGACCGCAATCGCCTCCTCGAACCGGGCGGTACCCACCCCCACGTGGTGGAAGCGGAGCGGGCTCATCCGACCCGCCGCGCGACGATCGCGCAGGAGATCGACAGCGCCCGCTTGCGCGCTCGCTCCAGGGTGTGACCGGTCGCAGCCGCGAATCTGGTTTTTTCCACCTCGAAGCCCTTGCTGGCCACCAGGTCGACCAGCTCCTCGGGGGTGCGAAACAGGGTGATGTGATCGATCGCCGGGCTGTTGATCGGCGCGTTCACGAAAATCCTCCCGCCAGGACGCATACAGTCGCGGAGACGCTCCAGCGCGAGGCCGGGCTCCTCGAGGTGTTCGAGCACCTCGCTGAGCACGACCGAGTCGAATCGCTCGGGGGTGTCGTCGGAGAACACGTTGCGCGACGTGAGGGTGATCCCATCGGGAGCACCAAGTTTTTCGAGCGCGTGGGCGGTGCGGCCGAGGCTGGTCTCGCTGATGTCCCACCCGGCGAGCGTTCCGGCCATCCGCGACGATGCGAGCCACAGCAGCAGGCCATGCCCGGGCCCGACCTCGAGGTGCGCCCGACTTTCCGCCGCGGCCCCCCAGAAGTCGTTGACGTAAAAGTCCAGGATCGCCATGTGGTTCGCCCACAGGACCTGCGAGAGCAGCAGCCCGTCCATGTAGCGGGACATCACGCTCGGATCGGCGTAAACCCGGTGCTCGACCTCGGCGAACGTGCTGTATCGATAGCGCCCGTTCCGGCGGAACTCGAGCTCCTCCTCGAGCACCATCGAGCACATCCAGCGATATCCCTCGACGTACCGGTCGAGTTCGCGGCCCGTGAGGCGGCGCACCGCCCCGGACACCTGCTCGACGGTTTGGCGCTCCCGAACCTCGGTGGGCATCGCCCGTTCCAGGGCGGCTTCGTGCTCGGGCCAGGCGGCGACGACCGCGCCGACCAGGGCCGCATGATCAGGACCTGCGGTGTTCATGGCCGTTCGGGTAACGCGCTGGCCTCGAACGCGCGGATCTCCTGGGCGAGCCGCGCGGAGAACGCCGCCCGACCCACCGCGTTGGTGTGGGAGTTGTCGCGAAAGCCCGCGTCCTCGACCGAGGTCCACAGGTCGATCACCGGAGCCTGTGCGGCGAGCCGGCCGGAGAAGTGCGCGTGATTCGCAGCCGAATAGTGGCCGCGGTCGTCGGAGTGGGCGGGCATCAGCACGAAGACGAGGGGGATCCCGAGCTTCACGCACAACTGCTCGACGTAGCCGATGGCCCGTTCGCTCAGGTCGCGCATTTCGGCATCGAACGCGCCGAGTTCGGCGAGCCGGCGAATGCGCAGCGCGCGCTCGGCCTCGTTCTGCCCTGAGCCGAGGGCCCTCTCCGGTGCGGGGGGAGCCGGCGGGCCGCGCAGCCAGTCCGCCGCGATCAGGCGGGTGACGTTTCGGGAGGCGTACCAGGGATCTCGCTCGATCCAGGCGGCATGGAGCGCCGACACCGAGACCGGCGGCGCGCAGTGGAGCGCGGTCCGCAGCGCCGGGGTCGCCCGCTCGAGGAAGGTGGGCTCGAGGCAGTCGACGGGATCGTGCTCCACGCTCATCGACCAGGACGCGGCCCCCCACACGACGAGTCGCGGCAGATCAGTCGGATCGAGGCGGCTCAGGTCCCACTCGAGGGCCGCCGCCACCGCAGTGGGCGGCCCGCGCACATAGGTCTTCTTGCGGACCCGCCCCTCTCCGAGCATCGAGGGATCCACCGCATTGAACACGTCGGATCCGCCGATCACGAGCACCCAGGGAGCGGCCGGGACGCTCATCGTCCGGGTGCGGAAGGCCTCCGCCCGGTCGTCGAGCAAGGTCGGCGCTGAGGGCACGAGCGCGCGGACCGGCAGCGCCGCCAGTCCCGCCCGGGCGGTAACCACCGCACAGACCAAGCCCATCGCCGCAAGGAGCGCTCGCCAGGTCATCAGAACCCCTGGTAGGTAAACGGGACGGCGTGGTACCCGAACTGTAGGACGACCGCGATCTTCAACGCGATCCACAGGATGTCGCGAAACACGGCAGCGCTCATGCGAGCCTCGCCAGGATGCTTAGGATCTCCGCGGGAGATCGCTTCACGAACAGGAAGCTCACCGCGACGAACGCGAACGTGAGCCCGGTGGCCGCGACGCGCACCGGACCGCGCTCCCGCCAGGCCTGGGCGCGCTTCACCCCGAGGAGTCGCTTGAGACCGAGCTCGTAGTACTTGAACACGACGATGCCCCCCGCGTGGTAGAGCCCCCATTCGACGAACCGAACGCTGGGATGGTGCCAGAAGCCGCAGAACACCATCGCCGCGACGTAGCACACGAGCCCGGCCGCGAACGGCCGACCCCGGAGCGGCCCGCGCTGGAGCACGAGGTTCAGCGGGTTGAACAGGAAGTCGCGGATGAACGCGCCGAGCGTGATGTGCCACCGCGTCCAGAATTCCACGATGTTCCGACTGGAGAACGGCCAATCGAAGTTCTCGGGCGGCGCCCAACCGATGAGCTGTCCGGCGCCGATCACCAGATCCATGTAGCCCGAGAAGTCGAGGTAGAAGAAAATGGCGTTGGCCGCAATCTCGAGCGCGAGCGCCCCCCCCGAGCCGGTGAACTCGAAGCCGAACAAGTCGACCAGGAGCTCGCAGACCACCAGCTTCTTGATCAAGCCGTTGGCGATCCGGTTCACGGCCGTCAGGACCCCGGCGACGTCGAGCGGACCGGGCGGCCGAACCAAGTTTTCCCGGAACGCGGAGAACGTCTCGATCGGGCCGGCCACGACCTGGTGGAACGGGAGGATGTAGGTAAAGTACTCGAGGACGCCGGGCAGCGTGGTTCGCCCGTCGCGGACCTCGCTCCCGAGGGACAGAACCCGCAGGTACACGTAGGGGAGGCCGACCAGCGGGAGCACGCGGTCGACGGCCCCGATCCCGGTGGGGTGCATCAGCGCGACGAACGCCGCGGTAGCCGCCGCAGTGAGGAGCCCGAGGCCCAGCGCCGTCTGGCTGCGGCCCACGAGCCAGATCGCCGGATAGCCGATGGCACACAAGGGAAACAGCACCACCGCCGCCGACGGGAACCCGATGCCGAACAGCGCGACCGTCGCCGCAAGGAAGGCCAGAGACCGCACCGCCGGCGCCGGGTGGAAGACCCGATTGACGAGGACGAGCAGCAGGGTCAGGGCCGCGAACAGTCCGGTAGAGGGCCCGATCGTCATCGCGGGAGCGTCTAACGCGCACGCCCCGGGCGCGTCGTCCGGGTCGCTACAGCCCGGTGACCTGGGGCTGCATCACCATCTCGTCGGGGTCCCCCGCGCGGCGTGGCTGCTGAAACAGCAAGACCTTGGATTCTTTTGGCAGCACGCCCTCCCTCAGCATCCTCATTCGCTCAGCGAGAAGCGCGCGCGCCGCGGGCGCGTCGATCCGATCGTCAGCAACCTGAACAGCCAGGTTAATCGCCAGAAAGTTTGCCGCTTCGCTGTCGCAACGGGACGACAACTCGCCCCGGGTCCGGCTGGCCTGCAGGCTGCCGTCGAACCAAGCCAAGTCGTCGAACCGGTCGGCCGGAACCTGGTAAACCACCGACTGTTCCACGTGGTCGAGGTGCGGGTGGGGGAACGCATGCTCCGCCCCTTCTCGGTACACCACGGTCCGCTTCCACGGTCCATTCCCGTGCCAAATCAAGGTCGAAGCGGTGGACTCCTCGGGCAGACCGTACTCGGCGATGAACCGGAGCGCGATCTCGCGCGAGCGCTCCGGCCAGCTATCGACGAGGCGATCGGCATCGCGACCGTGCGCGGCGCCGGTCGCGGTGCTCGCACTCCCATCGGGTGTCGCCGGCTGCGCGGTGCGCGTCAGCTGGGTGGGCCGACTGTGAGGCACCGGAGCAGGCTGAGCCGGGGGAACGGGTCCCGCGAGGCTCGCACCCGAAGTGAACAGCACCAGGAGCAGCGGGACGATTCGGACCATGGCAGCCTCCCATGTCGAATCTCGACGCGCGGGAGCCATTGCAACCTGCGTCCGCCCTACACGTCCGCGAACGTCCGGCGGACGTTCCCCCAAGCCCGACGCACCGGAAGACGCCCCATCCGGCGCAGGCGGAGTGGCCCGGTCCCTGCACAAGAGGCCCCCGCGCGCGGGAGAAGGCCATGCAACTCGTCGATGCCCACCTCCGGTCCGAACCTCGGGCCGCGTTGGCCAGCCTCAACGGCGTTCCGGAGACGATCCTGGCGCTGCTCGAGTGCACTCACGCCTGCTTGGCGTGCGCCGATGCGTGCACCAGCGAGCCTGCCCGGATCCCGATGTGGCGCTGTCTCCGGCTGAGCTTGGATTGCGCAGCGATCTGCGGCGCGACGACCTCGGTGCTCTCCCGCACCGTGGAGCCCGACTGGCGGGTCGTGGGCGCCCAACTCCAGACCTGCATCATCGCCTGCGACGCCACCGCCGACGCGTGCGACGACCACAGCCTCGACCACGCCCACTGCCGGATCGCGGCCGAGACTTGCCGCACCACCGCGCGCGTCTGCTCCCGGCTGATGAGCACGATCCCGACCCCGCCGGCCACACCCCCTTCGGAGTACCCATGAACCAGCCCCCCCTCAGGGATGTCCTCGCGCTGAGCGGCACCAACGCCGTCGTGACCGGCTCGTCTACCGGCCTCAGCAGGCGGATCGCCATCCGACTGGCCGGCGCCGGGGCTCGGGTGTGCATCGTCCACGACCGGTCGGGCGAAGCGTTAACGACGATCGGCCAAATCGTGGCGCGGGGCGGCGAAGGCCACTTCATCCACCTCTCCGGCGAGGGAGACGACCCCGCCCACCGCGCAGTGGCCCTCTGCGAGCGCACCTTCGGTCGGGTCGACCTCGTGGTGAACAACCAAGGACCTCGCGCGACGATGCGCGCGGTGGCGCGCCGCATGTTCGGGGCGCAACGCGGCTCGATCGTCCAGATCGACCCGATTGCCAACTTTGCCCCGAGCGCATCGCCGATACACGACGACGGCTCGCGCGCCGCGCTCGCGGTGATGACCGAGAAGCTCGCGATCAGCCGCTACGAGATCTGCTGCGACGACGCGGAGCCGCCGCCCTCCAGGGCCCAGCGCGCGATCAGCTCGGCCCTGTCGCGCTACGTGGAGCGGGGCGATGTCGCGACCGCGACCGTGTGCCTCGCGAGCCGCGCCGCGTCTGGGTTCGCTGGCGCGAGAGTGATGATTTAGGAGGCCCCTTCGGCAGTCTCTGCGACGGGCCAGGCCCGATGGCTGTGATAGAAGCTCCCCCCTGCGATGCGCACCGACTGGCAGCGACCCGGGATGGGAAGCGGTAGCGGTGCGCGGGGGGCCGGGGGAGGCGACTCGAGGTGCGCGCGGTTCGCCGCCGACGGGGAGGGCTGGCCCTGGATGGGCTCAGCCATCAGGTCTCGGAGCAGGAGGGTGACCTCCTCATATCGGTCGGCCGGCTGCTTTTGCAGGCACCGCAGGATCACGCGGTCGACCTGAACCGGGATCGACGGGTCGCGCGATCGAGGTGAGACCGGCGGGTTGGTCACGTGCTTCAGCGCGACCGCCAGCGGATCGTTCCCCGAGTAGGGCAACCCGCCGGTGAGCAATTCGAACAGGATCACCCCGAGCGAATAGATGTCGGCGCGGTGGTCGACCTCGCGGCCCTGGGCTTGCTCCGGGGCGATGTAGAGCGGCGAGCCGAGCACGTCGCCAGCGAGCGTGACGTGCGCGTCGTCCTTCGAATGAGAGATCCCAAAGTCGAGGATGTAGGCTCTGCCCTGTCGATCCACGAGGATGTTGTCGGCCTTCAGATCGCGGTGAACGATCCCCTCGTCGTGCGCGGCCTTCACGCCGGCGATCACCTGGGTGATGAGCGGCAGGACCTCGGCCAGCGGCAATCGACCGCGTTCCGCCAGGACCGCGCTCAGCGACTTGCCGTCGATGTATTGCATCACCAGGTAGCGATGCGGACCCCACTGCCCGATGTCGTAGCCGTGCACGACCGACCGATGCTGGATCCTGCGCACCGCCTTCACCTCCGCGATGAAGCGCGCCACGATCCGGGGGTCGGTTGGGGATCGGCCTCCCAGGAACTTCAGCGCGACCGTCTCGTCGAGCACGAGATCGGTGCATCGGTACACCGCCCCCATCCCCCCTTCCCCGATCAGATCGTGGATGCGATAACGGTCAGAAACCAGGCAACCACTAGAGATTTCGATAGGCATTGCGGGCTGTTCCCTCGGGAGCTACCGAGGGGAGAAGCAACTGCCGTGCCACTGCACCCGGCCCGAAACCGGCGAGGAGACACGCTGGCCATGCGCGGGGGGCGTCCGGAGACGTTCGGGGCGTCCGGTCAGCCGATCGACGCCCGCACCGCCTCGGTGAACACCTCGAGCTCGCGCAGCGTGGTGTACAGGTTGGGCGTCACCCGGAGTCCTGAGAACTGGGGGTGCACGATCGGCGTGGAGAGGATCCGGTACTTCTCCCAGAGCGACGCCCCCAGCTTCACCGGATCGACGCCCTCGATCGCCACGTTCCCGATGGCGCCGGAGCGAGCCGGGTCCTCGCTCGTGAGGAAGCGCACGCCGGGAACGGTCGCGAGCCCCGCGGTCCACACGCTCCGCAAGTACCGCAGGCGGTCCGCCTTCAGTTGGCCACCGATCGCGCGGTGAAACGCCAGGGCCTCCCCGATCGCGTTGTGGTTGGCGGCCGGGTGGGTGCCGATCTCCTCGAACTTGCGAATGTCACCGTCCCGCGTCGGATTCGTTGGCTGTAACGCCCAGTGTCCCGCGATCCGCTCCCGCCGCATGAACAGGAAGCCGGTCCCGACCGGAGCGGACAACCACTTGTGCAGGCTCGTGCCGTAGTAATCGCAGCCGATGTCGCGGATCGAGAACGGAAAGTGGGCGAACGCGTGGGCCCCGTCGACGATCGACACCGCGCCCTGGGAGCGGGCCAGCTCACACAGCGCCTTCACCGGAAGGATCGCCCCGGTCAGGTTGGTGATGTGGCAGCAGTGCAGGACCTTGGTGCGCGGACCCATCGCCTCACGGAAACCGGCGATCACGGCCTCGTCGGTCGGAGGGACGGGGAACGACACCTTCTTCAAGACGATTCCGCGCCGGCGAACGAGCTGCTCCCAGGTGTCGAGCATCCGCGGGTAGTCCTGGTCGGACGTGACGACCTCGTCGCCCGGCTGGAGATCGAGCCCGCACTGGGCGATCTGGAGCGCCTCGCTGGCGTTGCGCACGATCGCGAGCTCCTCGCGGTCGCAACCCGCCTCGTTCGCCAGCTCCCGACGGACCGACTCCACCCCGGGCTCGGCGAGCTGCCAGAGCCCGTAGGCCGGGGCCTGGTTGCACTGGTCGAGCGTGCGTTTGAACGCTTCGTGCACACTGCGGGGCGAGGGGCTGACGCCGCCGTTGTTCAGGTTGATGAGCGTGCGATCCAGGGTCCACGCGTCCTGGATGCTGGCCCAGAAGGCCTCGTCGCGCACCGGATCGGCCTCGGCCGGAGGCGCGGGTCGGCGGGCGAGGGCCGGGCCGGCGGACGCGAGCGCGACGCCCGCCAGGAGGGATCGACGGCTGAGCATGGTAGGGTCCCCAATGGAGCGAGCCTACCCCCGATGATTTGGTACGTCGCGACAGCGCTGGCACTCGACGCCGATGGTCTCCTCGCTCGCGCCCAGGGCCTTTCCGCCGCAGAGCGGAGTCAGGAAGGGTGGAATGCAGCCGTTGAAGCGCTCCTGCTCGACCCAGCGGTAGAGGGCGGGCCGGCGATCTACCGCGGGGTCTGCGAGGCGGCCGGCCTCGGCGCCCGCTGCGCCGCGGAGGTCAAGGTCGCGCCCGCGCCGTGGGCCGCGGAGATGGCCGCCCTCGGGAACGACATCGCCCGGCAGGAGTCGCTCAAGGCGACGTCGAAGGCGATCCAGGACGGCTGGCCGCGACACCCGGAATTGTTCACCCCACTGTGGCCCGAAACCGGCGGCTTTCTGGCATTGAAGGTTACGCAGGGACAGGTCGTCGACCGCGTTCGGCGCCGGCTCGGCGACGCCGACGCGGGGCTGGCCTGGCGCTCGTGGATGCTGCTGCGGCTCGACCCCGACGCGGCGGGCGATGCGGCTCGCCGGCTGCGTGAGCTCGGGGAGGGGGAGGTGCCCGCCCGAGCGCCTTGGAATGGTGCGCAGCGCCTGGCGTTCGCCCGTACCCTGACCGCAACTCCCGCCCTGCCCGCCGACCTCTACCCGACCGAGCGGCGCGACGTGGCGACCCACCTGGCCGCCGAGTTGGCAAGGAGCAACCGGACTGCCGAGATGGCCTCGATCTGGGCCGAGTTCAGCGGGTCCGCGGATGCGGCCTATGCACTCGTCTACAGCGCCCCACCCGACGCGGCGGTGGCCGCCTCTTGCCGCCCCCTCACCCGCGATCTCGCCGTGGGAGGGCCGTTGCGGACCAAGCTGGGGGCCGATGCGTTCGTCGCCCGCTCGACCGCGATGGCCTCGGAGGGTCGGCTCGGCGAGGCGCTCGGGTGGCGCCTCGTCGCCCATGCCCTGACCCCGGTGGACGACGGTCAAACCGAGGTCCTGCGCAAAGCGGCCGCCGCCGACATCGCCATGGCCCGGCACCGATGGGCGCACAAGGCAGACCCCACCTTCGGCGGGATCTTGGGCGCGGCACGGCAGTCGACGTTCGTCGACTCGCTCCGCGCCGTGGCGCAGGCCAACGACGCGCTGATCGTCCTGGCCGCGACGGCCACTCGGGGCGGTTCGCTGCGGGCCGCCGACGTGTCCGCCTGGCTCGCGGTGTGGGGGGAGGTGGCCGAAGCGACCGCCCGACCCGCGGAGGCTCGCGCGGCGTGGACGGCCGCCACCCTGGT
>CANLGQ010000010.1 GCA_947490265.1 Pseudomonadota bacterium | reverse complement strand
CGATCCGGCCTACCAGGTGATCGTGGAGGCGGAGAGCGGCATCCCGCGGGTGGCCGGCTCGGCCTATGTCGTCGGGCAGGAGGAACTGGAGCGGTACGAGTACGACGACATCCACCGCGTGCTCGCCAAGGTGCCCGGCGTGTACGTGCGCGGCGAGGATGGCTTCGGGTTGCGGCCCAACATCGGGATGCGGGGGGGAAACGCCGATCGCAGCGCCAAGGTGGTGCTCCTCGAAGACGGCATCTTGATGTCGCCCGCCCCCTATGCGGCGCCCGCTGCCTACTACTTCCCGATGACCACCCGGATGGTGGGCGTAGAGGTCTTCAAGGGTCCGGCGGCGATCCGGTACGGTCCGCAGACCATCGGGGGGGCGGTGAACCTGCTCACCCGGCCGATCCCGGTCGAGCCGGAGGGAGGGGTCGACGTCGGTGTCGGCGGGTTCGGGACGGTGAAGGCCCACGCCTGGGGAGGCACGGCGGGCGGGAACGCAGGCTTGCTCCTGGAGAGCGCCAACCTGGCCAGCCAGGGCTTCAAGGAGCTCGACAGCGGGGGTCCGACCGGTTTTCAGCGCCAGGACCTGATGCTGAAGGCCCGGGTGGGTCGGGTGTCCAATCGGGCCGAGCTCAAGCTCGAGTACGGCCGGGAGCGCTCCTATGAGACGTATCTCGGGCTTTCGGCGACTGACTTCGCCGCGGATCCCTACCGGCGCTACGCCGCGAGTGCCCTGGACGAGATGAGCTGGCAGCGCTTCGGCGAAGAGCTGGCGTGGACCGTGAAGCCGAAGCCGAATGCCGAGATCCGGACCGTGCTCTACCACCACGCGCTGTTCCGCTCGTGGACGAAGTTCAACCGCTTTGCGGGAGGCCCCGACGTCCACGACCTGTTGCAGGCCGAGCCCGGGGGACAATCCGCCGTGTACCTGGCGATCCTCCGGGGGGAGGCGGACAGCGCCACGCCCGATGAAGTGCTCGAGATCGGCACGAACGACCGGACGTTTCACAACGCCGGGCTGCAGAGCACCCTGCGCGTGTCGAGCGGCGGGGAGGACCTGCGCAATCGGTTGGAAGTCGGCCTGCGTGGCCATGTCGACGAGGTGGCCCGCCTCCATACCGAGGATCCGTTCGACGCGCGGTCCGGTCGGCTCGTCCCGACTGGCGGCGAGACCGCGACCCTCCTCGACAGCGTCACCGAGGCGCGGGCTCTGGCGGCGTGGATCCACGACGATCTCGGCTTTCAGGTCGTTCATCTGCTACCCGGATTCCGACTGGAGGCGATTCGAACCGCTGCGGGCACGCCCGAGTCCGGTCTCGCCGATCCCCAGACCTGGCTGGTCCCGCTGCCCGGTGGCGCCGTGCTGATCCAGCCGCGGAAGTGGCTCGACGTGTTCGTCGGGGCACATCGTGGATTCTCACCCGTCCCGCCAGGATCTCCGGAGGGATCGGCTCCCGAGCTCGCCCTCAACTACGAGCTCGGCGTCCGCGCCGCCCCCGGCGAAACCCACGCCGAGGCGGTGGGTTTCGTGAGTGACTACTCGAACATCACCGGACAATGCACGCTCTCCGGCGGCTGCGCCCCCGAGCAGGTCGACCAGCAATTCGATGCGGGGGCGGCGTGGGTGTACGGCGTCGAGTCGCTGCTCGCCCACACCGTCCACCTTCCGGGCAGCGTGGGCCTGCAAGGCGAGGTTTCCTACACCTTCACCCAAGCGCGCTTCCGAACCGGCTTCGTCTCCGAGTTTCCGCAGTTCGGCTCTGTGCAACCGGGCGATGCGATGCCCTACGTTCCGGTCCACCAGGGGGCGGTGCGGCTGACCGCCGT
Organism: Pseudomonadota bacterium; assembly: GCA_947490265.1. GTDB lineage: Bacteria > Myxococcota_A > UBA796 > UBA796 > CANLGQ01. Next base: position 31,788 of record CANLGQ010000010.1, on the reverse strand, counting down.
GGCGGAGCGGGCCAGCCTGGGCGTCGGGGTGAACGCGCGCGGGCCCATGCGCGACGTGGCGGGGCAGGGTGCGATCCCCGACGAATCGGGCATCCCTGGCGCGGTGGGGGTCGACGCCGCCGGCGACTTGGACCTCGGCCGCGGCGTCAGCGCCTATGCAACCGCCACCAACCTGACGAATGCGGTGGTGCTCGAGTCGTGGCAGCCGTTCGGGGCGCGGCCGGCGGCGCCGCTGCAGATCCTGGTCGGGGTCAAGAGCGCGCTCTGAAGCGCGGTCGCGCTAGCCCCCCGGTGTTCGCGCCGGTGGCGACGAACGACTTGCTCATCGAACCGCGCTAACCGAGTGCCGGTCCGGGCGCGCGTCGGAGGCCGACCGCGGTGAGGAGGGCGGTGACGGCGACCAGGGAGAAGCCGAGGATCAGCGGCGACATCGACTCACCGACCCCGGCGAGCACGATCAGGGGCAGCTCGGGGCTCGACGCCCACTCCGGGTTTCCGGTCACGTTCACCGATACCGCCATCAAGTCGGCGGCAAAGCCGGCGATCGACGCTAGTACCACCGCGGTGGCCAGACCGACCACGTGGCCGATCCGGCCGTCGCCTGGGGCCCAGGCGTACCGCGCGGCGGTGGCGACGCCGATCAGTCCGAACGCGATGACGAACAGCACAGGGGTTCCACCCGCCAGAATGAGCCACATCTCGACCTCCTCGGTTGCTCCCTGGGGGGAGTCGACCCAGGAAACGAACGAACGGGCCAGACGTGACACGTCAAATTCGCGTGTGCCGATGTCACACTCCCGACGCTGGAGCGTTGGTCTCGGCGTGGAGCTCTCCGACCCGATCCTGGTGCGGCGGCTGCGGGAGGGCGATCCCGCGGCCTTCGACGTGGTGTATGCAAATTATCGACCACGAGTCTACGGATTCCTCGTTCGAATGTCGCGGCGGCCCGAGGTCGCCGAGGAGCTCCTGCAGGAGACCTTCCTCCGCCTGGCCCGACATGCCGGCCGGCTCGACCCCGAGACCCGGCTCGGCGTGTGGCTTTTCGCCGTGGCCCGAAACCTGTGGCGGAGCTGGGCCCGGTGGTCGATCCTCGACGGGGAGCGGCTGGCGCTTCTGGCGACCCGGTGGGTCGGCCGGCAGCCGCCCACCCCGGGCGAGGTCGCCGACGCCGTCGAGACCGCCCGTCGGCTCGAGCGGGCGATTGCGGCCCTGACCCCGGCGTTGCGCGAGGTCGCCCTGCTGGTTGCGGTGGAGCGGATGGAGCTCTCCGTGGTCGGCGAGATCCTGGGTTTGTCCCCCGAGGCCGTGCGCCAGCGCTGGTCGCGGGCTCGGTCGTTTCTGGAAGCGGAGGTGCGCGATGTCGCCTGATCGGTTCGACCTCCCCGTGCTCGACGTCCCGGCTGCCGAGGCCGAGCGGATCCGCCGTCGCGGTCAGCGGATCCTCCGACGGTGGGCCGATCCGTTCGCGCAGACCGGGCTCGGGCGTTTGGAGCGCGCCTGGATCGATCGATGGGAGCCGGTGATGGCGGGTGCCGGGTCTGCGGCCCTGGTGATGTGGGCCTTCTTGCTGGTGTTCGTTCAGTAGGCGGACGGGTAGTCGATCTCCACTTCCTGGCCGGCAAACGGGGCCCGGGCGGTGAAAGTCACCTCGTTGTTCGCCTCGAGCCACGACCAGCCATCGAGGCGCTCCAGGCCGTCGACGAACACGCGGATCCCCTCCCCGGTCGAGGGCTCCGCCAGCGGGAACGACGTCTGCACCACCGCGGAGTCGGCGAGGGCCTCGATCTCGTACTCCCAGTTGCCGCAGATCGAGAGAAATTGCCCGTTCGTGGCGGAGACGGCCTCCCAGTAGCCGCGGGCGAAGTCGGCGCTGTTGCACCCTTCCGGCTCGGGACCGCCGACCGCCGAGAGGTGAACCCGCTCCGGCTCGGCCTTCGTCGCCTGGTACCCGTCGACGTAGGTCTGCCAGTAGTTCGGATCGCCGCCGTCGAAGCCCGGGGAGTTGTCGTCTTCGTCGGAGATGAACAGGATACTGAGGTGCGCCTCGCGCCGGAGGAATCCAGCGTTACATCCTCCCGTAGCGGACGATACCAGGGCCTCCTGGGCGTTGTACAGGCCCCACTCGTCGACCAGATCCTCGCCCGGCTTGGTGACGATGCCCTCCGCGAACAGCGCCGGCCAGTCGGGGGTGTCGCGCGTGAGCACTCCACCCTGTCCACACCCGTCGGGCCCCGTGACCGCGATGAGGTGCCAATTCGACTCGACCGCCTCGAGCCGCGAGACCAGGATCTCGACGTTGCCGGCCAACGCCGCCAACTGGTCGGCCATGGAGTCGCTGGTATCGGTGAAGACGAGGATATCGACGTCGCCTTGAACGACCCACCGCTGCTCGACCCGGGTCGACCCATCGGTGGACTCGCCTGAGCAACCGATTCCGCCCGCGAGCGCGAGCCACATCCTGCGCTGGAACACGAACACCTCCTGCCGTGACCCGGAGAGGTGCAGGAAACGTGCCGGACAAACCCCGGGCGAAGGCCATGGACTGCCGGGCCGTCGTGGCCGCGGACGGGCCGCGGACACGGCGCGGACGTTCAGCTTCCCGGGCAGGCCCGCGGATCGGGGAGGTCGAGGCAGCCGTCGATCCAGGCATGCCGGGTGTGGAGCCAGGTCTTTAGGGTGGCCACCTCGGCCGCGTGATCCGGCCCGCGCGGAGGATAGGCAGGCCAGGCGGCATAGTTGCGGACCGCGGCCTCGGTCAGCTGGGCGGCCATCCCGTCGATTACGAGGTCGATCGTGGCCACGCTGAGGCTGGTGTCCAGGAGCACCCTCCAGCGGGCGAAATAGGCGTCCCGGAAGGCAGGATCCGCAAACAGGCCCCGCCAGAAGCCATGGTCGAAAACATAGGTGCAATCGCTTGTCTCGTTGGACGCATCCCACCAGGTGGGGTTGGCGGCGCGCGAATCGCTGGCGCAGCCCATCGTCCGATCGAAGTCCCACAGCGGCCCCGCGGCGATCGGCCCCTCGCGGTCCTTGGTGAAGAAGCCGCTCAAACGGAACGAATCCGGGTTCTTGGAGAGCACGTTTAGGATGTGGTGATCGATCCAGGCATCGACGTCGATCAGGTCCGCGTAGTGGTGCCCGGTGTTGGGATTCGTGAAGTCGGGGGAGGCGAGCGCCCACCCCAGATCATCGAGAACCGAGCTGAGATAGGTTTTTTGTTCGCCTGCCAGCTCGTCTTCGTTTGGATCGACGAACACGAAGGGCTGCTGGAAGTCGAGGCGACCGCCCGCCGTGCCGGCGGTGAAACCCGACTCGCCCGGCCCGAGGCGATCTTCCTTGAAAATGTAGCCGCCCGTCACCTCGGGCTCGGCGAGATCGGTGGGAAGTAGCGGGGTGATCGCCACCCGGTCGGCGTCGCGCTCGATCCGTTCGGTGAATACATACACGCCGACGTAGTCGTCCATTCCGACGGTTTCGCCCAGCTCGGCGACGAAGAGCTCGGCGAACTCGGTTCGCGAGGCGGTTCGGCCGATGGCGTTGGAGAGGGCGAACATCAGCGGATCGCGCATCAACGCCCGGTCGAAGTCGAGCGGCGCCCCGAGCACCCAGTCGGCCTCCTCCGGCATGCCGAGCAGCACCACGTCGGTGTCGAGATCGGCGTCGGCGCGCCAGGTCTCGAGCCGGTAGGGGTGCTTCGGGTAGCCGGCCGAGCTCGATCCGCGGATCTTCAACCCCGCGCGCGTGGAGAGCGCGGCGTTCGCCGGCCATGTGGTCCGTCCGGAAAAGTCGGGCTCGAAGGTGGAGACCGTAAATCGGCTGAAAACCTCTGTTTTCACGACCGGCGCGGCCTCGTTGGACCACAGGACCGCCACCGGGAGGTCCGACGAAAAGGACGCCACCGTCGGGTCGGCCCGCAGCCACGTACCGGCCCAGGCCACCGAGCCGTAGGCGTTGGTGGCGATCGCGCGGATGGATGCGCTCCGGTCGAGGAGGACCGGCCCGGTCCATTCGGGGGAAACACCGACTTCAGGGGGCCGGCCATCGAGGGTGTAGACGATCGTGGCGTCGGGGTCGGAGGGGACGAGGTCGACGCTCACGTCGGTGGTGACGATCCCCGGCGGGGGATCGGCGGCGAGGGTGGGCGGGAGCGCCCCGGGCACGGTCTCGGTGACGACGGTGGGCGGCGCGCTCGGCTCGGGGGCCGGGTCTGGGGTGGGTGCGGGCGAGGTCGACGGCGAGGTCGGCGCCGGCTCGCAGGCGAGGAGCAAGACCGCGAGGGCGGCTGCGGTGCGCGGGGCGGTCATCGGCCCTCCCGGTGGTAGGATAGCGTGGTGGTCGTCCAACCGACCGGAGCAACCGTGAAGCTCTATCATTTCTGGCGTTCGAGCGCTTCCTGGCGCGTTCGGTGGGCCCTCGCGATCAAGGGGGTTCGCTTCGACTCGGTGATCGTCGACTTGATGGGACAGGAGCAGCACCAGGGCGTCCACCGGGGACGGAACCCGATCGGCCACGTCCCGGTGCTCGAGGTCGAGGGCCGCCTGCTCGGCGAGTCCATGGCGGTGCTCGAATGGCTCGAGGAGACCTGCCCCGTCCCCCCGCTGTTCCCCGCCGATCCCTGGGGACGCGCGCGGGTTCGCCAGCTCTGCGAGCTCGTCAACACCGGGATCCAGCCGCTCCAGAACCTGGCGGTCCTCGATCGGGTCAGCGAGACCGATCACGTCGCCCGGAACGGCTGGGCGGCCCACTTCAATTGCCGGGGACTCACCGCCTTCGAGGGGCTGCTCGAGCGCTGGGAGGCCGAGCGACCGGGCCCCTTCTGTTGGGGGCGCGACGTGGGCGCGGCCGACCTCTTCCTCGTGCCGCAGGTGTACAGCGCGCGCCGGTTCGGGGTGGATGTGAGCCCCTTCCCGCGCGTGCTGGCCGCGGAGGCCGCCGCGCTGGCGACGCCGCACGCGGCGGGCGCCCTGCCGGAGAACCAGCCGGGAGCGCCGACGGTCACCGGATCCGGGTCGCGGTGACGCCTCCGGCTGAGTGCCCGCCCCACAGATCGATCGGCTGTCCCCGCGCCGTGCGCGTGATCGGGGGCCCCGCGGGGCAAGCCAGCGCCAGGCGCAGCACCTCGGCACCGTTGTCGTCGAACTCCGCGATCTCGTGTCCCGGGGCGCAGGTTGCCAGCCAGTGTCCGTCGCCCATCGGGAAGATCGACGACTGGATGCCGCACACCAGGTCGAGCGGCCAGTCCGCTACGAAGGACGCCGTCCCCGCGGTCTCGTCGAGCGAAAGCGCGAGGCCCCGCGCCTTGCGGTTGTCGAAGACCGTCAGGTTGCCGCCGGGGACCAGGGCGACGTGGTGCTCGTCGCCGAACGTCGGGTCGCCCGAGCCGGCAAAGGCGAAGTCGGATCCGAGCGACCGTCCCACCCCGTCGCCGGCGAGCGTCCACGCGATCGAGCCGTCCGCTTCGGCGATCCGGAGGATCGAGCTCTCCCGCTTCAGCGAGAGGAGCACGTGTTCGTCGTCGGTTGGGTAGAGCGCGTTCGTGTGCCAGGCGTCGGTCGCCCCGGGGAACCGCCAGGCCCAGAATTCGCCCCCGCCGGGCCGGGCGCGGGTGGCGTCGAGGTGGTCGTGCTCGTCCCAACGCCAGATCTCGTTGCCCCCGAGGTCGAGCTTCACCACGATCTCTTCGACATACGTCTCGCCGTTCGCCTCCGGGTAGGCGTCGGCCAACAGCGTGTAGATCGCGTCGCCCCTGCGGAAGACGTCGTGGTGTACCGGCAGTCCGTAATCGTCTCGGTTCAACCAAACGTTTCCGAGGAGGTCGAGCTCGATCACCGCCGCCTTGTCGGCGACGAGCAGCACCGTCGAGGCCTCGGTGAATTGGACCATGTCGAGGTCGTCGCGATGGGTATCGGCGTACCAACGCACCCGCCCCCGGCCGTCGAGCACCGTCGCGAATCCGCCTCCCCCGCAGTCGATCGGGCCGATCACGCCGCGGAGGGTCGACCCCGAACCGCCGGTCGCAGCCACCTCGACGGCCAGGGCGTCGGGCAGCGACCCCGGGGTGAAGGCGCCGGAGGCCGAGTCGGGGCCGGCGCGGGCGACCCAGCTCCACGCTCGGTCGGCGTGAAGACCCCAGATCGGGATCGCGTGGGCGCGACCCGGTGCATCGGTCGTGAAGCGCACCGTCTCGGTCCCATCGGTCAGCTCGACCTCGGCGTGCCCCGGGGCGTCGAGCGCCACCTGGCAGGTCGCGCGGGTCGGATCCTCCGGGTCGGAGGCGCAGCTCGCTTGCAGGCTGGGCGTGGCCGGCGGGGGGTCGGGGTCCGGGCGCCCGCAGGCGAGGGCGACGGCGAGGAGCATGCTTCTGAAGCTAACCCCGGTCGCGCGCCAGCGACCGGGCCGCGAGGCCGCTGGCCACCGCCAGCACGAGCACCGTCAGCACGCGAAGTTGCACCGCCGACGCCGGGGCCAGGCTGTTGTTGTCGAGGTGACCGCCGGCGTGCAGCGCGATCGCAACCGCGAGGCTCCCGCCCCCGCGGGCGAGGAACCAGGCCATCACGACCGACCACAGCGGCAGGGTGATCACGAGGAAGGCCGCGCCCTGCCAGTCGATCGCGCCCGCGGGGGTGAACACCATCATCGCGTGCCAGAGCGCCCAGACCATCCCCAGCAACAGCGAGCCCCGCACCGGCCCGAAGCGCGCGGCCATGCGGGGCTGGGCGAAACCGCGCCAGCCAAACTCCTCGCCGATCGAGAAAAAGACCAGGGCGAGGATCCGCTCTGGCTTGTCCGGGAGGTAGAGCCATTGCGCCGGCTCGCCGCCGAGGAGCGCGTCCAGCATAGTGGCTGGAAAATGGAGGAACATCGGGGTAAACAGCGCGAGTACGACCCAAAGTGGGTTGGCTCGCCAGCGCCCGAACACCAGCCCGAGTTCGCCCCGCGGGGCGGCGAGGGCCACGGCGGCGAGTGTGGGTCCGAACGCGCTCAACCCGGCGAGAGCGAGCGCCCAGGCAGCGGGCTCGCGGTGATGCGTCCAGGCCCAGACGAGCGGCGTGTCGAGGAGCCAGGTGAGCCCGCACGCGAGGGCGAAGAATGCTGGGATCCCGTCACCCCGTCCCATGCCCGAAGCCTCCCCCGCCGTGGGGACCTCGTACTCGCTCGCGCGGCTCGCGTCGCGCGGCGTTATTCTCGTGGCGGGAAGGTGACGAGTGATCGCGACTTGGCTGGTCCTCGGAGCGTGCAGCTCGACCAACGTGGTGTTGCCGACGGGCGACGGCGACGGCACGCCCCACGACACCGACACCACCGGAGGCACGACCGAGACCGCGAGCGATTCGGGCCACGTCCCCGTCGGCGATCCGGTGACCGAATCGTTCCCCTACGCGGTCGCCCCTGCCGATGTCCTCTTCATCATCGACGCATCGACCTCGATGATCGGGTACACCGAGTCGCTGCTCGGTACGTTGGAGGGCCTGGTCGATACCTGGATGGCGCGCAACATCGACTTCCACGCCGGGGTGGTGGACATCGACGAGAGCGACATCCAGGGCCAGTTGCTCTCGATCGGGGGCCGGAGGTGGTCGGATCCCCTCGCGCCCACGCCAGGCTCGCTGTTGCGCGAGCTGGTCGACGACGTCCCCGATCCCAGCACCCAGGAGGAGGGGCGCACGAGCACCTACCTGGCCCTGACCGCGATGGGGCCCGGTCTCGCAAACGACGGCTTCCTCCGCCCGGGCTCCGACCTGGCGATCATCCTCCACAGCGACGAAGTCGACCAGAGCGACGACAACCCGGTCAGCACTCAGCAGTTCATCGACTATCTGCTCGCGCTCCGGCCCGATCCCAACCTCCGCGGTTTCAACACCATCGTGGCGACTGAGGATTTTCACGACATCTCGGTTGCGGTCGGGGGAGTGGTGTGGAGCGTGAGCAACGAGCCCTACGGTCCGGCGCTCGATGCCGTTACCGCCACCATCCAAGGGAACAACGCCTTTGTGCTCACCGAGGCTCCCTGGGCGCCCTCGATCACGGCGCACGTCGTCGAGCCGGACGGGACCGAGGTGGACCTCCCGAACGACAGCCTCGACTACGACAGCAAGACGAACACGGTCGATCTGGACGAGTACTACCCGGACAGCGGGGCGACCGTCGAGATCACCTACAACCCGTTGCTCTGACTACTCGCAGATCTCGAGGTCGGTGTTGCAGATCTGGCCGGTAGGGCAGTCGGCCTGTTGGGTGCACGGCGTGTAGCCCTCGACCCGGATCTCGCCTGCGCCCGACCACGCGATCGCGAATTCGACACACCCATCGCCGATCACCGTGGAATCGACGGTCTGCCGGGTGACCAGCGCGGCTGGAAAGCCGGTGACGCCGGAGGCCACGAATTCGGCCATGAGCGCGCTCGGCAGGGTGCCGGTGCCGGTGTCGGGAAAATCGCAGTCGAGCTGGATCGGGCTGGCCCCGTGTTGATCGATGGTGATCCGCACGTGAAGCCGCGAGCGCACCGGTCCCCCCGGCGACGCCCAGTGCACCTCGAGGTCGGCGACCTCGCTCAGCACCCACTCCTCGGCCACGATCTCGAGCGGGACGATCCCCACCCCGTAGAGGGTGAAGGGGGGAAGCGCCCCGCCCTCGGTCTGCAGGGTGATCAGCGCGCCGGGGTCATAGGCCGGGCTGGGCAGCCCGAGCTGATAGTAGGTGAAACCCGGGCTGCTCGCCGTCATCTCGACCGGGTCGAACAGGCCCTCCACGGTGACGATGCCGAGGTCCTGGGCGGCGGGGTAGGGGATGCATTCCCCGTCGAAACCGCAGGTCTGATCGGGGGAACAGGCCGGGTCGCAGAACAGCGACACCCGGCGGAGGAGTCGGCAATCCCCCTCAGCGGAGACCTCTTCGAGGACGGTGAGGGGAACGACCCCATCGGCGACCGCGCCCGATGCCACGGTGAGGAGCCCATCGGACTCCACGCCGAAGGCCCCGAAGAGCTGGTCGGCCGGGCAGCTTCCGGCGAGCGGGACCGTCGCCGGATCGGGAGGGGCGGTGTCGGTGTCGGTGTCGGTGTCGGTGTCGGCGTCAGCGTCGGTCGCGGTGGCGGTATCCGACGGGGAAGCGCCGTGGCAGGCGACCTGCGCGATCAGGGCGAGGAAGGAGAGTGGCACCCCGCGAGCATAGCACCCGGTCACGGCGACCCGCCGGGGCCCGGTGGGATCGGCCCGAAGGCGGCGATCGGATCCGCGAAGGCCCGGCGGATTACCTTGGCCATCTTCGCAGCGTGCGCGCCGTCGAGGATCCGGTGGTCGAAGGTGGCGCACAGCCGCAACGTGTGAACCAGCTTCGGATTCCCGGCCGCGTCGGGCACGAACTCGCGTTTGACGGCCCCCACCGCGATCAGGAGGGGCACCCGGCTGTACGGGACGAGGGGGACATAGGCTTCCTCCAGCCCCAGCGTGCCGATGTTCGTCACCATCGCCGAGCCGAACGGGTCGCGCGGGAGCCCGGCCCAGCGCAGGTCCAGGTTCAGGCCATAGATGAGCACCGAGATGAGATCGAGCACCCAGCCGGTGAGCCACCCGGGCAGCCGCTTGAACGTCTGGCGGGTGCTCTCCTTCTCCTCGTCCTTCCCGGCGCGCACCTTGCCCGCCGCCGCCTCGAATTCGCCGACGATGTCGAGGGTGGACTTCTGGTCGGGTCGCCGGATCGTCACTCCGGACAGATCGATCTCGCCCGTCACCGGGTCCTCCAGGGCAACCTGAAAGAAAATGGCGATCTCCTTGCGCATCCAGATGCCGCCCCAGCGGAGGAGCGCGTTGGCGTCGGGGATCTCGCGGTACACCAGCGCCAGGGCCTTGGCCATCAGGTGGGTGAGCGTCAGCCGTTTTCCGGTCGCCTCGCGAAACGCCTCGATGTACGCGAGCACCGCGTCGACCTCGACCACCAGCGCCCCGTACACGCTCGGGTCCTTGGCGTCTTTCCAGGTGCCGAGCGCGATCTTCCGGAACGAGGAGAGGTCGCGCTTCGGGATGAGGTCTACTGCGGGCACGGCCGGCCCTCCCCGGTCACAGGTGGACCCCGGTGCCCATCGCCGCAGCCACCGCCTCGAAGCAGGCCTCGCTGAAGGTCGGGTGGGCGTGCACGGTGTGCAGCAGCGTCTCCGCGGTGGCCTCCGCGACGCGGGCGAGCGTGAACTCGCCGATGAGCTCGGTCGCCTCGTGGCCGACGATGTGCGCGCCGAGGATTTCCCCGTATTTCTCGTCGATCAGCACCTTGACGAACCCGGCGGCGGAGCCGGCGCCCTGGGCTTTGCCGTTGGCCAGGAACGGGAATCGGCCGACCTTGTACTTTCGTCCCGCCGCGGTGAGCTGGGCCTCGGTCTGCCCGACGCTCGCGATCTGGGGCTGGCAGTAGGTGCAGCTCGGGATGCTGCTGTAATCGACGGGTAGCGCGTGCTTTCCAGCGATGCGCTCCACACACGAGTGCGCCTGCGCCATCGCGGTGTGGGCGAGCCCGCCCTTCGTGGTCATGTCGCCGATCGCGTAGATCCCCGGCACGCTGGTGCGGCAGTCGTCGTCGATCGCCACGAAGCCGCGGTCCAACTGGATTCCCAGCTCCGCCAGGCCGGCCGTGTTCGGGGCGATGCCGAGCGCCACGAGGGCGACGTCGGCGCGGAGCTCGGTGCCGTCGTCGAGGGTGGTGAGCGTGCCGTCGCCGTCCTTCACCGCCCCCGTGGCCTTCCGCCCGAGCAGGAACTTCATCCCGTTCTTCGCCATCTCCTTGCGCACCGCCGCGCTCGCCTCCGCATCCTCGCGGGGCAGGATCTCCGGAAGCGCCTCGACCACGGTCACCTCCGCGCCGAGCGCGTGCCAGAACCACGCGAACTCCATCCCGATCGCCCCGGAGCCGAGCACGGTGGCCGACTTCGGCCGCAGTGTCGACACGATGGCTTCGCGGTACGTCACCACCCGCTCCCCGTCTACGATCAATCCGGGAAACAGCTTGGCCCGCGCGCCGGTGGCGAGGATCAGGTGTTTGGCCGTGTGTTGTTCCTCCCCGACCGCCACCTGGCCGGCGCCCAGGAACCGGGCCTCGCCGCGGATCAGGGTGACGCCGTACTTCTTGAACAGGCCGTGGACGCCCTTCTCGAAGCGCTCCGCGACCTTTCGCGACCGCCCGATCACCGCCGGGTAGTCGACCTGGAACCCGGTCACTTCGAGACCGAAGTCCTTGGCGTGCTCGATCTTCTGGGCGAGCTCGGCCGTCTTCAGGAGCGCCTTGCTTGGGATGCATCCCCAGTTCAGGCACACGCCGCCGGCCTTCTCCCGCTCGATGCACGCGGTCTTCAGCCCGAGCTGTGCCGCGCGGATCGCCGCGGGGTACCCGCCTGGGCCCGCCCCCACCACCACCACGTCCCACTCCGCCATTTCATCCCCCGAACGGGCAGCATAACCGCCTCAGCGGCGCGCCGAGACCCCGACCCCGCCGCCGACGCCCCGCGCGGTCCCCTTGGACCACAGGTCGGCCATGAACCTAGCTTCGAGGGCGGTACCGGTCGCCTCGTGCACCGTCCAGAGGGCCGCCGGGCCGAGGCGCACCGCCTGCGGCGTGATCGCGTCGTCGGGGTTCAGCACGAGATTGCCCTCGACGCGGGCGATCAAGAGCAGGCTGGACAGGTGGCCCCCTCCGGCCGCCGCGAACGCCGGCCCGTCACCGAGGGGGCGCGGTGGGCCCTCCGCGCCGAGCACCCAGTCGGTGCGGATGCGCCAGCCGGCGGAGAACTCGGCGAACCCGTGCGGGTTCGACACGCCGGCGAGCACGCTGGGCGTCAGGTCGATCTGTCCGTCGCCGGGGCGCGGGCAGTAGATCCGGTACGGACTGTCCCGGCAGACACTGTCGTTTCGGTAGGCGGGGACCTTGAGCTCGAGCGCGGCGGCGATGGGCGCAGTCGGATGGAGGGCGACCTGCGGGACGAGGCGGACGTCGCCGACCCGGACGACGGTGGTGTGGCCGCGCACCCGGCCGAAGCCGTTGTCGAAATCGAATTCCGTGTGCCCCGCGGTGACCGGCACCGAGAGGGCGAGCTGGGCGCGCCAGGCACCCTCGGGCAACGCCCCGAACTCGACCCAGGCGCTGAATTGCTCCCCGCGAAAGCCGGTGGTTCCCGACTCGGTGACGCCGGGCAACGCGGTGACCGGCGAGCGATATTCGGGCGCGGAATATGCGTCGACCGCCAACTTTGCGTAGTACTCGCCGGCGGACCGGGTCCACGGACCCGCCAGGGCGAGCCCGCCGATCCAGGCGATCATGCGACGGTGATCTCGACCGCCATTCCGCCGTCATAGCCGGCGAGATAGTTGGTGCCAGCGGGGTTCTCGCTCGAAACCGCGCCGCTCGCGGTCGTGACCCGGATCTGGGCCGTGACGACGCCCTCTCGACGCGGGGTCCACACGAAGGACCAGAGCACCCACCGGTTTGCGCCGGGCGCATAGTCCAGCGTGGCGCGCTCGGTGGTGGCGAAGTCGTCGAAGGTGATCTCGACCGAGGTGACCGGATCCTCGCCGGCATAGGCGATCCCGAAGTACGCGAGCGCCTGGTGGTTGGGGACCGTGGACCCGGGAACGGGCGCGACGATGAAGCCGTTGCACTGGTATTGCGCCTCGGCGTCCCAACCGCGCTCCGTCCAATAGTCCACGATCGGCTCGGAGAGGAGCGCGATGGAGGCGAGCCACTTTACGTTCTTGACGCCGTAGCGGCCCGGGATGATCAGGCGCGCGGGAAACCCATGCGCCACCGGCAGGGGCACGCCGTTCATCTCCCACACCAGCCAGGCCTTCTCGATGTCGGAAGCGGGCATTCCAGCGTCGTAGTCGTCCACTCCGACCAGGTAGAGCTGGACGATCGACGGATCGACGGCGACCCCGAACTCGGCCAGGACATCGACCAGGCGAATTCCGCCAAAAATGGCGTTGGAGATGGCGATGTTTGTTGGGGTGGAGCCGATGCACTGGAGCGTGTGCTCGAAGGGGGTCGCCGCGTGGGCGGCCAGCCAGGCGGCGTCGAGGGTGCCGATCGGCACGCCGCGATCGGTGATCGGGCAGGCCCAGGTGGCGGGATCGGGATCAGCGCCGAAACAGCACGAATAGACGTAGAAGTCCTCGTTGGAGGTGATCGGTTCGATCGTCTCCGGGACGGGCTCCTGGTCGAGCACGACCGCGTCGCATCCGGTCGCGAGCGCAGTGCCCGAACCGAGAAGCGCGCGGCGGGTGAGCGTCACCCGCCGGACCGGCGCCGGAGGGCCAGGAGGGCGAGCAGGGCGCCGAGGCCGGGCAGGCCGGTCGTTCCGCCGGTGGCCGCGCAGCCGAACAGACCGCCGCCGGACTCGCCCTCGACGGTGATTGGGCCTGTGCCGTCTTCGGGGGTTTCTTCCTCCTCGGGTTCGGTGCCGCCAATCGGGATTGCGCCCTCGGCCGCCCACGAGAAGCCGAAGGTCCCGGGCGCGTCCTTCCTCGGGGAAGCCACCGCGTAGAGCTGGTCGTAATCCCCATAGTTCGCGAGCCGGCCCACGCCTTCGGACTCCAGGAGTTCGACCTCGACGACGACCTCGACGTGGTTGTCGTTCGCCCCGACGATCTGGACCAGCCAATTCGCTGGTTCATCACCGACGAACGTGAACAACAGGTCCGTCTTCTCCCACGTCGGGGGATCGACGTCGAACCGGATGTAGTTGGAGCCATAGGCCTCGGGCTCGGTGAACGAGGAGGTGCTCCCGTCCGCCGGCAGGTCCTCCACCTCGATCTGCGGGCGAATCACCGGAAACCAGGCATGCTCGGCGTAGTCCATCACGGTGTTGGCTGCGGTGAAGCCCTTGAACGCCTCCGCGAAGTCGACGCCGATGCCGGCGAGCGCCTCCTGTTGGGTCACCGAGTACGAGTCGCCGATGCTGTCGCTATAGGACCAGATGTCCTGAATCGTGGCGACGCCACCGTAGTTTTCGTCGAGCCAGAAGTTCCAGATCGCCATCCCGTACATGTGCCAGAAGATCGCGTCGTCCGCTTGATCCGAGGCCGACATCGCCATGTACGGCTGGTCCGAGTAGCCGGTGATGTACGGCGCCCATTCGTTGTGGGCGGGGTACACCGACTCCTGCACGTAGGTCGCGGTGGCCTCCCAGAACCAAAACTCGAGGTCGTCGCCGTAGCCGAACTGCGAGGCGTGATTGAACTCGTGGGCGACCATGTCCTTCCACCAGACGTCGTTGAAGAACGAGCCGTCGTTGGCGACCACATAGGGCATGTTCACGTTGCCACACTGCGAGACCGTGGTGTACGCCGCGGCCGAGGCCTGGTTGATGACGTAGACGGTGAGCAAGAACGCGTTCATACCGTCTGGCTCCCGCCATCCGAGGTCTGCGACCTCGACCTGGTACGAGAACTCCAGCTCGGTCAGCAGAACGTCCACCTCGCTCGACGAGATCGTCCCGTTGTCCCATTCGACCGAGAAGTGGTCGCTCTGCCGTTCGTTGTCGAGGTATCCGCCCCAACACGGCTGGCGAGCCCCCGCCGCCGCGGCTCGGGGCTTGAGCGGCGCGGTGAGCGACGGGAGGAACGGCGCCACGTGGCTCGTGATTCGGGCCTGCTCGGCCTCGCTGAATTCGCTCCACCGCTGTTTCAGGGTCTCGACCAGCACGGTGGCGCACAGCGGCGGGAGGGCGTCGGCGGGGGCGGCCTGTGGCTCGAAATGGTGGAGGTAGGCTCCCCACAGCGCGTCGTGCGAGAGCTGCAGCGGGTTCATTGCGGGCGTGGCGTGGGCCAACGTGGCGAGTAGAACGAGCAATTCCCCTCCGCGATCTGCCCAGGGGGTTTAGCGCCGGGCCTCGCCGGCCGCTGTCACGACTCGGCAAAGTCGCGGGTGGATCTTCTCACGCCTTGCCGAGGATCGCGACCTCCGGGAGGTTCCGGTAGAGCTGGTCGTAGTCGAGCCCATACCCCACCACGAAGTGATCGGGGATGGAAAACCCGATGAAGTCGAGTTGGACGGGGACGATCCGCCGGCTCGGCTTGTCGAGGAACGCGGCGACGCGCAGGCTGGCGGGGCCGCGGACCTCGAGCGCGCGGCGGAGGTAGTCCAGCGTCAGGCCGGTGTCGGCGATGTCCTCGACCAGCAGGCAGTGTCGCCCGGCGATGTCCGCGCGGAGATCATGGGTAATCCGCACGTTCCCGCTGGACTCGGTGCCGTTGTAGGAGGAGACGCCGAGGAATTCGATCTCGACCGGACCGGGGATGGCGCGCGCGAGGTCGGCCAGAAACACGTACGACCCCTTCAGGACGCCGATGAGGGTGATGCGCGTGGGGTTGGCGTCGGAGTCCGGGGGATAAAGCGCCCGGATCTCGAGTCCCATCGCCGCGACGCGGTTGGCGATGACCGCCGGGCTGTACAACGTGGAGAGCTTGGGTGGTTGGGGCATCATTTCTCCCTCAAGGGTTAGGCGCCGGACGCGGGATCGGGGTGACGGCACGCCGGGCGATGGGCCAGGCCGCGGCCATGCTGGTCGCCATGAGGATGGCTCCAACGAGGAACGCCCCTCCCCGGAACCAGTGGGCATAGAGGAAGCCCCCGGCGGCCGGTCCGGCGGCGCGGGCGAGCGCACCCAGCGACTGGTTGACCCCGAGCACCGCGCCCTGTTGATCGCTCCCCGCGCCTCGGCTGATCAGGGAGGTGAGGGAGGGGTTTGCGAGCGAAGACCCCACCGCGATCGCGGCGCACCCGACCCAGAGGGCGGCGCCCGGTCCTGCGAACGCGAGGGTCGCCAGCCCGGCCGCGTTCGCGGCGTATCCCACGACCACCAGCGAGGGTTCGCCGTAGCGGCGCACGAGGCGATGGAGGAGGCCTCCCTGAACGAGGATGCCGATCCCGCCGATCAGGGCGAACACGCGGCCGACCCCCTGGGCATCCATGCGCCAGGAGTGCTCGGCGACCAGCGAAAACGTGGCCTCCATCATGGCGAAGGCTGCGGTAGCGGTAAAGGCCAGTCCGATCGCTGGCCCCACCGCCGGGTGGCGGAGCGCCCGCCCGAGGTGACGCGGATCGAGCGAACGGTGGGTGGCCTGCCGCTGGCCCGCCGGTCGGCTCTCGGGCAGCGCGACCACCGCCCAGGCGAAGTTGAGGGCCGAGAGGGCTGCCGCCGCCCAGATCGGGACGGCGAGCCCATACGGGGAGAGCTCTCCGCCGACCCACGGACCCAAGCTGAAGCCGATCCCGAACGAGGCGCCGATGAGGCCCATCCCGCGCGCGCGATTCTCGGGGGTGGTCACGTCGGCGACGTAGGCCTGGGCGGTGGAAATATTGGCCGCAAAGGCACCGTGTAGTGCGCGACAGACGAAGAGCCAGGGGAGCGAGGGCGCCAGGGCGAAGGCGGCGAGGAAGACCGCCGTTCCGGCGATCGACACGAGCATCACCGGCCGCCGACCAACCTGATCTGAGAGCCGCCCCCAGACCGGTGCGAAGGCGAACTGGGCGAGGCTGTAGACCGCGGCCAGGAGCGTCACCTGAATGGCGCTCGCGTGGAAGGACTCGGCGTAGAACGTAAGCAAAGGGATGACGAGGCCGAACCCCAGCAGGTCCACCAGCACGGCCAGCAGCACGGGGCCGAGGCCTGGGGTCCGACCCGGGCTCATCGGCGAATCAAGCCCAGAACGCGCTCATGGAGCCAGCCATTCGTCCCGCAGACCCCGATGTGGAGCGGATCCGGGCGGTTGAATCGATAGGGCGCGCCCCGACCATCGGTCGCGAGCCCTCCGGCAGCGATCACACACGCCACGCCCCCTGCGAGGTCCCACTCGTTCCGCGGCTCCGGCGTGAAGCTGGCCTCCGCCTGCCCGGCGGCGACCAACCCGAACTTGTAGGCCACGGAGCCCATCGGCGTAAGCGCGACCTGATCCTTGTACTTGTCGAACCAGCCCTTCTTGTACTCGGACCGGCTCACCAGGAACCGAGCCCCCTCGAAGGCCTGGTGACCGCTCACCCGGCAGGGGGAGCCCTTCCAGGTGGCCTCTCCACCGACAAGGCCGGTGAACAACTCCCGAGAGGCCGGGTTGTACAGGACACCCGCCGCGATCTCTCCATCGACGACGAACCCGATCGAGACGACGAACTCGGGGATCTGCAGGGTGAACTCGCGCGTGCCATCGAGAGGATCGAGGATCCAGGCGCGTCGCTTGTCGAGGCGCTCCGGCGTGTCCTTCGTCTCTTCCGAGAGGATCGCGTCGGTCGGAAACGCGGACTGGATCGCCTCGATCAGGATCGTGTTCGACCGCGTGTCGGCCTCGGTCAGCGGTCCGCGATCGTCGCTCTTCTCGACGTGCGACGTGTCCTTGGCGTCGTAGATCTCCGCGATCGCCGCCCCCGCACGCCGGGCAGCCTCGATCGCGACCTCGAGCTCCTTCTCGTACACCGCTCCCTCCAATCGGACGCCCTCTATCCAGCCAGCGCCGGCTACGGCAGGACCGCCGTGCGCGCGGGGAGCAACAGCTCGTCGGCGCCGTCGAGGTCCAGGTCGAACGCACGGATTCCCCTCCCGATCCGGGCGAACGGCTGGGCTGCGGTCCAGGTCGTTCCGGGCGCGAAGGCCGCGACGCCGGACCAAGTCGGACCCCCGTACAGCACGAACGCACGCCCCGCGTCGTAGCCGTTGCGACCGTCCTTCCAGTCGGGGGCGCCGATCAACAGGTCCTCCCGACCGTCGCCGTCGACGTCGCCGTGGGTCACGACACGGCCGACGTGAAACCCGGTGGCCGTCGCGTCGGCCTCGAAGGTGGCCTGGGTGGCGACGTTGCGGGCGGACACCGCCAGCGTATGTACCGCTCCGGCCCCTGCGTTGGCGCCGGGGGCCCCGGCCACGAGCAGGACGGCGTCGGTCCGCGGGTCGCGGAAGGTCCCGAGGTCGAAGCCGAGCCACTCGCCGCCTTTCCCCAGGAGGGTCGCGTCGGCCTGGGCGGACACCGCGCCGCTCGCGGGAAGCGTGGATCCGCCGAGCAGGTAGATCGCACCGTCGTCGCCCGTTCCGACGTAGGGGGCGCCGAGCGCGAGGTCGGGGACCGCGTCGCCGTCCAGGTCGCGCTCGCAGGTCGCCCCGGCGCCCAGCGCGTCGCCAGGTGCGCTCCCCCACCAAAGGCGACCGAGCTCCCAGATTGGCCGATTTGGGTCGGCAGTGAGCTCCGCGCTGAGGAGGAGCACGACGGCGCCCCCGAGCGCCGCCACCTCGGTGGGATCGGCGAGGGGGAAGTCCTCGGGTGCCGCGAACCACGGGGCCGACGCGGCGACCTCCTCCAGGCCGTCGCCGTCGAGATCGGGGCACAGCCAGATCCGCTCTCCGAGCCGGTCGCCCGCGCTGGTTCCCCGGACCGTGAGGTCGGGTTCGTCGGAGCCCAGCGGGACGCGGTACAGTGCGCCGGCGGCCAGATCGGCCTCCGGGTTGCCCACCCAGGTGGCGCCCGCTCCACGCACGATGGCCGCCCCGAAACCGAAGGTGGTCCCGTCGGTCCACGGCCGCCCCACCAACGGGCCGCCGCCGTCGCTCGGGAGGATCCACACCTCGGACGACCCTGGGGTTCCGATCACCAGTTCACCATTCCCGGCGGTCAAGGCCCAGTCTGCGCCCTGGGCCTCGGTGCCGGTCCAGGTCAGTGTGGCCGAATCGGCGGCGTCGGCGGTCGCGATCCGTTCCGCCGTGCCGGCGAGGATCAGCGCCCGCCCGACGTCCCATTCCTCGGCGCAGGCCGGGCCACGGCACACGACCCCGCAGCCCGTGAGGTAGGCTACGGCAGGCAGGGAGCGGAGCATGGCGACGGTGAGTGGTCGGGTCATGACGGTGGTGCTGGGCGGCGGAAAGGGTACGCGGCTCTTCCCCCTCACGGCCATGCGGGCCAAGCCTGCGGTCCCGCTCGGCGGCAAGTACCGCCTCATCGATATCCCGATCAGCAACGCGATCAACAGCGGTCTCCGCGAGATCTTCGTCCTGACCCAGTTTCAGTCGGCATCGCTGAACGCCCACCTCGCCCGCACCTATCGGTTCGACTCGTTCAGCAACGGTTTCGTGGAGGTTCTGGCCGCCGAGCAGACCGATCGGGGCGAAGACGATTGGTACCACGGCACCGCGGACGCGGTCGCCAAGCAGCTCCATCGGATGCAGAGGGACGGCGCCGAGCGGGTGCTGATCCTCTCGGGCGATCACCTCTACCGAATGGATTATTCGGCGATGATCGCCCACCACGACGCGGTCGGTGCCGACGTGACGGTGGCCTGTATCCCGGTGGCCCGGGAGCAGTTGCACGGCTTCGGGGTGAGCGGCGTGGACGCGCAGGGCATGATCCGGAGCTTCCGCGAAAAACCGGCCGCCAACGAAGACCTGACGGCGCTCGAGGCCCCCCCGGAGCTGCGGGAGCGGTGGGGGATGGGCGAGCGGCGTTTCCTTGCCTCCATGGGGGTGTACGTCTTCTCGATCCGGGCGCTGGCCGAGCTGCTGAGTCGCGGCCGCGACTTCGGGAAGGACATCCTGCCCTCCGCGCTGACAACGCATCGGGTGGCGGCCCACCTGTTCGACGACTACTGGGAAGACATCGGGACGATCCGGAGCTTCTACGAGGCGAATCTGGCGTTGTGCGACGAGGACCCGGCGTTTCGCTTCTATGTGCCCGAGGCCCCGATCTTCACGCGACCGCGCTTCCTTCCCCCGACGGTGTTCGTGGGCGGGACGGTCTCGCGGAGCTTGATCGCCGAGGGATCGGTGATCCACGGGGCGAGCATTCAGCACTCGATCGTCGGCTTGCGCAGCTGGATCGACCCCGGCGCCCGCCTCGAGGACGTGATCCTGATGGGGGCGGACTTCTACGAGGTGGACAAGAAGCGGGCGCAGGTGGTGGCCTCGGGCACGATCCCGGTGGGTGTGGGCGCGAACGCGATGATCCGGCGCGCGATCATCGACAAGAATGCCCGGATCGGGGCGGGGGCTCAGATCCTCGGGCATCCCGACCGACCCGACGAGGATCACCCGGACTGGGTCGTTCGCGACGGGATCATCATCGTGGCGAAAGGAGCGACGATCCCGGCCGGCGCGGTTCTCTGATGGGACGAGCGGGGCGGATGGGATATCCGCCGCGCGCGAAGGGGGGGCATGCCGGTCTTCGACCTCGACGTGCCGCGCGTGTCGGAGGCCGCGATTCAGGTCGATGGCCGCGCGGACGAGCCCGGGTGGCGCGACGCCCTGACCCTGCCCGAGTTCGTCGCCTTTCGCCCGAAGCCCGACGAAGCCCCGGTTGGCCAGACGGTGGTCCGGGTGATCGCCGACGATCGGGGCCTGTGGTTCCACTTTCGAGCCGATGATCCCGAGCCTGACAAGATCCGCGCGGGCTTGGGGCGTCGCGACACCCGCCACGTCGACGACTTCGTCGGGGTCTACGTCGACCCTGCGGGTACGGTGCAGCGGTCCTACAATTTCAACTGCAACGTGCTCGGGGTGCAGACCGATGGCACCAACGCCGCCGGTGCCCCGGAGGACCTCTCGTGGGACGCGCGCTGGTTCGCCGCCGCTCAGCGTACCGCTGCGGGCTACGAAGTGGAGATCGGGGTTCCCTGGCGCGCGATTCGCCACCCGCGGGACAACGACAAGCTGGGCCTGTTCGTGTATCGCTCGGTGCCGCGCTTCGGCGAGACCTCGTCCTGGCCGCGGCTGGATCCGGATGTCGCCGGCCTGCTCGTGCAAGAGGCGATCGTCGGCGGGGCCGGGGAGCTTCCGCGGACGCTCGGCCTGGAGGTCCAGCCGGAGCTGACCTGGGGCCGCACCGAGATCGGCGACCCGGTGGGCCGATACGAGGTCGGGGGCTTTGGCCCGGGCCTCACGGTCCGGTACAGCCCGTCGGCTGCCTTCCAAGGACTGGCCACCGCAAATCCTGATTTTTCCCAGGTCGAGTCGGACGCTTCGCAGATCGACCTCAATCGGCGTTACGCGCTATATTTCGAGGAACGACGTCCCTTCTTCCTCGAGGGTCAGGAGACGTTTACCCACCCGTTCGACAACCTGGTGTTCACCCGGAGCATGGCCGTTCCGGCCTACGGCGCTCGGGCGACCAGCGAACTCGGTGGGTGGACCGTCGCCGCCTTGAACGTGCTCGATCGCGATCCGCTGCCGACCGTCAGCGAGGGCGGGGGGTGGGACGCGCTCGCACTCGCCGACAAGGACGCGCTCGATACGGTGATCCGGCTGCGGAGATCCATCGGTCCCGATTCGTTCGCCGGCGTGCTGTTCTCCGACAAGGAGATCCTCGGGACACCGCTCTACAACCGCTTGGGCGGCGTGGACACCCGAGTCCGCGTCTCGGATCGGCTCGTGGTCGAGGCGGCGGCCCTGGCTTCGGCAACCGAGGGCGCTGGCGTCGAATCGCGGCCGGCTCCGGCGGGCACGCTCTTCGCCGCCTACGGCTCACGCAGTGTCAGCGCCTGGGCAAACCTGCGAATCATCGCGCCCGACTTCCGTGCGGAGAACGGTTTCGTGACCGGGGCGGATCGGACGTCCGCCGAAGGGGGGGCTGGGGTCCAGATGTACCCCCGGTCAAAGGTCCTGCCGACATTCGAGATTCTTCCGGTCCAAGGTGGGGTAACGGTTGATCACCTCGGTCAGTTCCGCTTCGCCCACTTCGGGCCCGAGGTCGTGGGCCAACTCGGCAACGGCGCGTCCTGGTGGTCGGGCTACACACGCGCATCCGAGGTTTTCCAGACCGCGACCCTGGAGACGGATCGCGTGGAGGCTGGGATGGGCGGGAGCTGGACGGAGTGGCTCCGGGCCGAGATTGACGGCTCGACCGGCACTGGCGCGCTGTACGACCCCACGGCCCCGGCGGTCGGGTGGAAGGACCAGGCAACCGGCGAGTTGGCCCTCCAGCCGGTGGCGGCCGTCACGGGTTCGGTGAGCGGCACCTACGAGCGCCTGGTCGTCGAGGGGGCGGAGTTTTACGCCGGGTGGGTGGGGCGTGCGCGGCTTGAGCTTTTCTGGAGTCGCCAGGCGTGGGCTCGGCTGGTCGTCGATCGGACGAGCTTCGACGAGCGCACGAACGGAGAGGCGCTGTTGGCGTACGAAGTGTCGCCAGGGTCGGCCTTCTACGCCGGTGGAAGTCGCCAATGGACGTTGGGCGCCGACCCCACCTGGAGCCTGTTCGCCAAAGCCAGCTGGGTGCTGCGCCGATAAAGGGGGGGAGATGCACGACGAGCCGATCCTCGAGGTCCGCCCGCTCCCTTCGGTGCGCGACGTGGAGCAGCGCCTCGCGGCGTGGTCGGTGGGGGACCTGGAGCGAGACGACCTGAGAGAGTGGGCCGCGGCGCTCGTGGATCAGGTCGTGTTTCCCGACCTGCCGACCACGGATCCGGCGGCGGCGCTGGTGGAGCTCCTGCTTCAGCTCGCGTCGGATCTTCCGCTGGCTCGGGCCGACATTCCGGCCCTTCGGGCCTTCCTGGCGGGCGGTGTGGACGCGTGGACCGCGTGGTATGCCTATGTCCGGGGATGCGACTGGGCGTTTCGGCGCCGACACGGGTGGCAGCCCGGCAGGTAGGAGGGGGAAATGAAGCGCTTCGAGGACCGGGTGGCCGAGCTGGTGTGTGGGCTCGATCCGGTAAGGCACACCCGGGAGATCGCTCGGCTATCCGCGTGTCGCACGCTCGCCGACCTCGAGGCGATCGCGCGGGACGGGTGGCTCACCCCGGTGGTCACGAACCCGCGCATCAAGCTCGTTCGCCACGGGTCGGGGACGTTCCTCGTCGTCTCGTACGACGATGGATGGAGCAAGACCCTCTCCCAGGGTTAAGGGGCGCCGATGTCGGGCCTCGCGACCTCGGTTCTGTTGCTCCAGATCCCAACCGCGTGGGAAGCGGGGGGGCTCGCGCTCGCGGTCGGTCTCGCCGTGCTCGCGGTCGCGCTGATCTCGGTCGGGATGGGCCTCGCGATCGTGCGGAAGATGTTGGCGTTGGCGAAGATCGCGGTCGGATTGGGGCTGCTGACCGTGGTCGCCGCCGTGCTGACTGCGGTCGCGCTGATCCTGGCGCTGTAGTGGCGAAGATCGCTTGTTTCGGGTGCGGCGTGTGTTGCGTGGCGCCGGACATCGCGGCGCTCGGCAAGGCGATCGGGGTTCCCTGTCCCCATCTCCGCGCGGATCTGCGGTGCGCCATCTACGCGGACCGCCCCCAGGTTTGTCGCGACTATCCGGCCGACGAGCTGTGCCTCGCGGTCGACGCCCCCACGCTCGAGGAGCGGGTCGACCGCTACCTGGCGGCGTTCGGGCTCGAGAGGCCGCCGAGCACCTCGGCCGTGTGAGCGCCGAGTGCGGGGGCCGGGTCTTCGATGGCGCTCGAACCGGGAACCGGGGCTCTCGGCGTTCCATCGGACGAAAATACGCCCCGGGCCGCGAGTTGCGGGTCGTGGCGCGCCTCGTCCGGGCTGAGGACGGGCGTGAGCGGAAGGTCGGCCTCGCCGGCGCGGGCGAGCCAGGTGGCGCGGTTCGCGCTGCGCACGCGGGCCGCGACAAGCGGACGGATCATCCCTCCCAGGGCCATTCGCATGGGAAGCTTCAGGCGTCCGAGGCCCGGAATCCCGAGCATCGCGCACAGGCGGCGCCAGAAGTGGTCCTCGTCGACGACGCCGATCGCCAGCCACGCGCCGTCGCGGCAGCGGAACAAGCCGTAGTGCGGCAGCGCGTAGAGGCGCTCGCGCGAGAGGCGGCGAAGGAAGGATCGGGCGACCGGCCGGGCGTTCGCCGGGAACTGCGCGCGGGCGGTGGCCCCCGGGTCGACGCCACGCGACCAGATCGCCGCGAAGCTCGCGGCCGGGTCGACCATCGCGGCGTCGAGGATCGCCCCCCGTCCGGTGCGCGCCCGGCCGAGCAGCGCCGCGTTGATGCCGGCGACCGCCGCGAGGGCCACGCCCAGGTCGGCGGTGGGGAGCACCGTCGGCCGGGGGCGCTCGGCGGCGTCGCGTTCGAGCCAGCACAGACCGGAGAGGGCCTGGGTGTTGAGGTCGTGGGCGGGCTCCCCGGAGCGCGGCCCGGTGGCTCCGAACGCGCTGATCGAACACCAGATCAGCCGCGGGTTCTGGGCCAGGGCCTCCGCCGCTCCGCAGCCCAGCCGGGCCATCACCCCGGGCCGGAAGCCCTCCACGAGCACGTCGGCCCGGGCCACCAACGAGCGGAGGTGGGCCTGATCCGGGTCGCGCTTGAGGTCGAGCACCACGCTCTTCTTTCCCCGGTTGACGAGGTCGAACAACTCGCCCATGTGGCGCGCCGGGTCGCCCCGGGGGGGTTCGATCTTCGTGACCGAGGCGCCGAGGGACCGCAGGATGGAGGTGGCATACGGCCCCGGAAGGTTAAGCGAGAGATCGAGCACTTCGATTCCGGTCAAGGGTCCGTCGGCCGGCATCACGCCTCCTCCGCCCCGGTTATCGCGATTCGGGTGGATGTAAGATCCGGCAAGGTGCACCGTTGGACCAGCGTGGACAACTACCGAGACAGGAAGGGGAGTCGCGGCTCGGCGGCGATCTCGTTCCGCTCGCGGAGGAACGCGCGGTGATCCGGAGGCTGCAGCAGGGAGACCGATCCGCCGTTGCCGTCATCTACGGCTGGTATGGCGATCTCCTCTTTCGGCAGGCGATTTTACCGCGGCTCCCCGTCACCGAGCTGGCCGAGGATTGCCTGCGCGACACGTTCAAGACCGTGCTCGAGAAGATCGATACCTGGCGTGACGAGGAGCGAAGCATCTTCTTCTGGCTCCACCGGATCGCGGTGAACAAGGCGATCGACGTCCACCGTCGGCGTCGGCGCGACCTGAACCTCGAGTCCGCAGTTCGCGCGGAGGACCCGGCCGACGTGGTGCAGATGCCGCCGGCTCCCGATCGCCAGCTCGAAGTGGACGATACCCGGCGGATGGTCGAGACATCGCTCGGCCGGATGAACGAGCGCTACGCGAGTGCGCTACGCATGCGGCTGCTCGACGAGCGGCCGCGGGAGGAGTGTGCCTCCCTGCTGGGGGTCACGGTGGGTAACTTCGATGTGATCCTCCATCGCGCCGCCAAGGCGTTTCGAACGGTGTACCCGCCATGAACGAGGAGAAACAAGCCGCAGAGCTCGCCCGTTGGGTCGATCGCGCGCTCGACCGTCGGGGGAGTCCGCCCGAGGCGCCGACCGATCTCGACGACGACGTGCGCGAGGCGGTCGCCGCGATCCGGCCCGACCGCGCGCCGCCCGCGCGACTCACCGCCGACGACCTTCTCGCGTCGTTGGAGGGCGGGCCGCTCGCCGTCCCGGGCGCCGGGGCGCCGGCGCAGGTGATCCCGTTCCCCGACGCCGCGGGGGTCGCCGAACCGCGCGGGTGGTGGCGGTCGGTGGGCGGCGCCAGCGGGGTGGGCCTGCTCCTGGCCGCAGCCGGCGTTCTCTACCTATTCGGCATCGACTCAGCGACCCTGGCGCCCGCCCCTCCGCCCGGGGTGGCCGAGCTGGCGCAAGCTCCGGCGGCCGCGGTCGAACCGCCTGCGGCGTACGCTCCCCCTTCCGAGCGCCTGCCCGACAACGCGCTCGACGCAAAGGGCGCGGATCGGCAAATGCCTGTCCAGAAGCCGATGACGGGTGGGGCTCCCCGGCTCGCTCCGAATGCCGAGCTGCCGTTGCCCGTGGCCCAGGGCACCGGTGACGCGGGCCTCGAGGGAATTGCCGAGTCCCAGCCGAGGGCCGCTCGGGCGCTCCCCGCGGACGATCTGGTGGGGGCCGACGCAAACGCCGCTCCGGATCCGGGGTTGGCGGAGATGCAGCAGGGGGTCACCCTCGGCGCCGCCAGCGGACCGCAGCCCTCCAAGGAGGTCGCCAGCCGCGACAAGCGGAAGTACGACCGCGACGAGACGCCCCCCGCCCTGGAGGCCGAACCCGCAGCGGCTCCGCCGCCGCCCGCGCGGCAGGCCGCGCAGTTTGGTTGGTCGGCCGGGGTCGATCCGGCGAGCCAGGCCGAGTTCGACCGGGCGCGCGGCAGGGCACAGACCCTGGCGGCGCAGGGCCGGCCTGCCGAGGCCGCCGCCACCGTGTCGGCGGTGGTGCACGCGCCGGCCCGGGCCGGCCAATACCACGCCGCGCTCGCGGTAGATTACTGGTTGGCTGCCGGCGATCCCGATGCGGCGGCCGCCATCGCGCGGCAGGGACTCGCCCTGTCGTCCGAGGAGTCACCGGAACGAATCGCCCTTCTGGCGCGACTCGCCCGAGCCGAGGCGGCGGCGCCGCAGCTCGATCGGCTGGAGCGGATGAACGAGGCGGACGAGCAGCGCTAGGCCGCGCCGGCTATGGGGGCGGGGTGCCGGTTCCCCCTCACATCGCGCGGGTGATCTCATCCTGGCTCGGGGGTCCGGGCGCCTCGGTGCGCGCCGATCGGCTGGCCTTTGCCGACGCGGGCCACGGCTTCGACCAATTCGGGCTCCACCCTGACTTCGTCGCGATGGGCAGCTCGCTCGTGGCTCCGTTGTACGACCGGTATTTCCGCGTCGTCTCGCACGGCGCCGAGCACATCCCCAAGTCGGGCCCGGCGGTGCTCGCGGCCAACCACAGCGGGAGCATCCCGGTGGACGGGGCGATGCTGTGGACCGACGTCTACCGGCAGACCGATCCCCCGCGGATCCCGCGTCCAGTCGCCGATTACTTCGTCTCGACGCTCCCGGTGATCTCCACCCTCTTCGCCCGGTGTGGGGTGGTCGGGGGCTCGCGCGGGAATGCGCGCGCGCTCCTCGAAGCCGGCGAACTGCTGATGATCTTCCCCGAGGGGGTGCCGGGAATCGGCAAGCACTTTTCCCAGCGCTACCGCCTCCAGGAATGGCGGCAGGGGCACTGCGAACTCGCGATCCGGCACGGCGCGCCGGTGGTGCCGGTGGGGATCGTGGGCGCCGAGGAGCAGATGCCGCAGATCGCTCGAGTGCCGCTGCCGTTCAGCCCCATTCCCTACCTTCCGATCACCGCCACGCCCCTGCCGCTGCCGGTGCGCTATCACATCTGGTACGGCGAGCCGATCCGCCTCGATCGCGACTATCGTCCCGAAGACGCCGATGATCCGGAGAAGGTCCGGGCCGCCGCGGCCCGCGTGAAGGCGGCCGTCCAGGCGCTGCTGGACCGTGGGAAGAAAGAGCGCAAGGGCATTTTCAAATGATTTCGGTGTTGGTGACCGGTGCGACCACGTCGATTGGCGAGCGGCTCGTCCGGTCGCTCCTCGCCGATACCCGGGTTCGCCACGTGCTCGCGGTCGACAAGCAGCCGACCCATCGCGCGCTCCCGTTCTCGAACAATCGCCTCACCTACACGTCGGTCGATCTCACCAAGTCGCGGCGGGTGCACGAGCTGCTGTTCGGGCCGGCGCGCGACCTCGGCGTCGAGG
The DNA here is from genome assembly GCA_947490265.1 of Pseudomonadota bacterium. Taxonomy (GTDB): domain Bacteria; phylum Myxococcota_A; class UBA796; order UBA796; genus CANLGQ01. The sequence goes on along the minus strand of CANLGQ010000010.1, from coordinate 4,362 downwards.
TCGTCGTCCACCTCGCCCAGTCGCGCTCCGCCTATGCCGTCGGTCGCGGGGTCCACGCCCGGAATGTGGAGGCGCTCCGCTCGATCCTCGACCTCTCGGATCGACATCCCACGATCCGCCGGGTGGTCGTTCACAGCTTTGCCGTCGTCTACCGCGTCGGGCTCGACCTCCCGGTGCGCGTCAGCGAAGACCACCCGCTGGATCTCGCGCCGCATGTCCCCCAGTACGTCCGCGACCGGGTCGAGGCGGACCTGAGCGCCTGCACCCGGATGGGCTTGGCCGACTGCGAGATCGTCGTGCTCCGTTGCGCCGAAGCGCTCGGTCCCGGTACGGGGAGCCAGCTCTTCGACTTCCTCGATGCGCCGGTCGCGTTTCGCCCGCTCGGGTTCGACCCCATGGTGAACGTGGCCACCATCGCCGATATCGTGCGGGCGATGGAGCTCGCGACCCACGGCTCGGGCGAGGGCGTGTTCAACATCCCCGGTTTCGACACGCTGCCGCTCTCGGAGTGTGCCCGCCTGTGGGGCACGCCGATGTTTCCAGCTCCCGGGCCGTTCATCCGCCGCGCGTACAACCTCCGGCACTGGCTCGGGGGCGGGGAGTTCAGCTACGGCCTCAATCGCAAGCGCATGCACTTCGGCCTGGTGCTCGACGGGACGCGTGCCCGGCAAGAGCTCGGCTACGTGCCCGCCCATCCGGTGGACTGGCCGGTGGGCGGCCCGATCGCGGGCTGACTTCCTCCGTTCGCGCGCGCTCGAGGGCGGGTACGTCGAAGCTAACGCTCGAACCGAATGGGGTATAGGAAGACCGTCCCGCCGACGTCATCGTGCGGGTCGAACCCGGCGTTGCGGGCTACGCCGGCGATGCAGGCAGTGATCGCCCCCGGCAGTCCCCCGTCGTCGGCCACCGTCACTTGGGCCGCGCGCCCGTCGCAGCCGGCTACCACCTCGAGCGTGACCTGGTAGGCCCCCGCTCCGTCGCCGGCGAGGCAGCCGCCCGCGGCGACGACCACCGGACGCATCCCAGCCTTGATTTGGGGTTTCGTGAGGCCGCGGGCGGTGACCACTTCTCCTTCCGCCGCATCGGTCGGGGGCGGAAGGCACGGGCGGGCGGGTGGCGGCGATAGCGCGCCGGGGACGCCGACGCGCCAGTTCGCCGGGGCTGGCAGCGGGCTCCGGCCGAGCTCGGCTGCGGTGTGATCGGCCTCCGGGCCGGTCGCCAGACTCGCCCGCGGACCGAGCGAGATCGTCCCTGGACGGTGTCCCTTGTGGACCGGGCCGTTCGCGCCTCCCGTCGGGAGGGCAGGAGCGGTGACGTCGGCGCCCAGCAGGCCTGGAGGCCCGCGCTCGGGGACTGTTACGGCGACCCGATCTGGGGGCCTTGGGCTCGGCTCCGGTGCGGGGCCGATCGGCTCCGGGTCGTTGATCACCATCGGTCGCCCGGGTGTGCCGACTTGGGCCGCCGGAACAACAGTTCCACGGGGGTAAATCAACAGGATCGTCCCCGGGGGCGGCTCGCCGGGCGGCAGGTCGTTCCACGCGCGGAGCTGTTCAGCGGTCGAGCTCCGCTTCGAGGCGATCGTGGCGAGGGTTTCGCCGCGAAGGACGCGGTAGACCCGCGGCGCCTGCGGATCGCGCTCCGGCGGCGACGGGGTCGCGCACGCTCCGCCCAGCGCGAGCGCCGTTCCAAACGTGAAAACCGACCGGAGGTCCATCGACACCCTATCGTTTGGTAACCCGGCACTGCGGCGCGCGAGGTAGCATCTGCGACGCGGAGGCGGGATGATGCAGCGAACGGCGCTTGTTGCAGTTGTTGGCGTGTTGGGTGGGGTCCTCGCCTGCGCCAATCCGTTCGCACCCCCGCCGGAGCCGCCAGCCCCCGCGCCGCCTCCGGTGCCGGCCGATCCGACACGGTCGGAGCGCACCGGCGCCATCGACCCGGTGAGCCTCGGCGTGCTGGAACAGAGCGAGAAAGGCTGTCACTTCTACGTGGCGCTCGTGCCGGGGGAGCAGCTGGCGCCGGTCGCCCGCCTCGCCGGCGAGTGCCCCGGCTGGTTCGAGCTCGCGTGGGACAAGGAGCAGCTGGTGCTCCTGGCGGATGGGGTGCCCATGCGGATCCACCAGCGCGAGGCGACCGTCCTGCCCGCTCCGGAGCACAGCTCCGCGATCGCCCTTCGGGGCACGCAGCTCGTGGTCTGCGGTTCGGGTGACGAGAATTGGGTCGAGCGCGACGGCAAGGTGACCTTCACCTCCGGTGGGAAACGGTTCGAGGCGGACCAGGTCGAGGGTGCCTCGGACTACGCGCTGGCCCGGCGCTACGTGTGGGCCGATCCGAAGTGGGTCGACGAGGCCGTGGGGGTGGTCCCGGTGTTTCCTGAGATGTCGGACGCGGCGTGCACCGCTCTGCCCGGGTGGCCGGGGGGCAGCCGGCTCGACCCGGGCGAGCCGCGTTGGAATGCGGCGGACTGGACGACGGCGTACCCGAGCGATGACGGGCACCTGTCGCAGATCGCCGGCGGGAGCTGGTGGGTCGACCCGACCCGAACGGTCGCGGTGCGCGGCGTTTGGGTCGGTCAGGCGTTCACCTCGGAAGGACCGGTTGCCCTGTGGTTGAACGGCGCATGGAAGCCGATCGAGGACACGCGGAGGCCGGGGCTGGTGTTCTCCCTGGCACCCGATTGGCTGCTGTACGACTCGGACGACGGAGACAGTCGACTCGTCTCGCGCCGCGACGGGAGCCAGACCTGGGGTCACGACGACGATGCGCCGGCCTTCCTGTGGCCGGCAGACTTGGCGGTCCCCGAGGAGCGCGGCGAGCGGGGAAAGCGTCCGGGCGCCGGCGAAGGGCGAGCGAGGGAACCGCGCCACGGCCGGCCCGAGGGGCGACCGGGGAAGGGCGGCAAGCGGAAGGCCGACTAGCGGCGATGTTCTGCGAACATGCGTAGCGCGTGTTGCCCGGCTGGGTGGGCCCGCCAGCGGAGGACCGGGGCGCGAACTGCGTCCGGCATCTCGTCGAGGGTCGGGACCGGGACGCCGTACTCGGGCGGCCAGATCAGGATGGCCGCGAGCGCCGAGAAGGTCAGATCCGCGGCGGTGAAGGTGTCGCCGAAGAGGTAACGCCGACCGTCGAGCTGGCGGGCGACGCGGTCGAACGCGTCGTCGAGGAGGCGGTGCGCCGTGGCGACCTCTTCCGGGTGAATGTGGAGATGATCGCGGATCTTGTGCGCCATCCAGGGGAAGCCGAGCCGGACCAGGAACCGCTCGTGGAGCGGCGCTTGCCCGGCGTTGTACTTCAGGAGGAGGGACGGGTGAGGGAGGAGCGTGTCGTAAGCGATGCGACGCGCTTCGACCCCGAACACCGCCGCCAAAGGACTTTCAAACGCCGAGACTTCAGCGCGGGCTTCAGGATCCGTCGGATAGAGCTTGCGATCCGCCGCCGCTCCTCGATCCGCCCAGTCGAGGATGTCGGCCGAGTCCTTGAGCAGCAGTCCGTCGCCGACCAGCACCGGGACGAAACGACGGGCCCCCAGCGCCTTGGTGCGCCGCCCCGAGAAGACCTGCAGGTGCTGCTCTTCGACGAACGGGATCCGGCAGTGCTCGAGCGCCCAGCGGGCGCGCTCGCAATAGTGGGAGATCGGGATGGTGATCAGTCGCACGTGGCGTCCAACCAGCCCTTCAGCGCCTCGACCTGAGCGGCGACCTGTTCCGGGGCGGTGCCTCCGAGGCTCGTGCGCCGGGCGATCGCCGAGCGCGGATCGAGCCACGTCGTGACGCGCTCGTCGAGCCGAGGATGGAACGCCGGCCACTGGCTGGCGGGCACGCCGCGCAAATCGGTGTGATTCGCCTCGCACCAGGCCACGGTCTGGCCGGCGGCGTGGTGCGCCTCGCGGAACGGCACGCCCAGAGTCACGAGCCAGTCGGCGATCTCGGTTGCGAGGGAAAAACTGCCTTGGAGATCGGCTTCGAAGCGATCTTCGCGAAACGAGGCACTGGCGAGGGCCCCGGACAGGATCCGGACACACCCGCGCGTGGTCTCCACGGCGTCGAACAGGGCCCGCCGATCTTCCTGGAGATCCCGGTTGTAGGCCATCGGCAACCCCTTCACCAGGGCGAACAGGGTCACCGCGTCGCCGATCACCCGCGCCGACTTCCCCCGAACGAGCTCCGCGGCGTCGGGGTTCCGCTTCTGGGGCATGATGGAGCTTCCGGTGGCATATCCGTCGGACAGGCGCACGAAGCCGAACTCCTCGCTCGACCAGAGCACGAGGTCTTCCGCCAGCCGGGAGAGGTGGGTCGCGAGGATCGCGCACCCCGACGCCGCCTCGAGCGCGTGGTCTCGGCTCGCGACCGCGTCCATCGCGTT
>CANLGQ010000009.1 GCA_947490265.1 Pseudomonadota bacterium | reverse complement strand
CGGCCTCGACGGCCTCGACGGCCTCGACGGCCTCGACGGCCTCGACGGCCTCGACGGCCTCGACGGCCACCGGCGGTGCCGACTCCTCCTTGCGGCGGCGAATCACCCGGGTCGACGCGGCCAGGCTCGGCCCGCTCGGCAGCGTCTCGAGGTCGTCGCCCGCGTAGAGCCGGGCGGCCTGAACCTCGATCATCGTCTGCATCCGGGCGAGCGCGTCGTCATATTCACGGGCTTCCAGGCTGTCTTGTGCCACGCGCTCTTTCGCCCGCAGGAACTCGGCGTGGGCGGCGACATACATCTCGCGCATCGCCAACACCTGGCCGAGCACCGAGAAGCCTCGGTGACCCGCCGGGTCGCGCGCGCAGATCTCGCGGGCGGCGGACTCGGCCGGGTCGAGGTTGCCGGCGATCGCGTCGAGGAGCACTTCCTCGTAGGCGATCCGGTAGTGCCGTTCGCTGTGCCGATCCGAGAGCTTCTTGGCCTTCTTGAGCAGCCAAGCGGCCCGCTCGAGGTCACCGCCGCTCTCGCGGACCAACCGAGCGAGGAGCAGGTGCGCCTCGGCATTCTTCCGCTCTCCCTTGATCAGTGGATCGAGCAAGGTTTTCGCCTCCTCGCGGAGCGACGCAGCCTCGGTGGGCTCGGCGGACCGGGCCCGGGCGATCAGCAGATCGGTGAGCCGGCCGCACTGCGTCGCGTCGTCGGGGGCCAGTCGAACCGCCTCGCGAAGGAGCGTCTCCGCGACCTCGAGCGCGCCCTCGTCGCGGCGGGCCTGTCCGAGCAGGCCGTAGCTGTCGGGGAGCAGCGGATCGAGCCGCATCGCCTCTTCGAGGTGGGCGATGCCCTCCGGCCGGCGGCCTTGGCGCAACAGAAGGGAGGCGAGCCGCGTGCGCAGCCGGCTCTCGCGCGGCAACAGCGGGATCGCCTTCTCGAGGAGCGCGATCGCCTTCGGGCGCTGTTTGCGACCGAGCCAGAACCCAGCTCCCCACTGGAACAGCTCGGGGACCGGCGCCTTCTCCAGGGCTTGGTCGAGGACCAGGATCACGTCTTCGGGCCGTGCTTCGCTTCGGTCGAGTCGCTCGAGCTCGAGCAGCCAGCCGTCGCTGTTCGTCGGATCGCGGCTCAGAACCTCGGCGATCCGTTCGCCCGCCAGATCGAAACGCGGCTTGTCGCTGCGGATCATGCCGATGGCGGCCTCGAGCAGCGGGTCGTGATCGGGGAACTCGGGTCGCATCGCGAGGTTCTTGTTCCGCGCGCCGAACGCGCAGCGGTTCGTCTCCTGCACCAAGGCGAGCTTCTCGATCGGATCGGTCGCCTCGCGGGCTAGCTTTCCGTAGATTTCGGCGAGGCCCGCGAACACGTCGAAGTCGGTGATCTCGCGCCACGACAGGTGCTCGCGAACCAGCTCGTGGACCCGATACTTCTTGTCGTTCTCGGTGCCGATCATGTCGAGCAGGCCGTCGGCGAGGAGCTCCAACCGAGCCTTCCGCGAGACGCCGAGGTCGGACAGGAGGCCGCCTGGCACCGGGATCCGGCAGTGGGCGAGCCGCGAGAGGAGCTTGCGGTTCTCGTCGGAGAGGCGCTCCAGCTTCTTTTGGATCTGCTTACCGACGGCATCGAGGTCTTCGGCAGAGTCGAGCTTGAGGAAACGCGGGTCCTCCGTCAAGGCGAGTCCATCGGGCCGGTCGCGCACGGCGATGGCGTGGACCCGGATCGCGACCGGGTGCCCGTGCAGCTTCTCGTGCATGGGGCCGAAGCGATCTCGGGGGAACTCGGGCGCCTTGTAGGCCGAGAAGATCTCCTGGTAGAAGCGACCTTTGATCCCGCCGACTTCCAGACGACGCAGTCCGACGGCCGCCCCTTCCCGGTGGAATTGGGGCTGCCGGGTCGACACGAAGACGAGTCGGAGAGAGAACGAGCCGCAGAGGAGCGCTTCGAGCAGGAGCTCGAGGCGGCTCCGCCGGAAGAAGTCGGGCTCGCGACCGAGGCCGAATTCGAGGTGCCGCACCACCATCACCTTCCCGGCGAGGTCGGCTTTGGCGAGGGTGGAGACGACCGTGTCGATCTTTTCGGGGGGCAGCGCGCCGGCGGTCAGTGCGGTGGCGAGCTCGGGGCTCCCGGCGGTTCGGCACAGCTCGGCCAGCCGGGCGATCAGCACGTCGAAGCCGGTGCCCCAACCGAGGGACAGATCCGGCAGGCGGACCAGCGACGTCGCGGCGATCGCGTGCTCGACGAGCCAATTCCGACCGATCCCGCGCGCTCCGCTGACCGCGATGGGTCCGCCCTCGCCCAGGAACGCGACGAGGGCCGCTTGATCGTCCTCGCGGCCGACGAACGCGAAGCGCGGCGCGGCCGGTTCGCCCGGCGCCGGTGCGCGGGGGGCCGCCTCGACCTCGGCGTCCGGGGCGCCGACGGTGGACGCGGGCGGGCCCTTCGGGAGACCTTGAACGTACGGCTTGCCTCGGCCCTTCTCGTGAACGACCTTGAACCCCGAGAGCTTCGGGAACTGGAAGGGGTTCCAGGCGCGGGCGACCACCACGATGGTCGGCTTCGCCTTTGCGCGATCGAGGTGCTTGACGATGGCCTCGACGCCGACCGCATCGGCACCCTCGGGTTCGATCAGCACCAGCACGCCGTCGCGCTGCAGCGCGGGGGCGAGGCCAGGTTCTCCGACCGCCGCTACCGGCGCCTGGGCCGGGCCGCTGAGGGCCAGCGCCGAGAGGCCCGGCCGCTCGGTGAGCGCCAGCATGACGTCGGCATCGCGCAACAAGGCCCCCGACACGGCCACCGCACAGCGGCCGGCAGCCACCGCAGTATCCACCATACTCATGATAACCCGCCTTAAACCGTTATGCGGGCCACCCGAAGTTGCGGGCGGCGCCGACCCGTCCGGGTAACCGGCCACATCGCCGGGATCAAGATGGCCGGGGCGCGTACCGACGTTCTCGTGTAGACGAGCTAACGGTCGGTACCCTGGGTGGCTGTGCATGGGTTTCTCGTGAGCCGTCCCGAAGCCGAGCTCGTCCAGCGGCTCCGGGTCGGTGACCTCCCGGGCGCGTTTGGCCTTCTCGAGGCGTGTCGCGCAGCCGCGCCAGGTTGCGTGGAGGTCCGGCTCGTCGAGGCGTGGAGGGTGCTCGGAGTCGACTTTCGAGCGGCGGCAGCGCTCTTCCAACCTCTTGTCTCGGAGTTCGACGGGTCGCCGGGCGATCCGGTGCGGCTCGCCCTCGCGCTGCTCGGGCTTGGGAGCGCTCGCGCGATGCTCGGCGAGCCGCTGGCTGCCGCGCCGCCGCTGGAGCGGGCGATTCAGGTCGGGGCCGACTCCTGGATCCAGGCGCATGGCCAACGATTGCTTGCCATCACCCTGGAGGTTCGGGAGGCCTTCGCGGAGGCCGCCACGCGCTACGAGGCCGCGGCCGCGGGGTACCGGGTCGGGGGCGACGACTGGGGGCTCGCGAGCTCCGAGTGTGGCGCCGCGCTGTGCTTGATGAGATTAGGTGGCTCGGACGAGGCAGAGCGCCGGATGCGGTCGGCGATCCACCGGTACGAGGCCCTCCCCACGGCGCGACCCGCCGCAACGCACCTGCTGATGCTGGCCCTGGCCGTCGCCGGGCGCGACCCGGCCGAGTCGGTTCGGCTGGTGGAGCGGGCCCGGGAGCGAGCGGGATCGCACGCAGGTGAACTCGCCAATGTGGAGCTGATGTCCGCGCGGCTGGCGCTCTTGCGCGACGATCCACGCGCCGCGCTTGCGCTGCTGGGGCAGGGTCCACTCCCCGAAGACGCGATGCGCGAAGGCGCCGTGCTGGTCGCCGAGTCGTGGGTCCGACTCGGGGACGCGGAGCGCGCCGAGCAGGCGCTCCCGGCGGCCGATCCGACCCTTCTTGGCGACCTGTCCTTCCGCGCCGTGACCGCCGCGATCGCCGTCCTGCGGGGCGGCCAGGGCGACCTCGATCGGGCGCTCGCCGAGGTGGAGCGCGGTCTCGACCGCGTTCGCTCCGATGTGACCGCGGTTCCCATGCTGTCCTGGTGTGCGCAGCGCCTGCACGACGACCCCGATCGCGCGGCGCTGGCGGTGCAGCTCGCGCGGCGCGCCGGGCTGGCTGCCGAGGTGGCGCTTCCTCAACTGGTGGCGCTTCGAGGGCGCGGCGCCCGAGTGCCGGTCGGGCCGTTCTCGGTGGGGCAGTTGCTCGGAGAAGGCGGGATGGGGCAGGTGTGGCGGGGCGTGCACCGCACCTCGGGTCGGGAGGTGGCGCTGAAGGTCCTCCGGCTGGATGCGGGCGGAGATCAAGGTGATTTAGACGCCCTGTTTTCGGACGAGGTGGCAGCAGTGGCCAGCCTGGATCACCCCCACGTGGTGCAGACGCTGGCGTTCCTGCGTCTCGACCCGGGCGCGGGGGCCATGTTGGGGCAACCCGAGGGCAGCCCGTGCCTGGCCATGGAGTACGTGGGGGGTGGCGCGGCGGGCCGCCATGCCGAGGGGTGGGCGTGGCCAGACGTGCTGCAGATCGCCGAGGCCATGCTCGGGGCGCTGGCCCATGCCCACGCCCGGGGCGTGCTCCACCTCGACGTGAAGCTCGACAACGTGTTGCTCGACGCCACGGGAGACCCGGGCTCGGCGCGACTCGCGGACTTCGGACTGGTCGGCATGATGTCGCGTCGAAGCGGCTGCGCCTTCGGCACCCCGGCCTACTTGGCGCCCGAGCAAGCGCGGGGAAACACGGACGAGATCGGCCCATGGACAGATCTGTACGCGCTGGGCGGGCTGGTGTGGCGCCTGGTCACGGGCGAGACGGTGTTTCGCGGCGCCGATGCGGTGGAGCTCCTCGTGGCCCAGTGCCGCGCGCCGATCCCTCCGTTGGTTCCCCGGATGGGGGTGCCGGAGGGGCTGGAGGGCTGGCTTCGGGTGATGCTGGAGAAAGCACCGGTCGAACGGTTCGAAACGGCGGCGGACGCGCTCGCCGCACTGTCGGCCCTCGGGCCCGCGCGGGCCGATCCGCGGACGGCCCAGCCGGTCGTGCCGGCCGCGGCCGGGCTGCCGGATGCATTCGGCTCCACGCGCATCAGCCCGGTGGGCGGCCTGGACTCGGCGCCGCCGCCGGTCTCCCGCGCGCGTCCCCCGCCCGCTCCGTTTCCGGGGAGCTGGCGGTCGTTCCGGGGCTCGGCCCCCCCGCCGTTCCTGAGCGGACTCGGGGAGGGGCTGCTCGCGGCGCGGGTGTCGCCGTTGGTCGGCCGCGACGACGCGATCGAGCTCGCGTGGCGAGCGCTTGCCCGAATCGCTTCGGGGGGGCCCGGGGCGTGCGTGCTCGCGACGGGGCCCCACGGGGTCGGTCGAAGCCACTTTCTCCGGGCGTTCGGCGCGCTGTGCCGGACGAGCGGGGCGGCTGAGGTGGTGAACCTCGGGTCGGTGCCGCCGGGCCCGGGCCGTCGGCCGCGGGTGGTCCTCGCCGACGACCTCGAGCCGGCCGGGCTTCCCCTCGTGACCGGGTGGATCGGAGAGGGCGCGCTGGTGCTCGCTACCGGGGTGCGTCCCTTTGCGGGGCCGTTCTCGGAGAGCGTGTCCTTGCGGGGGTTGTCGGAGTTGGAGATCCAGTCGGTGCTCGACCGGCTGCTTCCCCTCGAGCGAATGACGCGGATAGGGCTCGCGCGTCGGGCAGATGGAAACCCGGGTTTTGCGGTGAAGCTGCTTCGCTGGCTCGCCGACCGCGACCAGTTGGTGGTGACTGACGAGGGCTTCGCACTGCGGCCCGAGTTCGCAGCGTCGATCCCGGAGGATGTCGCCGCGATCGAGCTCGCTCGCATCGAGGCCCAGGCCCCGCTGGGAACCGCACGGCGGGCGGCCTGGGAGATCGCCGCCACGCTCGGGGCCGGCGCGTCCGAGGCCACGTGGCGCGCAGCCTGCGCGGTGGCGAGGGTGGCGCCGCCGCCGGAGGGGCTACCCGCCGAGCTGGCGGGCGCGCCCTTTCGCGAGGCGCTCTGCTCCGCGGCGGCAACAGCCGGCCGGGCCCACGTGTGGCACGCCGCGTGCGCCGAGGTGTCCACGGGCCGGGAGAACGAGGGCCGTCGCGGTCGGCACCTGGTGGGCGCCGGGCGTCTCCAGGAGGCGCTGAACCTCCTTCGATTGGCAGCGTCAGACGCTGTGAATGCGGGCGATGTGGCCGAGTGCCAGAGCTTGCTCGATCTGTGGTCGGCCACCGCGGCCGCGGCGGCGATCGCCAACGACGATCCACGCCGCGCCGACTTCGCGGTGGTCGCGAGTACGTTGGCGGATCACACCGGCGAGGACGCGCTCCCGCAACTGCGCGAGGCGGCGCGGAGCGTCGAAGGAACAGGTGGCGACCGGGAATCGAGGGTGTTCTACTCGCTCGGCGGGAAGCTCAGGAACCACGGCGACCGGGCGGGCTCGCTCGCCGCGTTCGAGCGGGTCGTGGCCCTGGAAGCCGACTCGGGGTCGATTTGGGCCGGACTGGCCCGCATGGGTATGGCGACAACCCGCTTCGAATGTGGAGAAGATGCGACCGATCTCGCGCTCGAGGCGGGGTTGATCCTCGCCCGGCACGACGCGGCGCTGGCTGAGCGGTGTCGCCTCGTGGTGGGGCGGGGGCTCGCCCAGCTCGGGCGACACGCCGACGCCGAGCCGTGGCTTCGATTGGGCCTTGCAGCGGCGCGGAAGGCGGGCTGGCGAGGGGCTCAAGCGGATGCGCTCTGGTCGCTCCACGACGGCGCCCTGGCGCGTGGCGACCCGCTCCTCGCCCTGTCCTGGGCCCGCGACGCCCTCGAGACGCTGCGCGGGACGGGATCGAGGCACGAGCTCGAACACACCCTCCGGTTGGCCAGCGCGCTGGCTCGCGCCGGCGAGCGCGCCGAGGCGAGGACGCTCCTCCAGCGCACCGAGGACCGCTTTCTCGGTCGGTTCACCGCGGCGCTCCGTGCGCTGTCCGACGAGGCCCGCCAAGCCCTCGGCCCCTGAGGCCACCGTGCTCGCCCCCGGCCGGCGCGCTCAGGCGCGGTAGGGTCCCCCCAACCAGGGTGGCAGAGCATGGCTTTCTCGTGAGCGGTCCCGAGGCCGAACTCATCGAACGGTTCCGCGCAGGGGACGTCCGGGGTGCAATCGCCCTGCTGGATGGCCCGGTGACACCGGGTCGTGCGGAAGTCCGGCTGACGGAGGCGTGGGCTGCGCTCGGCGAAGACGCGCGCGCAGCCGCCGCGCGCTTCGAGCCCCTCGTGGCCGAACTCGATGCGGCCCGGGGCGATCCGACCGTGCTCACTCTGGCGTTGCTCGGGCTCGGCACGGCCCGGGCGATGGTGGGCGACGCGATGGGCGGGGCGCCGCCCTTGGAGCGGGCGATTCAGATCGGCGTAGATCCGTGGGTTTTGGCCCACGGTCAGCGGTTCTTGGCGTCTACCCTGGAGCACCGCGAGATCTTCGGAGAAGCTGCCGCGCGCTACACTGCGGCCGCGGGACGGTACCGCGCTTTGGGCGACGCCTATGGCGAGGCCAATGCCGAGTACGGTGCGGGGACCTGCTTGATGCGGCTCGGGCGGAGCGAGGAGGCCGAGCGGCAGTTGCGGTCGGCAATCAGCCGGATGGAGGGCATCCCGAACCAGACACCGTTGGCGCCGCTTTTTATGACCCTCGCCCTCGTGCTGGCCAGTCGCGATCCGGCCGAGGCTGCGACCTTCCTCGGGCGGGCCAAGCCGCTGCTGGGGTCCAGCCCGCTGTTTGGCGCCGAGGCCACGGTCCTTTCGGCCCGACTTGCGCTGATCGACGACGATCCGCGCCGGGCCATCGGGCTGTTGGCCGATGTCTCTCCTCCACCCGGAGCCGCCGCGCGAGAAGGTGCTCTGCTCCTCGCCGAAGCCTGGATCCGCATCGGCGAACCAGACCTCGCGGAACAGTCGCTTCCTCAGGCCGATCCGGCCCTCCTCGGTGACCTGTCGTTCCGCGCGGTGGTCGCCGCGATCGCGGCCACGCGGGGAGACCGGGCCGGCCTGGATCGCGCGCTCGCTGAGGTCGAGCGGGCGCTCGATCGGGTTCGCTCAGACGTCATCGCGATTCGGGCGCTGCAGTTGTGCGTGCGCCGGCTCGAGGGCGACCCGGATCGGGCCGCGTTGGCGCTCCAGCTCGCGCGGCGTGCAGGCCTCGCGCAGGACGTGGCGCTTCCGCAGCTCGTGGTGCTCCGAGGGCGAGGCGCCGGGGTGCCGGTGGGGCCGTTCTCGGTCGGGGATCTGCTCGGGGAAGGGGGAATGGGTCAGGTGTGGCGGGGCGTGCACCGCGCCTCCGGTCGAGACGTGGCGCTCAAGGTGCTTCGCCTGGATGCGGGGGGAGATCACGGTGATCTCGACGCTCTGTTCTCGGACGAGGTCGCGGCGGTAGCCAGCCTGGATCACCCGCACGTGGTGCAGACGCTGGCGTTCCTGCGGCTGGACGCAGGCGCGGGGGCGATGCTGGGGCAGCCCGAGGGCAGCCCCTGCCTGGTGATGGAGTACATGGGGGGCGGCGTGGCGGCCCGGCACGCCGATCGGTGGGGGTGGCGGGAGGTTCGCCAGATCTCGGAGGCGATGCTCGGGGCCCTTGCCCACGCCCACGCCCGGGGCGTGCTCCACCTCGACGTCAAGCTCGACAACGTGCTCCTCGACGCTACGGGAAACCCAAGTTCGGCTCGGCTGTCCGACTTTGGACTGGTCGGCATGATGTCGCGCCGGAGCGGCTGCGCGTTTGGGACCCCGGCCTACCTCGCTCCGGAGCAGGCGCGGGGAAGGACGGACGAAATCGGCCCGTGGACGGACCTGTACGCACTGGGCGGGTTGGTGTGGCGCCTGGTCACAGGCGAAACCGTGTTTCGGGGATCCGACCCGGTGGAGCTCCTCCTCGCCCAATGTGGCGCGCCGATCCCGCCGTTGGTTCCCGCCATGGAGGTGCCGGAGGGGCTCGAGGCCTGGCTTCGGGTGTTGCTGGAGAAAGCACCCATCGACCGGTTCGAAACAGCCGCGGACGCGCTCGCAGCGCTGTCCGCCCTCGGGCCGGCGCGGTCGCCGCCGGGCCCCAGCCGCTCGCTTGCGCCCGCCGCGGTCGCACTCCCCGATGCGTTCGGCTCCACGCGCATCACCCCGGTGGGCGACCTGAGCCCCCTGCCGCCGCCCGCGTCCCGCCCGCGGCCACCGCCGGCCCCGTTTCCGCCGGGTTGGCGGTCGATTGGGGTCTCTCCCCCCACGCCGTTCCTGAGCGGCCTCGGGGAGGGGCTGCTGGCGGCGCGGGTGTCACCCCTGGTCGGCCGCGACGAGGCGGTCGACCTCGCGTGGCAGGCCCTCGCCCGGATCGCCTCGGGTGGGCCCGGCGCCTGCGTGCTCGCGACGGGGCCCCCCGGGGTGGGTCGAAGTCACTTTCTCCGGGCCTTTGGGGAGCTGTGCCTGGCGAGCGGCGCGGCCGAGGTCGTGCGCCTTGGCGCGATCCCGCCAGGCAGCGGGCGTCGGCCTCGGGTGGTACTCGCCGATGACCTGGAGCCGGCCGACCTTCCGGTCGTGACCGGGTGGATCCAGGCGGGTGCGCTGGTGCTCGCCGCCGCGGTCCGACCCCCTGCCCTACACCTCGAGGCCGGCCTAGCGTTGGGCCCCCTGTCGGACCTGGAGGTCCAATCGATCCTCGATCGACTCCTTCCCCTCGAGCGCATGACGCGAGTCGGGCTCGCCCGCCGAGCGGACGGAAACCCGGGTTTTGCGGTGAGGTTGCTTCGGTGGCTCGCCGATCGGGATCAGCTGGTGGTGACCGACGAGGGCTTTGCACTGCGGCCCGAGTTCGCGGTCTCGCTCCCGGAGGATGTTCGCGCGATCGAGCTGGCTCGCATCGAGGTTCTCGCCCCACTGGGCACCGAGCGGCGCGCGGCATGGGAGATCGCCGCCACCCTCGGAGCCGGGGCGTCCGAGGCCACCTGGCGCGCGGCGTGTTTGGCCGCGGGGGTCGTTCCTCCGGTCGAGGCGCTGCCCCCCGAATTGGGGAGCGCACCGTTTCGCGAGGCGCTGTGCGCGGCGGCGGTCAGCGCGGGCCGTGCCCATTGGTGGCACGAGGCGTGCGCTGAAGTGTCCACCGGTCCGGGGAGCGACGGTCGACGGGGTCGCCACCTGGTGGGTGCGGGGCGTCCCGCCGATGCGCTGCCCGGTCTTCAGGCGGCTGCCGCGGAGGCGGTGAACGTCGGCAACGTCGGCGAGTGCCAGGGGCTTCTCGACCTGTGGACAGCCGCTGCCGCCGCCGCTGCGATCCCCCTACACGACCTTCGGCACGCCGAGTACGCGATCGTGGCGAGCCAACTCGCGGTGCACACCGGCGAGGATCCGCTCCCGCGCTTGTTCGCGGCGGCGCGCCGAGTCGAGGGAGCGAGCGAAGACCTCGAGTCGCGGGTGCTTTGCGCGCTTGGAACGTCCCTGGGTCTGCGCGGTGACCTCCCGGGCTCCCGCGCCGCCTGGGAGCGCGCGGAGTCGCTCCAGACGGATCTGGGTTCCCGGTTGGCTGGCCTCGTGCGCATGGGTCTCGCAACGACGCGTTTCGAGGCCGGTGAGGATGCGACCGAACTCGCCCTGGAAGCGTGCCGGATCTTTGCGGTGCGCGAACCATTGTGGGTCGGTCGTTGCCACGGGGTGCTCGGACGCGGCCTCGCCAGGCTCGGGCAGCACGAGCAGGCCGAACCCTGGCTTCGATCTGGGCTGGTGGCCGCGCGGGGCGGTGGCTGGCGAGCGGTCGAGGCCGAGTTGCTATGGGCCCTTCACGACGTTGCGCTGGCTCGGGGAGATTCGGACGATGCGCGCACGTGCGCCCACGAGGCGGCTGAGGCGCTGCGCGGGACGGGATCGAACCTCGAGATCCAGTTCGCCCTTCGGCTGGCGAGCACGCTGGCTCGGGGGGGGAATCGGGTCGAGGCGGCTGAGCTCGCCCGACGGACCGAGGATCGCTTCTCGGGGCGATTCTCCGCGGAGCTCACGGCCCTGGCCGACGAGACCTGGGCGTCCATCGGCGGCCGAACGCCCTGACTCAAACGCGGTTCGGGGCGCGTGATCGTCGTCGGAGGGCCAGGAGGACGGCCAAGGTCAGCGGGCTCCACGTCTCAGCACCGGTGGCACAGACCGAGGGCACTGGTTCGGTCGGTTTCGGGGTTTCGATGGACAACCCACCCGATCCGGGATCCGGCGGCTCCCCGATCGACATCGTCATCGTGAACGCGAAGGTCTCGCTGTCCCAGTGGGTGGTTGCCGGGGTGAGGGCCCCCACCACCAGCAGCACCTGGTCGGCGCCGTCGACCGGCACCGTCGCGCGGGCCGTCGCGCCGTCGAACACCAGCGGGGTGTACCGGGCGTCGTAGCCGTCGATGTGGACGACCCGAGCCACGAACGTGGCCGGACTCCCGGCGTCGCCCAGGGCGTCGCCGGTGACCTCGATGTCCACGTCGCCGAACCGCGGGTCTTGCAGCACGAATACGTTGAAGCCGTAGCGTCCCGGGGCCTCGCCCCAGCCCTCGCGTCGCAGGGGCTCGTGCCGCCCATCCGTGGAGAAGACGCCGGCGTATTGCCGACTTCCCACATAGTTCGCCAGGTAGGTGACCTCGTCATGCCACAGGTCGGCCATGGGGAAGTCCCACGCGGCCAGGGTGGCGATGTGGTCGAGCCACACCGCGTCGAAGTCCTCGCCCCGCAGCGCGAGCTGCTCCCGGAGGACCTCGAGCGGGTCGTCGGAGGACCCGGGAATCACCCAGGTGTCGCGGATCAGCTCCGGGCCGAAGAGGCCAGAGAGGTACCACGGAAAGAGGAAGGCCCCGTACTGATGGCTCTCCTGGAGCGCGTTCGAGTCGGGGTAGTCGAAGAAGTTGACCGGCAGATCCGGGAGCAACGCATACCCGTAGGCGCTCGAGCCGACGGCGGGGTTGGTGGGACGGGTCGAAGCGGCGGCCCACTCGGCGGTGGCCTCCCAGTACCAGGCGCCGAGGCCGGCATACGGGTAGCGGCCGAGAGAGCTCTGAATGGCGTGATAGAACTCGTGGATCGCGGTGGCCTCCGCCCCGTCTTCGTCGTCCAGGGTGAGCGGGTTCATCACGATCATCGGGTAGCCGTCGGAGTCGAACGTCTGAAACCCGCCGAAGTCGCCGATACTGGGCGCACCGCCCCCCGTATTGCCGATGTACACGTTGAAGTACCACTGGTCGGTCCCGAGCGGGCGCGGGTGGCCCATGTTCGTGACCTGGACGCTCCAGGCGATCTCCATCGCGTTCAACAGCTGGGTGACCTGCTCCTCGGGGATGTAGTCGGGCCCCCATCGCACGGCGAAATTAGCGCTGGTTCTCACGTTTTCTACGCCGTAGGGGTCGCGGTGGGCGGGTTCGGACGGGGGCGCAGCGGCGCGCGGCGCGCGGGCCGGTGGCGGCGCATGGCGGAGCGCCTCCTCCGTCCCACAAGGCATGCGGGCTGCGGCCAAGCTCACGGACAGGGCCAACCACACGTCCACCTCCCCGGGCAGTGTAGCCGCGAGTCGACCGGATCTGCGCGGGGGTGAGGCTACCCTCCGAGTTCTTCGACGAGCTGCTCGAGCTGCTCGCGGGTCATCGTCCAGTCCCCCGATACTCGCTCCGCGCCGCGCCGGACCGTGCGGGTGACGACCGATTCACCGGGCTCGATCGCCACCTCGAACCAACCGTCCTTCGCGTGCGCGGGGATGCTGCGGAGTCGCGCCCCTCCGAGTGTGGGCGCCACCTCCACCGGGGCGATCGCGTGGGGCAGTGCGCGCAGGCGCTGGGGCAGCGCGTGAGCTTCCGCTTCCACGTCGACCGGGGACCGAGCGACCTTCACCCGGGACACCCGCACGCCCAGCCGGTCGACGTCGGCGACGTCGACCTCGATCGATCCCGCCGTCCCCTCGGCGCGGGCCGTCCCCGGCTGCCCGCCCAGCGCGTCGAGCGCCTCGGAAAGAGGCTTCATTCTTCCTCCTTTCGGGTCTGTCGTTTCATCTCCGAGCCGTCGTGGGTCAGTCGCACCGGCTTTCCCTCGACGCGGGTGTCGACGTGCACGGGTCGCCCACCCCACAGGGAGACGAGGTTCCCGAGCGTCACGGTGGCCCACTCGAGCTGCAGATCGAGCGCGTCGTAATCGTGCCACAGGCGCAGCTCGCCTCGGTTCTCGTGGTTCGCGTCGACGACGTAGATCCGGGGACTTCCTCGACTGGCCAACTGGTTCAGGAGGCCTTGTTTCACCTCGTGGAACTCCCGGCTGTCGAGCAACCACTCCCGCGACTTCGGGTCGAATTTCGTAGTGAAGAACCCCATCTCTCGGCAGAAGTCCTCGGTGAGGAACGTGTCGAGGAACGTGATGTCGTTGTGGGTGCGCCGGATCTCGAAGATCTTTTCCCGGCCGAGGCCGGCGCCGGTGTCCCAGTTCCGGCGCAGCACGGGGTCGTCACAGTCCAACCACTCCTTCCCGAAGCGGCCCTTGTTCCAGCGCTCCTCGATGTGGCGCCACAGCTCCAGCCCGATCTTGTACGGGTTGAACTGACCCGGGCGCATGGCGGTGGTGCCGCTGTGATGGTCGGCGTAGTCGATCACCTCGCTGGGAGCGAGGATATGGCGGGTCATGAGCAGGGTGTGCCAGTACGAGGCCCACCCCTCGTTCATCACCTTCGTCTGGGCTTGGGGCGCGAAGTACTCGGCCTCGTCGTGGATCATCCGCAGGATTTCCTGCTTCCAGCGCGGCAGCGGTGCGTGCTCCAGCACGAACGCCATCACGTCGCGCACCGGCTCCTCGGGAAACCCCTTCATCCGCCGTATCTCGTCGTCTCGGCGCTTGCGCTGGTCCTCGAGGTAGTCCGGTGGATTGATGTGCTTGTCCATGTAGTCGCGGGCCGGCATCTTGGGGATGTCGGCACGGGGGGCTTCGCTGTCCAAAGCGTCCTCGTCGATGGGTCGGCGGCGGACGATGTGGGGCCCGTGGGGGTCGATCAGGTTGTCGATCGAGAGGCACTGGTCGATAAAGGCCTCGACCTCGCCCGTCCCGTGCTTCTCCATCGCGTTGCGAACCTTCGTCGCGTGGTTCGCCATCTCGTCGAGCATCTTGCGGTTGGTGTGCGCAAACCAGGCGTTATTCTTGAAGAAATCGACATGCCCGAAAACGTGGGCCATCACGAGCTTCTGGTCGACGACGAGGTTGCAGTCCATCAAGTAGGCGTAGGAGGGGTCGGTGTTGATCACCATCTCGTAGATCTTCGAAAGGCCGTACTCATAGGACTTCTGCATCTCGAGGAATTCCATCCCGAACCGCCAGTGCGGATACCGGGTGGGAAAGCCACCGTAAGCGGCCACCATGTTGATCTCGTCGTAGGTGCACATCTCGAAGATCGTGTCGAAGAAATCGAGGCCATAGCTTCGGGCGAGCGCCTCGATCGACTGTCGCGCCTCCTCGAGCTCGCCGGGGAGTTGGCGGCCTTCGCGCAGGAACCGACTGGGCATCCGGGACATGGCGCTACCTCCCGCGTCCGAGCAACTCGCGAATCGAATCCATGATCCCTTCTCGGCTGGGGATCCGGGAGAGGCCGACCCGCTCGTCCTTGCCGAACGCCTCGTGCAGATCTTTGATGAACTGGCCCGAGCCGTATTGCGAATCGACCTGGGCGTAACTGAACTGGTTGCACATCGGGATGAGCGACTCGCCGAGGAGATCGACGCACTGGCGCGTGTCGGACTGGGACCAATTGTCTCCGTCGGAGAAGTGGAATGGGTAAATGTTCCAGTCCGAAACCGGAAACCCTTTGGTCAGGATCTCCAGGCAGAGCTTGTAGGCGCTCGAGATGAGCGTGCCGCCACTCTCGCGCACCCGGAAGAACGTGTCGCGGTCCACTTCGCGGGCCACCGCGTCGTGGATGACGAAGCGGGTCTCCACGTCGTCGTAGTTGTGTCGCAGCCACGTGTCGATCCAGAACGCCTCGGACCGCACGATCTCCTTCTGCTCTTGGCCCATCGAGCCCGAGACGTCCATCATGTAGATCACCACGGCGGCGCTCCGCGGTCGCTTCTGCACCTCGAAGGACCGATAGCGCTTGTCGTCCTTGATCGGGATGATCACCGGTCGCTTCGGGTCCCAGTCCCCCGCCGAGACCGTGCGCCGCAGGGCCTGGCGCCAGGTGCGCTTGAAGTGGCGCAGGCTCTCGGGACCTTGTCGGGTGATCCCGGTGTATCGCGCTTTGTCACTCGCCGCGTTCTTCTGGCCCTTCGGCTGGATCTTGGGAAGCTCGAGCTCTTCGGCCAGGATCTCCGCGAGCTCCTCGAGGGAGAGCTCGACCTCCAGGGCATGCTCCCCAGGCTGGTCGCCCGCTTCCTGTCCTTCGCCGGCCCCCTCCCCGTCGCCGTCACCCTGGCCCACCCCTTGTTTGTTCTCGCCGTACCGCAGCCGGGGGATCCCGATCTGTGGCAGCGGGATGCTCACGGTCTCCTTGCCTTTGCGGCCGATGAGCTCGCCAGAGGACATGTACTTGCGCAGGTCACGACGGACTCGGCCCTTCACGATGTCGCGAAAGCGTCCGAGATCGCGATCGATGTTCAACATCGGTCACCTCCGAGCGCTATTTTCGAGGAGAGGCATCGCCGCGGGCGAAGATGCTGGCCACGTACTGGAGCACGTCGGAACTGCAGGTTTCGCAGTAGCCGTAGTGGTCGATCAAACGCTGTTTCACGATGTTGATCTTCGCCTGGGTTTCGGCGTCGACCACTTGCGTCACGAGGCTCGTCAGCTTGATGCTGTCCTTGCTGTCCTCGAACAGCTTGAGCTCGAGCGCCCGGTGCAGGCGCTCGTTCATCGTGTAGTCGAAGGTCTTTCCATCGAGCGCGAGCCCGGCGATGTAGTTCATGAGCTCGCGGCGGAAATCGTCTTTCCGCCCCTCGGGGATGTCGATCTTCTCCTCGATCGATCGAAGGAGCCGCTCGTTCGGCTCCTCGGCTGCCCCGGTGAATGCGTTGCGCACCTTCTCCTTCAGCACATAGGCTCGCAGGTTGTCGATGTAGTTTCCGGAGAGCCGACGGAGCGCGCCCTCGTCGGCCGAGATTGCCTTTTGAACCTCGTTCTTTACCTGGTCCTCGTATTCCTGCTTCACGACGCCCAGGAGCTCGCGGAACCGCTCCTTCTGTTCGTCGCCGGAGAGCAGGCTGTGCTGGTCGAGGCCGCTGTCGAGCTCGTTCAGGATCATGAACGGGTTCATGCAGGTGACGCCCGGGTTGCGCACCAGGGCGTTGCTGATCTTGTCTTGAATGTAGCGGGGAGAGATCCCCTCCAGACCTTCGCGCTTCGCGGTCTTTCGGAGCTCCTTCACGTGATCCTCGGTGAAGCCGGGGATGGCGCGTCCGTCGTAGAGTCGGGCCTTTTGAATCAGGCTGAGCTTGTGGTTGCTGGGCTCTTCCAGCCGGGTGAGCACCGCCCACAAGGCCGCCGTTTCGATGGTGTGGGGCGCGATGTGCGCCGCCACTTTGCGGCGATTGAAGTCTTTCTGGTAGATCCGCGCTTCCTGGCTCGGGCGGGTGATGTACGGCACGTCGATCTTGATCGTGCGGTCGCGCAGCGCCTCCATGTACTCGTTGTTCTGTAGGCGCCGAAATTCGGGTTCGTTGGTGTGGCCGAGGATGACTTCGTCGATGTGGGTCTGCGCAAACTTCTTCGGTTTTACTCGGTGCTCCTGCGAGGCGCCCAGCAGGTCGTAGAGGAACGCCACGTCGAGCTTGAGCACCTCGATGAATTCGATGAGGCCGCGGTTCGCGACGTTGAACTCCCCGTCGAAGTTGAACGCCCGGGGGTCGGAGTCTGACCCATACTCGGCGATGAGCCGGTAATTGATGTCGCCGGTAAGTTCGGTAGAGTCCTGGTTCTTCTCGTCCTTCGGTTGGAAGGTGCCGATCCCGATCCGGTCGCGCTCGGAGAGCACCAGCCGGCGCACCTTGATTCGCTTGGCGAGCTCGAGGAAGTCGCCGTGGACCTCGCGCATCACCTCGCGGTACAGGTGTCGGCACACCGGGCAGAGGTCGCCTTCGAGGCGAACCGGGTACGGGGTCCGGCTTCCGCCGTTGATCTCGTTCAGCACCGCGGGTCGGGTCGACTCGGGCAGGAGCTTCAGCGGCTCCTCGTTCATCGGGCACGGCGTCTCTTTCCCGTTCGCGTCCACCCAGACGAAGCTGTAGAGCCGTCCCTTTTCGGAGCGGGAGTACGCCTCCAGGCCCTTCTTGAACAGCCGGGCGATGGTCGACTTCGACGAGCCCACTGGACCGTGGAGGAGGATCACCCGTCGCTCGGGGCCATAGCCGAGGGCCGCGGCGTGCAGCACGCGGACCAGCTTCATGAGGTGGACGTCGAGTCCGAACACGGCATCGGACCCCTGTTCGAAGGGATCGTCGAAGAACGTGTAACGACGGATACTCTTCTTGTACTCGGTGTAATCCTCGTGCCCGTACGACACGACGAGGTCGTAGAGTCGCTGGTAGGCGTTTCGCGCCACGCCGGGATCCTGGCGGACGATGTCGAGGTAGTCGCCAAATCCGCCTTCCCAGAGCAGTTCCTGGTACTGCCCCAGGTCCTGGTGGGCGGCGATCATTCCTAGCAGTCCTGACACGGATGCGGCCGGCATAGGTCTCCTCCTCGCCTCGGTCTGAGGCCTGCAAGTTCCTCGGCAGGTTGGGCCAGCGATCGCCGTTCACCCGGCGATGCAGCACGGTTTCGTGCGCGTTGCTGGCGGGGTGGTACGAGAGCGCGGGATCAGGTGATCGGCACTGACGCTATTGTGGCGCCGGGTGGAGCGGTTGGCGACCAGAAATCGTCACCGTTCGTCCCGTTCTACGAACCCGGGAGGGAGCAGGGGTCTTCCTCCCCGCGAAACAAACGGTTCAAGCAAACAAGGCGATCGCCCCGAGGAGCCCGCTCGCCAGGGCGACGAGGAACCCGCTGAGCAGGGAAAACGCGAGGAGGCAACCAATCATCCACACCCACCGCGGCGCGTGGGCGGGCGCAGCCGGAGGTGGACCGGGAGCGGGGGCGACCGGGAGCGCCAGCGAGAGGGCCTGGGGAGGGCGGGCCAGGATCATGGGCACGAAGTGGGTGCCGCCGCCGATGCTGGCGAGTCGGGGCCGCTGCAGGCTCACCACCACGGGCGCCACCCGGCCGCCGCCCGCCGCCGCGCGGGGGAGATCGACCGGGTCGACGGTGACCAGCGGCTGACGGACGAACCGAGGGGCGAGAGGCGCGATCGGAGCGGGCGTGGAGGCTGGCGTGCGGGGGATCTCGAGGGTTGCCTCATACAGCGTGCGGCCCTCGAGCGCGCCGGCGGGTACCTGGAGGCTCGGCCAGTCGCGCTGCCGGCACCAGGCGCGGAGCGCGGGGCCAGGCAAGGCGAGCGCCTCGAGCTGGTCGGCCAGGTCGGCAGCGGACACCCGGTCGCGGTGCTCCCAGCCGAGGGTGTTGGCGAGGATCGCTTGCAGCGCGGGGGCGATCGGCACGCTCGCCAGGCGCTCCCAGCGGCGGGCTTCATACCGGTCGCGGTTCGTCGCGAGGGCAGGAATGTCGCGCGGGTTCACGCCGTCGTACCAGCGCTCCCCGGTCGCGCACTCGAACAGCACACAGCCAAGCGCGAAGACATCGGAGGCGGACTGAGGTTCGCGCTCGAGGAACCGCTCGGGCGCGAGGTACGGCAGGCTGCCGACGAGCAGCGCGGTGGCGGTGCGGGCCTCGCGCTCCTCGCCCTCGAACCGCGCGATGCCGAAGTCGAGCAGCTTGACGTCGCCATGGCGCCCCACCGCGATGTTGCCCGGCTTCACGTCGCGGTGGACCACTCTGAGCGGGCGATCGTCCGCGCCTGGGCTCGACCACGCGGAGTCGAGCGCACGGGCGACCCGCCCGATCACCTCGACCGCGGCCCGCAGGCCGATCGGACTGGCGCCCTGTCGAAGCGACTCGAGATCGCAGCCGTCTACGAGCTCGGTGATGAGGGCGAGGCGGCTGGTTTCGAGGTCGTCGCTGACGCGGCACAGGTCGATCACCCGGACGATGTTCGGGTGAGCCAGGCGGGTGAGGAGCCGGGCCTCGTCGCGGAGGCGCGCGATGGCGTCGGGCGGCACCTGCAGGTCAGCGCGGACCAGTTTCAGCGCGACCTGGGAACTCAGGCCACCGGTGGAAAGGAGGGTCGCCCGGTAGACTTCGCCGTAGCCTCCGCGCCCCAGGCAGGATCCGAGCACGAAGCGGCGGCGGGAGTCGGGTTTCACGCGACGGGAGCGTAGCAGTTTCACGACCGGCCGTGTGCCGCGCCGCGCGCGATGGCGTCGGGTCCGGACCGAAGGGCCTTCGGAAGCCTTGTTCGCCTCGGCGGGTAGTCGGACGCGTCGCGCATGGCTACCCTGGGGCCGGAAGCGAGGATCGTGACCCCCACCTCTTGCCCGAAGTGCCAGTCGGCCGCGCTGCGGTGGATCACGGTGCGCCGCCAGGTGCCGATCGACCTGCTTCAGTGCCAGACCTGTGGGGTCGCGATCCTCGAGGAGGACTGGTACCCGCCCCTCGTGCCGATGGTCCCCGGACGGTGCATCAATTGCGGTGACAAGCGTGACTTTGACCATTGCATCAACTGCGGACTCACCCGTGAAGAGGATTCCCAGGTCCACGACGAGCTCCGCGAGGTGATTGCCCCCGACCAGAACCAGCTCGAAGCGGCGCGCACCGCGGTGCGTTCCGGTCGCAACGTCCTCGCGCTGAAGCTGGCTACCGCCGCGGCTTCCCAGAACGAGAACAACCAGGGTGACGTCGCCCGTGCGCTGAGGATCTGGCTCCTCGGTCGTCTGTCGGATCCTGGGCTGGCGCTCGACGACGCCCGGGCGTGGGTCGAGAACGTGCCGGATCCCTCGGCGTTGGCCTGGGCGACCTACGGGCAGCAGCTGCAGGCCGAGTACCCGGGCTCGGCGGCAGAGGCCTACGAAAAAGCGCTGAAGAAGGACCGTTCGCTTCACCAGCTCCGGGCGCGCCGGGCGAGCTTGTTGATGGTGTTGCACCGGGAGGGCCAGGCCTACGACGAGGTCTGCCGCGTGCTCGAGATGCCGCTCGACGACGCGACCTGTGCGCTCGCCTTGTCCACCGCCGAGCAGCTCGCCGACATCTTCGAGGGCGAGAAGCGCGACGACGAGATCGATCGCCTGATCGATCGGGCGAGTAGTAACGTCGAAAAGTCGGCCATTTTGCTGGCCCATCGCGCACGTCTGTATGCGATCGCCGGCGACGCGTCCTCGGCCAAGCTCGACCTGAAGAAAGCCCGCAAGATCAACCCCGAGCTGCCGATCTACGAGCGCGTGGAGCGGGCGATGAAGGGCGGTCGAACCTCGTGGTGGCGTTGGTAGATCCGCGACTGGCCCACCGAGCCCGGGCGCCAGGTCGGATCCGGGCCCTCGCGCTGGAGCTCGCGGAGGCGATGGCCCAGGATCCGTCTCGGTCCACGGGTCGCGTGCGCGCCCGCCTGCGGGAAGCGCGGCACCTGCACTCTGCCGAGCGGCGCCTCGTGGCGGACGGCGTGTTTGACCTCGTGCGTTGGCAGGGGATCTTCGGGCGGCTGGGGCTCAGCGATCCGGGCGCGCGGTGGGACGCCTGGGTGGGGTGGCAGTCGGGAGAGAGCCAGCTTCTTCCGGATGAGATCGACCGGGCGGTGGCGGGCGGCGACCTCGCCGCGGTGGCCGGCGTGCCCGCGGAGGTGGCGGCAGCGCTGTCCGAGAGTCTGGGAGAGAGCGCGATGGCCTTTGCGCGCGCGTCGAACGAGCGTGCCCCGGTCGTGTTGCGGGTCAACGTCGCCCGAACCGATCGCGATCGGTTGGCCCTCCAGCTGGCCGATCGGGGGATCGCAACCGACGCGTCGCCGGTGTCCGTGCACGCGCTTCGGGTGCGGGGCCGCGCGAACGTCGAGGGAACCCCCGAGTTTCGGGGCGGGCTCTTCGAGGTCCAAGACGATGCGAGCCAGGCGGTGGCGGCGCTGGTCGCGGAGGGCGGCCCCGTCCTCGACTTCTGTGCCGGCGCGGGGGGGAAGTCGTTGGCGCTCGCCGCGCGCGGATGCACGGTGACCGCCGCCGACGTGCGTCCCGCTGCGCTCGCCGAGCTCGAGCGGCGCGCCGCACGGGGTGGACACCGGATCGCCACCGCGCGCCTCGAGGGGACCGGTCCGCTGCCGCTGTCGTGGCGCGGGAAATTTCCCGTGGTTCTGGTCGACGCGCCGTGCAGCGGTACCGGGGTCTGGCGCCGCCACCCCGAACTCCGGAGTCGGGCCGGTGATGCGGCGGCGTACGCCGACGAGCAGGTGGCGATCGCCGTGCGGGCGTCCGCCGCGGTGGCCCCGGGCGGAACGCTCGTGCTGGCCACCTGCTCGGTGCTCGCGATCGAGGGAGAGCGCGCGATCGAGCGCGTGCTCGGCGAAACGGGTTGGTCGCGGCAGGAGCCCGACCAGCGCTGGTTTCCCCATGTGCACGGCACCGACGGTTTTTTCGCGGCCCGGATCCGCCGGCCAGGGTGAACGTCGGCGTGCGACTCGCCACCGGGTCAGCAGATCCCCTTTCGGTTAGCCAGCGGCTGTGGCAAGCTGCGGGCCGCTTGAGCCCAGGGCGCCCGCTGCGGAGCAGGTATGTTCGACAACGTCGGTGTGAACAACGACAAAGAGGCAGCTAAGCGGCGCTTCTATGCGTTGCTTCTCACCGGTGCGGGTCTCTCCCTTTCCGGCGGGTTTGCCGCGGCCTGGCTGGCTTACCAGGCCGCGCTGGCGGTCCAGGCCATCATCGCTCCGGTCGACGAGGAGATGGTGGAGGTGGTCCTGGAAGACGCCCTCCCCGACCTGCCGCCGCCGCCGCCGCCGCCGCCGCCACCGTCGGCCGGGGCCGAGGAGACCGAGCCCAACCCCGACGAGATGACCGAAGAGATCCAGGAGCTCGAGGAGGACGTCAAGGAGGAGATCAAGGAGGCCGCGGGCTCGGCCGTCGAGAACGGCGTGGTCGGCGGGGTCGAGGGCGGGGTGATCGGCGGGGTGATCGGCGGCGTCGTCGGGGGCGTGCTCGGCGGCCAGCTCGGGGTGCGGGTGATGCACCACTCGGAGCTCGAGATCAAGAAGCAGGTGCAGCCGGAATACCCGGAGGCGGCCAAGCAGCTCAACCTCGGCGACCAGCGGTGCCTCGTCAAGGTGTCGATGGACGAGGAAGGGGTTCCATTTTCGGCCGACGTCTCCGGCTGTCCCCAGGTGTTCCACGACGAGGCGCGCGCAGCGATCTTGAAGTGGCGGTGGTATCCGCCCAAGGTCGGGAAAGAACGTACCAAGGCCCAGACGACGATCAGCATCGTCTACAAGATGAAGTAGGGAGTTGCCACGATGATCCTGTTCCTTCTCGAGAACATCGCCCTGGCCGCCGACGAGGCGGCGCCGGGCTTCACCATGAGCGAAATCTGGCAGCACTCCGGGGGCATCGCGCGTGGCGTCATCGTCATGCTCGGATTCATGTTCCTTGGAACCATCTTCACGGGTTTCGAGCGTTCGATCGCCTTCTACAACGCGCGCGGACAGTCCCGTGCACTGGCCCAGGCGGTCGTCAAATCGCTGCAGGGCGGCGACATCGACGGCGCACTCAGCGTGGCTGGAAAGCCGGACTTCAAGTCGGCCTACCTCGGCACCTTGTTGCGAGCGGGCCTGAAGGAGCTGTCGGCGGGGGTCGATGCCCATGGGATCGACAACGCGCGCCGCGCGGTCGAGAAGGCACACGGGGAGGAGCTCTCCAAGATGAAGCGCGGGATGACGATCCTGGCGACGGTCGGGTCCACGGCGCCGTTCGTCGGCCTGTTCGGAACCACGTTCGGCGTCATCAACGCATTCCAGGGCATGGCCTCGGAAGGGGCTGGTCTCGCCTCGATCTCCGCGGGTATCTCGGAAGCGCTCATCACCACCGGTGTCGGAATCGGGGTGGCGGTGATCGGGGTGTGGATGTTCAACTACTTCAACGCTCGGGTGGACAAGGTGGCCGACGAGTTGCGGAGCTCAGACGCTGACTTCATGCAGTGGGCTGAGAAGTTGCTCCAGAGCCGGGCCGGGAAGTAGGTTCCGATGGGCGCGAAGGTCGGGGGTACAGGCGGCGGGCCAATGGCGGACATGAACGTCACGCCGCTCATCGACGTGGTGCTCGTGTTGCTCGTGGTCTTCATGGTCATCACGCCGTTGCTGCAGTCAGGCTTGGCGGTCGACCTGCCGATCGCGACCACCACGCAGACGGTCAACGACGCCGGTCAGTTCATCGTCATCTCGGTCACCAAGGACGGGAGGTGGGCGGTGGAGCAGGAGACGGTGACGAAGGACAACATCGTCGACAAGATCAATGAGCGCTATCGGGAGAAGCCGGACCGATCGGTGCTGGTCAAGGCCGATGGAAACTGCACCTACGAGCAGGTGCGCGAGGTGATGGACGTGCTCGCCGCGAACAACATGCTGTCGGTGCTGATCGCCGCCGCGAAGGAGCACTGACCGATGGGGGCGAAGGTCAGCAAATCGGGGGGTCCGCAGTCCGAGATCAACATGACGCCGCTCATCGACATCGTGCTCGTGGTGCTCATCATCATGATGGTGAACATCCCGATTTCGATCGAGCAGATGGGGCTCAAGCTGCCCTCGCTCGAGCCGGTGGTCACCCCGCCGCCCCCCAGCGAGCAGCTCGCGGTGGCGGTGTACGAAGACGGCTCGCTGGCCTTAAATCGGCGGCTGATGAAGGAGGACAAGCTGGCCTTCGAGCTCGGTCGGCGCTTGCTCGCCGTCGAGCACAAGAATGTGTTCGTGGATGCCCATCCGAAGGTCAAGTACAGCATTGTGGTGCATGTGGTCGACTTGGCGCGGGCGGCCGGTGCCACCCAGGTGGGGCTCGCGAAGCTCAAGCCGGAGGGGCCGCAGGCGGCGAACCAGGTGGATCCCGGTACGATGCCGCGCGGCATCTTTCCGGCGAGTCCCCGCATCGTGGGTGCGCTCACCGATGTCGATGCACACGGGTCGGTGAGCCGGGTCCTCCCCGCGCTGCGCGCCTGCTACGACGCCGCGCTCGCCACCCCGGCGTTGCCCACCGGCGACAACGTGCTCGCCGGCACGCTCACGATCGAGGCGGTGGTCGGGCCGCGCGGCGAGGCGATGGAGCCCACGAAGATCCAGCAGGGCGGTGGCACGCTCGAAGATCCGACCGGCACCCTGGTTCCGTGCATCGAGCTCGTCCTGCCCACGATGAAGTTTCCGGCGCTCGGGCCCGACAAGACCGCTCGTGCGCTGCTCCCGTTGCTCTTCTCGCCAGGATGACCGGGTTCGACGCCGAACGGTGGCAAGCCGAGGCCATCGTGCGGGTAGAGGCCGCGCTCGAAGCCAGATTTCACGATGTGTGGCCGGACCGGTTCGGGTTGGCCCTGCGCTATCCGCTGTTCACCGGCGGAAAGCGGTTTCGGCCCCTGCTCGTGATGGCCGCGTGCGAGGCGGTGGGCGGTGACCCGAGCGCGGCGCTCCCCGCCGCGGTGGCGGTGGAGCTGGTCCACACGTACTCGCTCGTGCACGACGACCTTCCCTGCATGGACGACGACGATGAGCGGCGAGGAATGCCGACGGTGCATCGGGCGTTCGACGAGGCGACCGCGGTGCTCGTGGGCGACGCGCTGCTGACCGAGGCCTTCGTCGCCCTCTCGGAGGTTTCGCTCCCCGCGATCCGGCTCCTCGCCGTGGCCAGCGGGGCGGCCGGGATGGTCGGCGGGCAGGCCGGCGACATCGCCCGGGTCACCTCCCTCGAGGCGCTCGAGCGGGTGCACGCCTTGAAAACCGGCGCGCTCATCGCGGCGGCCACGGAGATCGGGGGCCTGGTGGGCGGCGCGGATCCCGGCCAGCGGGCGCTGCTCCAGGCATTCGGTCGCGACGTGGGTCTCGGTTTTCAGCTCGCCGACGACGTGCTCGATGCCGACGAGGCGCTCGATCCCGATGGGCCGCCCTCGTTCGTGCGCTTTCTCGGCGTGTCCGAGACGCGCGCTCGGGCGATCGCGCTCGGGGAGCAGGCGATCGCGGGAATCGCCGCGATGCCGCGGCCGGGTGCGCTCCAGGCGCTCGCCCGGCTCGCGGTCGCGCGCGCGCGGTGATGGCCGCAAAAGCGCGCCTCGATCGGTTGTTGGTGGAGCGAGGCCTCGCGCCCTCGCGGGAACGCGCGCGGGAGTGGATCGAGGCGGGGCGGGTGCGAGTGGACGGCGTTCCGGCCCAGCGCCCGGCCGCTCAGGTGGCGGTCGACCGGCCGATCACGGTGGACAGCGGAGAGCACGTCTGGGTGGGACGGGGGGCGTACAAGTTGATGGGTGCGCTCGACGCCTTGTCGGTCGACCCCGCCGGGCGCGTGTGCGCGGATCTCGGGTCGAGCACCGGCGGATTCACGGAGGTGCTGCTCCATCGCGGGGCGCCCCGGGTGTATGCGGTCGACGTGGGCCGAGGGCAGCTGCACAGCCGCCTGGCGGCGGATCCGCGGGTGGTCGTGATGGAGGGGGTCAACGCGCGGAGTCTGGCCTCGCTCCCGGAGCCGATCGCGCTGCTGGTCGGCGACCTGTCGTTCATCTCGCTCGCCCTGGTCCTGCCGGCCGTCCACCGATTGCTGGTGGCCGGTGGCGAGGCCCTCGTGCTCGTCAAACCGCAGTTCGAAGCGGGACGCGAGGCGATCGCCCGCGGTGGCAGGGTGCGCAGCGACGCCGATCGGGCCGCGGCCATCGATCGCGTTGCGACCGTCGCTGCCACGCTCGGATTTGTCGTGCTCGGGGGGGTGGACTGCGTCCTTCCCGGGGCCCGGGCCGGGAACGTCGAGCACTTCCTTCACCTGCAGCGTCGGTAGTGTATGCTTCGACCGTGAGGGTACGCGGATGCGGTGGTTGCTCGTGGTCGCGGTGGCGTTCCTGGCGTCGGGCTGCGCTTGGATCGGGGCAGGCGATCGCGCCGATCGCCTCGGCGAGCTCGACGAAGACGGCGACGGCGTCAAGGCCGCCGACGAGGTGGCCTGCGGGGCGAACGGCGACCTCTCCCCCAACCGGTTTCCGACCAACCCCGAGATCCCCTACGATGGCATCGACAATGACTGCCAGGGCGGCGACCTCATCGACCGCGATGGCGACGGCTTTCCGGGGATCACCGAGGAGGAGTATGCGGTGCTGCTCGGGTCGGTCGACCCGATCGAAGCCGAGTCCTGGCCGACCGAGGACTTCGCCGGCCGTGGGCTCGACTGCAACGACGAACCGGGCCCGGGGAACTCGGTCAATCCCGGGGTGGCGAACGACGGGGCCTACGACTGCAGCGACGCCAACTGCGACGGGTTGAACGAGTTCGACCTCGATGGCGACGACTATCTGAAGGCGGGCACCGAGGACCAATACGCCTGCTTCCTCGCCGCCACCGGCTACGACTTCGGCGAGCTCGAGGGCGGTGACTGCAACGACAGCGACGAGGCGATCAACCCGGGCGTTCTCGCGGCCGACGACGACTGGTATGACGGCAAGGACAACGACTGCAAGGCGAACAACGACTTCGACGCCGACGGGGATGGGTATTACCCTCGTGAATTCGAGGACGAATTCAACGGCTACCTCGGACTCTTCCGGAAAGAGGAGATCGACTGGGACGGCGACCTGTTGGGGGATTGCTGGGACAGCTGCGACGCGTCGGTGGCCCCGGCCACCCTGCCCGACACCGACGGCGACAATGTGGTCGATTTCTGTGCTCCGTCGGCGGGGTTCGACTCGTCGGATGTCCATTTCAAGGTCCAGTACGATGCGTCCTATGACGGCATCGATGCCGACTGCGCCGGCGACAACGACTTCGACCAGGACGGCGACGGATTCTCGAGGGCGGGCGATGTCGATCAGGTCAACGCGTATCTGGGCTACTGGGGTCTCAACCTGCTCGTCATGGACGGTGACTGCAACGACCAAGATGCCCTCGTGCATCCCGGTCAGCAGGAGATCCTTGACGGCCAAGACCAGGATTGTTTTGGGGACGTGAATAGCGACAACGCTGCTTTCCGCACCTACGAGGGGGCGTACTGGACGAACGTCGGGCAAGTCGAAGTGGCTCACACCGACATCCACTGGGCGCTGAGTGTGCCCGCCGATCACGTGGTCTGGCCCGTCGTGCCCGGGGGGGCGTCGGATAACTTGTTCCTGATGTACGGGTTGGTGGCCGGCACCCTCGATCCGACGATCCGGTCCGGGCTGATCTACACGACCGCGGTCTTCCCAGGAAACGATCTCGTCGCGGAAGGCGAGGCGTTGCACGTGGGTACGACGTACGCCACGACCTCGAATTCCCTCGCGGAGTGGCTGTTCTCGTGGAACCCCGGCGGGTCCTACGACCTAGACGACTTCGATGTGATCTTGTTCGAAGGTGGGTTTGCTGCGGCCGACGACGTGTCGGTCCTGTTGCGCCCAAACGGCGACACCTGGACGGTCGGCTGTGGCGACGGCGTTGTGTATGGCGTCGAAAACTTCATACCTGGCTTCATACCTGGACTCGGGCGCGCGGATGTTGCGGACGGCCTGACCGGGGCGTCGACCTGCATCGCCGAGGACGACGGCACCGGAAATCCGGCGTTCACCGTATGCAACTCCACTACGTGTGTGACCTATTCGTTCGACGCGGGCGGGAACTTGGCGCCGGTCGACACGGTCGGCGACTGGGCCACGGATGATGGATGGGCCCGGATCGAGCGCTACGGTGACACGATCACCCTCGTCCCGGTCGGCGGGACCGGGGTCACGGTTCGGGGGGCGAACGGCGACGTGGTGTACTTTGCCGGCGAAACGGTGCTCGCGGCGACCGCGGCGCAGTTTGGTGGGGACACGGTCATTGCTGCGGTGGTCGCCGGCACGCCCAACATCGTGAAGCTCTTCTTGGACAATGGCGACCCGGAAACCGCGATCCTCGGCTTTCTCGATCCCGACCTGATCCCGGTTGATGTCTCCCTGGGGATCTTCGGCACCGAGGTGCTCGTCGCGGCCACCGCCAACGGACCCGACGACAGCGACTGTTCCGTAGCGTGCCCCGACGACGACCAGGTCGGCTGGCTGCTGCTCACCCTGCAGTGACGCGGATCACCGGACGCGCAGGGATCCCGTGGCCAGGTAGTGGATCGCCGCGCGGATGACCCGCGGATCCGCGGCGATGAACGTGTGGAGCGCGGGAACGTCGAGGTGATCTTCCGCGCCGTCGAGGCGCACCGACGCGGCCGCCACCGTGAGGTCGTCGTCACCGGGGAGAAGCGGGTTCCAACCTCGGGGATCGCCCCGCACGCCGGCGATGGTGGCGAACGGGAGGGCGGGCGGGGGCACCGCGCTCGCCCGGGCCGGATGAAGCTCGCGCAGCGCGGGCCCAGCGGCGTGGTACAGGGCGGGAAGGCACTCGAGCCAGGGGACGATGTCCGCGCCGCGGTTTGGGGTGGCGATCAGGAGCAGCCGCCCGAGCGCAATCCGGTCGCGCCACGGAGCGCCCTCGCGGGCGAGGAGGGTTCGAGCGACCATTCCGCCCATGCTGTGGGTGACGAAGGAGACGCGGGTCGTCGTCGCCGGCAACCCGTCGAGCACGGTCGAGATTTGATCGGCGTGCCCCGCGAGCGGTCGCCGGGTGCTCGGGTAGTTCACCGTCACCGCGTGGTAGCCGGCGGCCTCGAGCGCCCGAGCCATGGGGTTGAACGAGTCCTTCGAGCGAAAGATCCCGTGAAGACACAGGACGGCGTGGGCAGGAGGATCGGGGAGGCTCCGGCGGTCGAACGTCTCCAGGCAGTGGGCGAAAGAGCCCGCGGCGAAGCGCAGGTCGCGCGGCCCGAGCAGGCGGTGGTGGCCGGTGATCAGGGAGCGTTGGATCCGCCAACCCGAGCGGACCCACAGGTCGGCCCAGAGCTGCTTGCCGCCGAGGGTGGGCAGGGTGAGACTGGGGAGGCGCTCGGGAAGCATGTCTCCCACATAGCCGGGCCGGAGTCGAGGTGGAGTCGGAGCGACCGGTGCAGGAAGTGCTGACCGGGGCCTGGGAGACGGCCGCGCAGCCGTTCACGGGGTGGGTGGGGGAGCGCTGGGAGTTCGACCCCGACGGCACCGGGCGAGTCATCTCGGCAGGGATCTTGGTGACGGCGGGGATCCTGGCGTTTTCCTGGGAAGGGGTTGGCGCGGGCCGCGTGCGGATGCGGCTGGAGGGCGACCGGTGGCGCGAGGTCGAGGTCGTCCTGGTCGCGACCGAGGCGGGCGAACTGCTCACCGAGTTGGGCGGGGATGGGTTTTGCGGCAGCGATGGCCCGCTACGGCGCGCGGGGGATTGGGCCGAGAGTTGAACGGACGACGCCGGCCGTCGAAAAGCTGCAAGAGGTCCTACCAAAGCGGTTCGAAAAGTACCCGCTGGGGCCGCGCGAAACGTGTGCGCCGGCGTCGGTGACGTTTCTGCTGTCGACGCTAGCCCGGCCCCCTGAGCGGTATTACGATGAGTCTGTGCCTGTGCATGAAACAGGCTTGGTGGAGCCACGATGGCCCTTGCAGCGCCGCGGCGACCGACTTCGGAGAACCGAGACGCACCACTGGCTTCGCTGCTGGGCGGAAGCCCGGCGATGCGGTCGGTGCTCGAGCGCGTTTCGCGAATCTGCCAGAGTGAAGCCCCGGTTCTCATCACCGGGGAGAGCGGCACGGGCAAGGAGCTCGTCGCCCGTGCGCTGCACCTCGGCGGTCCGCGTCGCGACCGGCCTTTCGTTGCGGTGAATTGTGCAGCGTTTCCCGACACCCTGATTGAATCCGAGCTGTTCGGCCACAGCAAGGGGGCCTTCACGGGCGCGATCGCTCGACGGGACGGTCGCTTCAAAATGGCGGATCACGGCACGCTATTTCTCGATGAGGTTGGCGAGCTCTCGTTGTCGGCCCAGGCCAAGCTCCTCCGGGTGATTCAGGAGGGCACAATCGAACCCCTCGGGATGGATGGCACGCTGTCGGTAGACGTCCGAATCCTCTCGGCGACCCACCGCGACCTGCGCCAGTGCATTTCGACCGGCGCGTTCCGGGAAGATCTGTTCTACCGACTGAAGGTGCTCCACGTCGCGCTCCCGCCGCTCCGGGGGCGGGCGGAGGACCTCCCGGTGCTGGTCGACCACCTGGTCAAGCGCTATGCGGCGGGATTCCGACCGCACCTGACCGTCCGTGCGCAGGAGGCGCTGGCGGCCTACCCGTTCCCCGGGAACGTGCGGGAGCTCGAGAACGTCATCCAGCATGCGCTCGTCATGGCCAACGGGCGTGACATCGACGTGGGCGATCTGCCGGGCGAGGTCACCCGCCACGCGCACTTCGACCGGCCGCTCGAGGTCGAGGCTGAGCCCGACTTCAGCGCCTCCGATGCCCCGCTCCCGTTGGCCGACGCGCGGCGGGTGTTCGAGCGCGCCTACCTGGTCCAGGTACTTGGCCAAAACCGAGGTCGGCGCGGGGAGACCGCGCGGGCGCTCCACATCTCCCGCAAGGGCCTGTGGGAGAAGCTAAAAGACCACGGCATCCGGCCCCAAGAATACGGCGAATCGCTGGAACGCGACGTCGACGACTGACGGCGGAGGGGCTCAGAGGGGCGGGGTCTCTCGTTCCCGGCGGCGGAGCGGCAAACGCACCGTAAAGACCGACCCCTGCCCGACCACCGTGTCGACCCCGATGTTGCCGCCGTGCAGCTCCACGAGGTGGCGGGCGATGGCCAGGCCCAACCCAGGTCCGGGCCGCCCGCCGTCACGCGGCGCCGACGGCTCGAACTCATGGAACAGCCGCGCCATTTGGTTGGATGAGATCCCGGCTCCGTGGTCCTGAACGGCAATGGCCGCCGTGCGCGGCTCGGTGTAGGCGCGGAGCGTGGTCGTCGAACCCGGTGGGCTGTACTGGATCGCGTTCGAGAGCAGGTTGAACAACACCGGTCGAATCCGGAGAGGATCGACGTACAAGCTTGGGAAATTCCTCGGGATCTCGATGCACACGTGCACGCCGGCAGTGGTTGCGGCCGCCTTGAGCCCGCCGACCGCGCTGTCGGCGAGCTTGCGTAGCGGTGTCCACCGCGGCGCCATGTTCATGCGGCCGCCCTCGATCTTCGACAAGTCCAGCACGTCGTTGACCAGACGCGTGAGGTGCTCGGTGCTGCTGAGGACGTGGCGAAGGTACTCGCGCTGCTGAGGGGTGAGCGGTCCGGCGTGCTCATGCTCGAGCAGCTCGGCATAGCCGAGAATTCCGCCGAGAGGCGTGCGAAGCTCATGCGAAATGCTAGCTAGAAAGCGGCTCTTGAACTCGTTGGCGCGACCGGCCTGATCCAGGGCGGCCTCCAGCTCCAGGTTCTTTCGGAGGAGTGCTTCGGTCTTCCGGTGAAGGTCGAGGAACACCGAGACTTTGCTGCACAGCACCACCGGGTCGAGCGGCTTTACGACGAAGTCGACAGCACCCACCGAATAGGCGCGGGCGATCCGCGCGGGTTCTTCTTGCCACGCCGTCTGGAATACGATGGGGGTGGAACGGCTTCGCTCGCGTTGCCGGATCAGCTCTGCCGTCTCGAAGCCGTCCATGTCGGGCATCTGCACGTCGAGCAGGATCAGGGCGAAGTCCTCGTCGAGGAGCTTTCGCAGCGCCTCTTTGCCCGAGCCCGCGGTCACCACGTGCACACCCAGGTTCTCCAGGAGCGCCGAGAGCGCCTGGAGATTGAATGGCTCATCGTCGACCACGAGGATCGACTCGGGCCGCGGGTCGTTCACGGTCGGTGCTCGAGGTGGCGCGCGAGCAGGGCCACCAGTTGGCGCGTGTCCACGGGTTTGGCCAGGTAATCGGTAGCACCCGCCTGGAGACACGTCTCGCGATCGCCGTGCATCGCCTTGGCGGTGAGCGCGATGATCGGCGTCGATTTGAAGTTGGAGAATTGGCGAATCGCGCGAATCGCCTCGTAGCCGTCGAGCCCGGGCATCATCAGATCCATCAGGACGACGTCCACTTCAGGCTCCTCTTGAAGGAGCTGAATCGCGTCGGTGCCGTTGGTGGTGTGCCGCACCTCCATCTGCTGCTGCTCCAACACGCTGGTCAGAGCATACAGGTTTCGCATGTCGTCGTCGACGACGAGCACGCGTCGCCCGGCGAGGGCCGGGCTCTCACCGGAGGCAGGTACCACCGATTTCGGGGCGACCGATCGGGCGATGGAGGGCACCCGCGGGGCCGGACAGGGCTGGGGCAGATAGAGGGTGAACGCGCTTCCGGTCCCGAGAACGCTCTCCACTGAGAGCTCGCCGCCGAGCAACTGGGCGATCTCCCTGCTGATCGAAAGTCCGAGCCCCGTGCCGCCGAACAGCCGGCTGGTCGTGCTGTCGGCCTGCTGGAAGGCCTCGAAGACGAGGCGTTGCTTGTCGAGGGCGATCCCCAAGCCGGTGTCGATCACCGTTACGGCCAGCACGTGTCGCGCGGTGCCGAGGGTCGGGTGATCCGCGCTCCATCCGCTCGACGCGAGCGCGACCCTGAGCGTCACGGAGCCGTCGCTGGTGAACTTGAAGGCGTTGGAGAGCAGGTTCCGGATCACTTGTTGGAGGCGCCGGACGTCCGTTTCGAGATCGGGCGGCACCTCGGGAGCGATCTCGACCTCGAAGGCGAGACCCTGCTCGAGGGCGACGACTCGGAACACGCTCTCGGCGAAATACCGCAGTTCCGCCATCGATACGCGGCTCAGGTCCACGGACATGGTCCCCGATTCGATTTTGGACAGGTCGAGGATCTCGTTGATGAGGGAGAGGAGGTCGGACCCGGCCGCATGGATCGTCCGTGCAAACTCCACTTGCTTCGGGGACAGGTTGCCGCGGTCGTTGTCGGCCAACAATCGGGCGAGAATGAGCAGTGAATTCAGCGGGGTTCGCAGCTCGTGGCTCATGTTGGCGAGGAACTGGGACTTGTAATTGGACGCCAGTGCGAGCTGATGGGCCTTCTGTTCGAGGGCGACTCCCGCTTGGACGATCTCGATATTTTTAGCCTCTATCTTAGCTTTCTTTCGAGCTAGCAGCGCGGCCTTTTCCTCGAGCTGCTCGTTCGTGTGCCGAAGCTCGTCTTGCTGCGCACGGAGCCGCTCCTCGGATTGCCGGAGGGTGGCGGCCTGCTGCTCGAGGCGCCCGTTCGACGCCTTGAGCTCCCATTGCTGCATCTGGAGATCGGTGGTCAGCGTCTGAGACTGTTTGAGGAGCTCCTCGGTGCGCGCGTGGGCAGACAGCGTGTGGAGCACGATCCCGATGCCGTCGGTGAGCTTTTCGAGGAACGTCAGGTGGATGTCGGACAAGGCCTCGAACGTGGCGAGTTCGATGACGGCCAGGACGTCGCCCTCGAACAACACCGGCAGGAGCACGATGCGGTTCGGGGGTGCGGAGCCGAGGCCGGAGGTGACCTGCACGTAGTTCGCCGGAACGTGGGTGAGCAGGATGCGGGACTTCTCGTGGGCACATTGGCCGACGAGGCCTTCTCCGACGGCAAAGTGCGTGGGGACGGTCGGTCGACGTGGAACCGCATAGCTGGCGAGCAGGCGAAGCTCGTCCCCGGATGTCGAACCCTCCATCACATAGAAAGCCCCGCGCTGGACAGACACGACCTGCGCCAGCTCCGACAAGATCATCTGCGCGACCGCGATCAGGTTGCGCTGCCCGTGAAGCATCCGCGTGAAGCGTACCAAGCTGGTTTTCAGCCAGTCCGTCGCCAGGTTCTTCTCAGTGGTCACCTTCAACGCGAGGATCATCTGGTTGATGTTGTCCTTCAACGCGGCCAGTTCTCCGGGTGCGTCGACCGTGATCGCCCGCGAGAGGTCGCCCTGGGTCACCGCGGTGACCACCTCGGCGATGGCGCGTACCTGGGTCGTCTGGATCGCGGCGAGGTGATTCACGTGGTCGGTGACTTCGCGCCACCGTCCTGCGGCGAGGGGTACCCGCGCCTGGCCACCCAGCTTTCCCTCGACGCCGACCTCGCGGGCGACGGTCGTGACCTGGTCGGCAACGAGCGCGAGGACGCCGATCATCTCGTTGACTCCCTCGGCG
>CANLGQ010000008.1 GCA_947490265.1 Pseudomonadota bacterium | reverse complement strand
GGGGCATGCCCCCCACGCCGAGGTCGAGGTTGCCGGTGGTCCCGGAGCCGCCCACCTCGCGATCGAACAGCAACACCTGCCCACCGGCCCCGAACGAGAGGCGATGATCGAGCAGGGGGATCGCCAGCCCTACGTTGAACTGGTGATCCCGACGGAGCGGGTCGAGCTCCTCGTCAGCGAGCTTCCAACCTGGGAAATCCGAGATCGCGAGCTCAGGCGTGGTGATCCCGCCGACATAGGACACCCCGAAGGCGACAAGCGGCGACGTGCGGGAGTCTGCGATCGACGCCCCCCATTCGAGATCGCCCTCCGGGCCGTAGCGGAACAGGCCCTGAAAATCGTAGCGCACCGCGAGCCCGAGCACGCCCGGGTTCGAGGTAATCGCGGCGTTGTCGTCCCATGCGGCGTTCGCCGTGCCCGCCATGGCGTAGACGTTCGCCGCGTCGACATCGGCTGCCGCCGCCGACAAAGCCAACAGAGCGATCACCTGGATCAACGGCCCCCCTGGGTTTGCCATCGCCGGCGTGGCGGAGTAGCTTGCGCGGCTTTCCCAACTACGACCCGGTGGCGGTGCGCGCAACCCCGGGCCTAACGCGGAGGATCAGATGGATGCAGAGCGGCTCGATATGTTCCGAAAGCTCCTCCTGAATCGCTTGACGGCGCTCCAAGTTGGCGCCGGACAGGCGATCGGCGGGCTGGTGCAGGAACGGGAGCCGCTCGCTGACGCGGTGGACATCGCCAGCGAGGAGTCGTCGCGCGAGTTCACGCTTCGGATGCACGAGCACGATCTGGCGCTCGTAAAGGAGATCCGCTCGGCGCTCCAGCGCGTGGACAACGGCGAGTATGGCCTTTGCATCGCGTGCGGAGAGGAGATCCTGGAGAAGCGGCTGATGGCGCGCCCGATGGCCACCCATTGCATCGATTGCAAGACCGAGGCGGAGCAGAAGGAGCGCGGCACGACCCAGCGCTTCACCCAGTTCGAATAGCGTTGTACGCACAGGTCGCGATCGCGCGGCCGTTCGCCACCCCGCTCACCTACGCGATCCCAGCCCATGTGGAGGTCCGCCTCGGACACGTCGTCCTGGTGCCACTCGGAAACTTGGGAGAAACGGGCTACATCGTCGGAACGACCGACGCTCCGGGGATCGCGCCAGAGAAGATCAAGCCCCTCTCCCGGGTGCTCGACCCGATCCCGGCCTTCGATGCCCAGCAGCTCGATTTCTTCCGCTGGATCGCTGACTACTACCTCGCGTCGCTCGGGGAAGTGATCGCGACCGCCCTCCCCGGCCAGCTCCGGGCGAAGGTCGTCCACGTCTTCGAGCCGACCGACGGGGGGGCGTTGGCCCTCGCCGACCAGTCGGCCGAGGGGGCGACGGCGAGCGTGCTTCGGGAGGTCATCTCGCGGCCCGGCCTCACCCGGCGGGGCCTGGTCAAGCGGTTGAAGGCTGAGATCGGGGCCGACGACGCCGAGCGCGGGATCGCCACAGCGGTCCGGCGGGGGTGGATCCGACCGGCGGATCGCGAGATCGCGGAGACCCGCTCCCAGGTCAAGACCCTGGCCCTCGCCATCCCCCTCGCCGGCGCGCTGTTGGCCATCCCCCC
Organism: Pseudomonadota bacterium; assembly: GCA_947490265.1. GTDB lineage: Bacteria > Myxococcota_A > UBA796 > UBA796 > CANLGQ01. The sequence continues at coordinate 34,808 of CANLGQ010000008.1, read as the reverse complement.
TCGCTTTACCCGCCAGCGCGCGCTGCTCGCCGAGCTCGCCTCGGCACCCGCCGACCTGCCCGATGTCCTCGCTCGCCACGGCGAGGCCGCTCGGGCGGCAATCCGAGCGCTGGTGGAGGCCGGCGTTCTCGCCGAAGGCGAGCGGGAGAAGCGGGATCCGCTCGACGATGCCCACGTGGTGCCGAGCGCGCCCCCCGCGCTGAACCCCGACCAGCGCGAGGCGTTGGCCGCGATCGCGGCTTCGGAGGGAGGCACCTTCCTCCTGCATGGGGTCACCGGAGCCGGCAAGACCGAGGTGTTTCTGGGGGCCGCCCAGCAGGTGCTCGCGCGCGACCGACAGGTGCTGGTGCTCGTCCCCGAGATCGGCCTCACCCCCCAGCTCGTCGGCCGGTTCAAGTCCCGGTTCGGCCCTGCGGTCGCCGTCCTGCACAGCGGGCTCACCGGGGTGGAGCGGCTCGCCCAGTGGCGCCGGATCCGCGCCGGCGAGGCCACGGTCGCGGTCGGGGCACGCTCCGCGCTTTTCGCCCCCTTTCGCGATCTCGGTCTCGTGGTCGTCGACGAGGAGCACGACGACTCGTACAAGCAGGACGAGGGGGTTCGCTACAACGCGCGGGACCTCGCGGTGGTGCTCGGGCGGCAGCGGCGGGCGGTGGTGGTGCTGGCCACCGCAACCCCCTCGCTCGAATCCTGGTGGAACGCGAAGCAGGGACGCTACACCTTGCTTCGACTTCCGGTGCGGGCGACCCCGCGGCCGGTTCCCAAGGTCGAGGTGGTCGACCTCTCGGTGATCCCCAAGGAGAAGGGGGTGGCTTCGCCCCTTCTGGCGCCACAGGTGCACCTGGCGCTCCAGGAGACGTTCGATCGCGGCGGACAAGCGATTGTCCTCTACAATCGGCGGGGATACGCCACGTTGGTCGAGTGCGGCGCCTGCGGCGCTGCCTACGAGTGCCCAAGCTGCGGCCTGGCGATGACGCTCCACCAGGTGGCGGCGCGACTCCAGTGCCACTATTGCGGCTATGCCGTCGCGAGCTCCCCAATTTGCCCGGTCTGCCGCGCTCCCGAGCTGGCCGCCACCGGCAAGGGCACCGAGCGGGTGGAGGAGCAGCTCGCCGAGCTGTTCCCCAACGTGCGGCAAGCCCGGATGGACGCGGACACCACCGCGGCCCGCGGGGCCATCCCCCACCTCCTCGACCGCTTTCGCGCCGGCGAGACCCAGCTCCTCGTCGGGACCCAGATCGTGGCCAAAGGCCACGACTTCCCCGGCGTGCACACCGCCGTCGTCATCTCCGCGGATCGCGGGATCCGAATGCCCGACTTCCGCGCAGCCGAGCGCACCTATGCGCTGTTGGTTCAGCTCGCGGGGCGGGCCGGCCGCGGCACGGTGCCCGGCCGGGTGTTCGTCCAAAGCTGGAAGCCCGACCACCCGGTGTTCCAGTACCTCGACGACGTCGATGCCTTCCTCGAAGCCGAGTCGCGCCTGCGCTTTCAGCTGAAGCAGCCGCCCCACACGCGGCTCTGTCTGGTTCGCCTCGAGGCGGTCGACCGAACCGCCGCCCAGCGCGCGTCCAGCGATCTGGCGAAGGTACTCAGGGCGGAGATGCGCGCTTTCCCGGGGGTAGCGGTGCTCGGACCGGCGCCGGCCGCCCTGCCGCGTTTGGTCGGCCGCTGGCGCTTCCAGCTCCTGATCCGCGGCGAACAACAAGGACCCTATCGCCAGTTCCTCGCGAGCTGCGCCAGGCGCATCGCCGAGGGGGCCCGCGGTGGCGTGCGGGTGAGCTGGGATGTCGATCCGCGCCACCTGATGTGAGCGGTGCGCCGCCGGGTCGAACGTTAACAGGACCCATGCACCCGCTCCAGCAGCTCCTCGCCGCGGTCGCCTCGGGCGAGCGGACCCCCGAGTCGGCGGTCGAGATCCTCTCTGGGCAGATCGATCTCGGCTTTGCCCGCCTCGACATCGATCGCGAGAGCCGGACCGGCGCGCCGGAAGTCATCTTCGGCGCCGGAAAAACCCCAGAACAGCTCGAGGCGCTGTTCGCCGCGCTTCGCGCTCGGGGCCGCCCTGCCTTCGCCACGCGCGTCCCCGGACCCATCGCCGACGCCGACTACGACCCGCTCGCGCGGACCTTGCGGGCCGACCCGCCCGGCTGGGCCCCGGCCGCCCGAAGCGGTCGGGTGATCGTCTGTACCGCGGGTTCGTCCGACGCACCGATCGCGGCCGAGGCCTGCGCGACCCTGCGGTGGCTCGGCTTCGCGCCGACCGAGGTCGCGGACGTCGGCGTCGCCGGCGTCCATCGACTCCTGTCCCGAGCCGACCAACTCCGTACCGCCGACGTCGTGATCGCAATTGCCGGGATGGAAGGCGCACTCCCGTCGGTCATCGCCGGGCTGGTGCGCGCCCCGGTGATCGCCGTCCCCACCAGCATCGGCTACGGCGCTGCCCTCGGGGGCTGGGCTGCGTTGACGGGAATGCTGACGAGCTGTGCATCGGGGGTGGTCGTGGTGAACATCGACAACGGCTTCGGTGCCGCCCTGGCCGCGGCGCGAATGCTGCCGTGAGGCGCGTCTGGATCGACGCGCAGGTGGGGGCCTCGGGCGACATGCTCCTGGGCGCGCTGCTCGACGCCGGGGCCGACCTCGAGGCGGTGCGCGCCGGCCTCGGCGCCCTCGGCTTGACCGGGTGGTCGCTCGACGTGACCGAGGTAAAGCGGGCGGCCTTCCGCGGGATCCGAGCCGAGGTTCGGGTCGACGGCGCGCCGGCAGACTCCCTCTACATGCCCGTGGCGACGCGTCCGGGCTTCGGGGTCCGAGCGGCCGGCCAGGTCCACCACCCGCACGGCGACTGGTCGGCGATCCGCCGCCGGATCACCGAGGCCCCCCTCCCGCCCCGCGTTCGCACCCGGGCGCTCGCGGCCTACAGCCGCCTCGCCGAAGCGGAGGCGCGACTCCACGGGGTGCCAGTCGATCAGGTCCACCTCCACGAAGTCGGAAGCACCGACGCGATCGTCGACATCGTGGGCTGCTGCCTGGCGCTGGAGTCGCTGGGGGTCGACGAGCTGTTTGCCAGCGCACTGCCGCTCGGCCCCGGGGTGATCGCGTCGGCCCACGGCGCGCTGCCCCTCCCGGCGCCCGCGACCCTCGAAGTCCTGCGCGGGTGGCCGGTCTTCCCCGCGCCCCTCCCGGGGGAGTGGGTCACCCCGACCGGCGCCGCCCTGATCGCCGCCCTCGCCCGCCCCGGGCCGCCGCCGAGCGGGGTGGTGGGCCCCATCGGGCACGGCGCCGGGCGGCGCGACCCCCGCGAAGTGGCGAATCTCCTCCGCGTGGTGGTCCTCGACGCCGAGGACGACTCCACTGGAGACGTCGTGGAGCTTGCCTGTAACCTCGATGATCAGCCGTCCGTGACGCTGGCGGACGTGCCCGACCGGTTGTTGGCCGCCGGCGCGCTCGACGTGTGGTTCGTCCCGGTTCAGATGAAGAAGGGGCGACCCGGGGTGATCCTGCACGCGCTGGTGCGCCCAGGCGAGGCCGATCGACTCGCGGACCTGATGCTGCGGCACACCAGCAGCATCGGGGTCCGGAAGTCCCCTTGGACCCGACGGTTGCTCGACCGCCACCTCGAGAATGTCGAGACTCCCTGGGGCCCCGTCCGGATCAAGGTGGCGGGTCGGGAAGGAGATCCCTGGCACGCCACCCCGGAGACCGACGACGTGCTCGAGATCAGCAGGCGGACCGGGATCTCGGCCATCGAAGTGGCACGCGTGGCGCTGGCCGCCTGGCAGCCTACTGGAGCTGGAAGGGGTAGGTGACCTTCTGGCTCGGTCCGCCGGCCGGGAACTCGATCCCGGCGATTGCGGCCGCCATGCAGCGTTCGAAGTCGCTCCCACCCAGGTCGGTGGGCACCACGATCGCGATTCCCGTCGCCTTGCCGGTGGTCGCCAACGTGAAGCGCACATCCACGCGCTTCGGCATTGCCCCCGCTTGGGCAAGCGGCACGAAACACCGTTTCACGGCGATGTTGTTCCGCAGCAGGATGTCGACGACCTCATAGCTCACGGCCACCGGAGCCGGCGCAGGCGGCGGCGGTGGGGGCGGAGCCGGCCGCGGCGCAGCGACAGGCGCGGGTCCGGGGGTGGGCTCCGGCGCCGGACCCGGAGTCGGTCGGGCCGCGACCGCCGGCTCCGGCGCGACCACCGGCTCGGCGGCGTCGGCAACCGGCTCCTCGCCGACGGGTTCCACCGCCGGTTCCGGCAGCGGCTCGGGTGCGGCGGCCACCTCGGGTTGAACCACGGGAGCAGGTGCAGCGGCTGGTTCTGGCGACGGCGCCGTCGAGGACCCGGGGAACTTCACCGCAGCAAAGTTGATCCCCTCGATCCCCTCTTCCACCACCTTCACTCCGATGACCTGGGCGCCGGTGAGACCGGCCGCCGCCGTGAACGCGATCACCGTCCCGAGGACCACGCTGGCGGTCGTCCACGCGGGGCGACGACCGAGCTGCGAGGTGAGGAGGATGAGGATCGCGGTGGCGCACCCACCGAAGGCGAGCAGGAGCCCGGCCCACAGCACCACCCAGTGTTGAAACACCGAGAGCGAGGATAGAAGCAAGGTTCCGACGAGGGCACCGATGGTGCCGGCGAGCGACCAGAGGAGGTCCCAGAACGGGTCATGCCCGGGGACTGGGCCGGATCGACCCGGGGCGGGGCCCGGCGTCGGGCTCCGACCGGGGGCGGGCCCGGGGGTACCGCCCTGACCCGAGCGCTTTTCGGGAACCGCCGCAGGTTGACGCCCCGGAGGGGAGATCGGCGTTCGGCCACCCGGTCCGCGCTGAGCCTGCGACTGGATCCCGACGGGCACCGGGCCGGAGGCCCGGGAGGCCGGCTGGGAGGGGAGGGTAGATCGGCCGTCGTCTTTCGCCGGATGCTGGATCCAGGCGGTACCGGGACCCGTTTTCTCAGGCTCCTCGAGGTCTCCGGGAACCGTGTCCCGCGAGGTGGGCAACGGGGTCGACGAGAACACCTGCACATCGTCGCGCACGGAAGGTCCTGGAATCGTGGCTTCGCGGTCGTCTTCCAAGGGAGTGGTGGCGCGATCCTCGGGACGCGGCGGCGCGCCAATCGGGGTGGGGGGCACCGCGGTGACCAGCGTTCTCTCGTCGGGGTCGGCCCCTGGCCGCGCCCGAGGGATCAACATCCGGTGGCCGCACGATCGGCAGGTGGCCTTGTTGACCGGCTTCGTGAGCTTGTCGTTCGGCACCTTGTAGACGGCGCGGCAGTTGTCGCACACGACCTTCATAGGGCTGGCCTCCCCCGCGGAGTCCACGGGCGCGCGAAGCTTAGCGGCCCGGGTTTCACGACGCAATCCCCGCCCGAGCCTGCAGGCCGGGGCCGGAGGGGAGCGCCGTACCGAACGGCGCAGACCTCGGACCCGCGGTGGCAACCCGAAGCCCGCTCGCGACGTCGAGGCGCGGTGAACCTAGGTGCGTGCGGATCCGGCCCGCCGGAGCCCGCAACGCAAGCATCGTCGTGCCGAGCCCGCTGACGAACGGCACCAGCGCGTCGCCCAGCCACCTGTCGGGCGAGAGCCCCACCAACGTTGCGGGCGCTGCGTCGCCGCGTCTCGGACTAGTCAGCCTGCTCGGGCTGTTTCTGAAGGACGACTCCCCGCTCGTCGCGCACCACCGGCTCGCGCACCCAGCCCGGCTCGGCGGTGGACGGCTCGCGCACCGGTTGGGGAAATGGCGCGCGATCCTCGCTCGGCTCGCCGCCCCGCCGCCCGAAGTAGATGATCTGCTTCCAGCTCCGGCTGATCTTGTCGGCGAAGACCAGCAGCAGGTCACCCTGGGCGCAGGACTGCAGCGCGGCGTCGACCGACTCCTGCTCCTTCGGGAGGATCTGAACCGACTCCGCGCGGGCCCCCGCCGCAATGAGCTCCGCTTTCATCTTTTCCGGAATCTCCCCGGGAGCCCGGCCGCGAAGGTCGTCGTCCTCGCGCACGAAGAACCGGTCGAAGCTCCAGGCACAGCGCCGCGCGATCGCCGCGAAATCCTCTTCGCGGCGGTCGCCGGGAGCCGCGACCACGACCACCCGCTTTCCGCCCTCCTTCACCGCGCCCGACTCCACCAGGCGATCGACCAGCGAGCACATCGCATCCACCGCCGCCTCGTTGTGGCCGTAGTCCAGGATCACCTTGAATCCCAGCTCGTCGAACACATTCATCCGACCGGGCGCCTGGAAGAACGTCGTGTCGAAGGTGCGGAGCCCGTGGCGGATGTCGTCGAGCTTCATCCCCATGGCGTAGGCCATGGCACTCGCGAACATCGCGTTCTGGACGTTGAACATCGCGCGGCCCTCCAGGGTCGCCGGGATCAGGTGGGTCCAGAGGAGCGGAATGTGCTGGCCGCGGTCGTAGATGGCGATCATCTGGCCGTTGATCCCCCCTTCCAGGGCGAGCGCCATGCCACCGGCCCGGATGTGCTCGCGCACCAGGGCGTGGCTCGGGTTGGTGGTGACGTAGCAGACCCGTTTCGCGTTGGTGTACCCGGCCATCCGGAGGACCAGGTCGTCGTCGGCGTTCAACACCGCGCAGTCGGTGGCCGCCTCCACCGGGATCCGCTTCACCTCGGCGAGCTGCTCGAGGGTGTGGATCCCTCCCATTCCGAGGTGATCGGCCGTGACGTTCAGCACGCAGGCCACGTTCGGCTTGCGGTAGCCCATGCCCGACCGAAGGAGCCCGCCCCGCGCCGTCTCGAGGATGGCGACGCTCACGCTCGGGTCGCGCAACACCATCTGCGCGGAGATCGGCCCGGTCATGTCGCCTTCGACCGTGCGTTGGCCGTCGAGGTAGACCCCATCGGTCGTGGTCATGCCGACCGTCGCCCCGGACATCTTCCACATATGGGCCAACATCCGGGTCGTCGTGGTCTTGCCGTTCGTCCCCGTGATCGCCGCGATCGGGATCCGGGTCGGCTGGCCGGGCGGAAACAGCATGTCCATGACCGCCCCGGCGGCGTCGCGCGGGCGGCCCTCCGAGGGGGCGACGTGCATGCGAAAGCCCGGCGCGGCGTTGACCTCGCAGATCCCGCCTCCCACCTGGGTATAGGAGCGCGTGATGTCGGGGGTGAGGAAGTCGACCCCGCACACGTCGAGCCCGATGGCCTTCACCGCGCGGACCGCCATCTCGCGGTTGTCGGGGTGGATCACGTCGGTGACGTCGATCGCCGTTCCGCCGGTGGAGAGGTTGCCCGTCGATCGCAGGTAAAACACCCGCCCCGCGGCGAGCACGCTCTCCGGCGTCAGGCCGTCGGCCAAGAGCAGGCGGACCGCCTGGTGATCAAGCTCGAGCCGGGTCAGCACCTTCTCGTGCCCGATGCCGCGACGCGGATCGGCGTTCACCCGTTCGATGAGCTGCAGGACGTTCGACGTCCCGTCGCCCACGACATGGCCGGGAACGCGCTGCGAGGCAGCGACCAACTCGCCGTTCACGACCAGCAAACGGTAGTCGTGCCCGGAGATCATCTGTTCGATGAGGACGGTGCTGGAGATCTCGCTCGCCACCTGAAACGCGACCTGGACCTGTTCGGCCGTGGTGAGGCCGATGGACACCCCCCGCCCGTGGTTCCCGTCGAGCGGTTTGACCACGACGGCGCCGCCGATCTCGATGAACGCCTGGATCGCCCGTTCAGGCGTCCGGGCGCGAAACTGCTTGGGCACCGGCAGGCCCAGGTCACCGAGGATCTGGTTCGTGAGCTCCTTGTCGGAGGCGACCTCGACCCCGATGTGGCGGGTTTCGCTGGTGACGGTGGCCTGGATCCGCCGCTGATAGCGCCCGTGGCCGAATTGCACGAGGCTGCTGCTCTCGCCGAGGCGGATCCACGGGATGTCCCGCTCCTCCGCGGCGCGCACCAGACTGGCCGTCGACGGTCCGAACGCCCGATCGGTGGCCTCGAGGATGAGAGTCTCGAGCTCCACCCGGAAGTCGAACGCCGGATCCGCCGGACAGTCGAGGTGAAGCTCGGCTGGAATCAGCGCATGAAGCAGCCTGAGCGCCAGCTCTCCGGCCTCCGCCCCGACCCACCGGTCCTGGTACTGGTACACCACGAAATACTGCCCAGTCTCCCCATTTCCCCGCGTCTTCCCGAAGGTGACCGGGATGCCGCACAGGTTCTGGATCTCGATCGCCACGTGCTCGAGGACGTGACCCATCCACGTCCCCTCGCCGTGATCGGTGAGTCGCTTCACGAACCCGCCGGGGTGGCCGTAGGAGCAGGTGTGCTCCTTCAGGGACGGAAGGACCGCGAGGAGTCGATCGACGAAGCCCGGGATCTTCGCGCTGGGCCACTCCTCCAAGGCCCCAAGGTCCACCGTCCAGCGAATGACGGGGAACAAGGCGTAAAGATTCGGACCCAGGTAGGTTCTGCGCTCGAGCACCTGCATGAAGGGCCTCCGAGCCCCGCAAGCTACCAGACCTCCCCGTGAAATTCGACTCAGTTCACCCCGCGCCGGCGCTGCACCGCGCGGAGAGCGTTCTCCGGATGGGCGGGAAGGGCGAGCTCCACCGGACCTTCTCCCGGAAAGCCGGCGATCGCGTGGCGGAGCGCGCCAACCACCCCGATCGCGAGCATCAGCGGCGGCTCCCCGACCGCCTTCGAACCGCCGATGGTCCCCGGTTGGGCGGCGTGCGGGAGCAGCTCCACCTGGAAGTGCCGCGGCATGTCGCCCGCGGTGGGCACCTTGTAGGTGGAGGGCCCGCGGGTGAGCACCCCGCCGGTCGGGTGAAACAGCACCTCCTCGATCGTCAGCCATCCCCAACCCTGGGCAAACGCCCCCTCGACCTGACCGATGTCGATCGAAGGGACGAGCGAGTCGCCCACGTCCTGGAGGATGTCCACCGCCAGCAGGCGGTGCTCTCCGGTGAGGCCGTTGAGCTCGACCTCCACGACCGACGCGCCCCATGCATAGTAATGGAACGGAGTTCCCTGACCTTTTCCCCGGTCGTAGCCGATGCCAGGAGTGCGGTAGTAGCCGGTGGACGACAGCGAAATCTGGGCGAGCCACGCAGCTTTCGCCAGATCGGCGAAGGACATCTCGGCGTCGGGGCCGGTAACGGTGTCGCCCCCGAACTGGATCGCCTCGGGCACGCATCCCAGCTTCCCGGCCGCGATCTCGGCCAGGCGACCGCGCAGGGTGTCACAGGCCGCCCGCACCGCGGCCCCATTCAGGTCAGACCCGCAGGAGGCCGCGGTCGCGCTCGTGTTCGGCACCTTGTCGGTGCAGGTGGTCGAAACCCGCACCCGACCTGGCGTCACGCCCAGCGCGTCGCACGCCACCGCGATGACCTTGGTGTGCAGGCCCTGGCCCATCTCGGTTCCGCCGTGGTTCACCAGCACGGTGCCATCGGTGTACACATGGACGAGCGCTCCGGCCTGATTCAGCGGGGCGTTCGTGAAGCTGATCCCGAATTTGATCGGCTGGAGGGCGAGACCCCGCTTCACCCACCGCGAGCGGGCGTTGAAGGCCTCGATTTCGGCACGACGTTCCGGATACGCCGCGCTGGTGATGAGCCGATCGTGAATGGCCTCGATCCGCGGGTCGGGCACCTCCTGCCCGTAGGGGGTCACATCCCGCCCTGGACGGTAGTAATTCCGCCTCCGGACGGCCGCCGGATCCATCCCGAGCGCCGTCGCGGCCGCCTCGATGGCCAGCTCCACGACCACCATCCCCTGCGGCCCCCCAAAGCCGCGAAAGGCGGTGTTCGACGGCCGATTGGTGCGCGCCACCCTGCCCATGAAGCGGAGCGCAGGGACGAAGTAGGCGTTGTCGAGGTGAAACAGCGCCCGATCGAGGATCGCGCTCGAAAGGTCCGCCGAGAACCCGCCATCGGATACGAGCGAGGCCTCGAGCGCCAGCAACCGGCCCGTCTCGTCGAAACCAGCCTTCCAGGTCGAGAAAAACGGGTGTCGCTTGCCGGTTATCCCCATGTCCTGGCCCCGGTCGAACCACACCTTCGTGGGACGACCCGTCGCCCAGGCCCCGAGCGCCGCGAGGCAGGCCACATTGCTGGCTTGCGACTCCTTGCCTCCAAAGCCCCCTCCCATCCGAGGGGCCTCGCAGGTCACCTGGTGGGCCCCCAGCCCGAGCGCCACCGCCACGAGCTTCTGGACCTCCGTCGGATGCTGAGTGGACGAGATCACCCGCATCGCACCAGCCTCTTCCGGGATCACGACCGCGCAGTGCGTCTCGAGGTAGAAGTGGTCTTGCCCTGGCGTCGAGGCGGTTCCGGAGAGCTGGAGCGGCGCTTCGGCGAGCGCCGTAGTCACGTCGCCGCGCGCGATGACATGGGGAGTCCCCAGGAATTGGTCGGCCGCCACTGCCTGCTCGACGGTGAGCACCGCCGGCAGCACCTCCCAGGTCACCGCCACCCGTCCGGCGGCAACCCGCGCTTCCTCCCGGGTGGTCGCGACCACGACCGCGAGGGGATGTCCGACGTAGTGCGCTTCTCCCGCCGCGAGGAAGGCCTCGTCGTGAAAGATGGGTCCGATCCACACGTCGCCCGGCACGTCGGACGCAGTGAGCACGGCGTGTACGCCCGCCGACCCCCGCGCGGCCGCCAGATCCATGGCGACGATCCGGGCATGCGCGTGGGGCGACAACACCGGGTAGCCGTGGAGCAGGCCAGCAATCGGCAGGTCGTCGGCGTAGCGCGCGGCCCCGGTCACGTGGCCGACCGCCGACTCGTGCGGCGCGGACTGGTGGAGCGGGGACGGCAAGCGGGGGGCGCTCATGGGATCACCGTGCCGCTGTGCCGCGGCGGGAGCGGGCGAAACGCCAGGTCGGCGGTCTCCCGATAAAACCCTCGGACCAGGTTCGCGGCTACCAACGTTCGATACGCCGCGCTCGCTCGGTGGTCGTCGAGGGGCCGGAGCAGACCGCCGACCGCGGTGGCCGCCTGCTCAGCGGCGTCCTCCGTCCAGGGCGAGCCGACGAGCTGGTCCTCCACCGCCGGGAGGCGGATTGGCGTCGCCGCGACACCGCCGAACGCGAGGCGCGCAAGGACGACGACCCCGCGGTCCTCGACCAACCGAAACGCCGCCGAGACGGCGGAGATATCGAGCTCCCGCCGTCGCGAGACCTTGTACGCCCCGAGGCGCGCCGCACCGGGATCGGGGATCTCGGCGCGAACCAGCAGCTCGCCATCGGCCATGGCCGTCTGGCGATAGGCGGTGAACCAGGCGGAAACCGGAACACGTCGCTCGCCGGCTCGACCCGCGACCACCAACACCGCGTCGAGCGCGAGCAAGACCGGGGCGAGGTCGCCGATGGGGGAGGCCGTGCACAGGTTGCCGCCCAGCGTGGCCCGGTGCTTGATCTGCCGGGCTCCGAAGTAACGGAGCATCCGGTGGAGAACCGGCACCTCCCGCTCCGACCAGGCCTCCACGTCGCTCAGGGGGACCGCGGCGCCCAGCGACCACCCCCCCGGGATCGCGACAATGCCCTGCAGCGCCTCGATCCGCCCGACGTCGAGCACCCGCGCGAACCGCCGGTGTCGCTGAGTGACCTCCAACCCGACGTCGGTGGAACCGGCAACCACCCGCGCGCCGGCCTCGACCGCCTCCCAAGCCTCCGGAAGCGTGAGGGGAGCGCTGAACTCCTGGTGAACGACTGGAGCCTCGGTCGGCGGGGCGGCGCGCGACGCCCGCCCCACCGCATCGTCCGGGGCAGTGCCTGCTACCCGGACCAGCGCGTCCCGAATTGGGCGATACCCCGTGCAACGACAGAGGTTTCCCGCGATCTGGTCCTCGAGCTTCCAGTCCGCGTCGAGGTCGGTCCGGTGACAGGCCTCAGCGATCGCGCACACAAACCCGGGCGTGCAGTACCCGCACTGACTGCCGAGGCAGGCCACCATGGCCTCCTGCGCAGGATGAAGCGTCGTTCCCTCGGCCAACCCCTCGACGGTGACCACGGCTCGGCCGTGGATCTGGGGCAACAGCACCAGGCAGCTGTTCACGGCCCGCGTGCGCCCGCCCGCCTCGGTGAGGAGCACCGTGCACGCACCACAGTCGCCCTCGGCGCATCCCTCCTTCGTGCCGACCTGCCCGGTGAGGCGGAGCCACTCGAGCAGGGTCGTGTGCGCGGGAAAGGCGCTTGCATCAACGGGTTTCTCGTTGCACTCGAAACGGATCATCCGGCGGCCCCGCTCCTCTCCGAGAGAGCATGCCCCAGTTCGTCAGCCCCCGCCCGCTCGGGCGCGAAAAGCGCGGACGCGCCGGTTTCCCGACGACAGCTGCAAGAACAATGCGCCGCGGAACAACATCACGAGATGACCGAGGAGCCCGAGGAAAAGCCCGGCCACGACCCCGCGGACGAGGCCGAAACCGGAGGTTCCCCAGGCTGGAAGGCCGAGAAACCCAAACCACGGGCCGAACAACTGGAGGGCGATGAGCCCGTCCGAGAGGTCCGCCCCGCCGGTTAGCGCCGCGCGAACCCCCCCGAACCCCACCGCGATTACCGCGTTGACAGCGAGCCACTCGGGCCCGTTCTCCCGAATGAACTCCCAAGCATCCCCCAGGATCTCCAGGCCGTGGCTGCGCCCCTGGTACAGCACCTCCGGGGCGGCGTTGAACAGCACACTCGCGGCCGGGACAGCCACCAACGGCAACATGGGAGAACCGGTCGACAGGAGCATCGTGCCGATCGAGAAGAGGAAGAGCAGGGAGAGCGTCTCCCGGAACAAGGCGCCGGCCCGATCGCGGAGCTCACCCCCCGTCAGGGGACGGCGATGGTGGAGGGCATGCCGAACCAGCGCGAGGTACCAACCGACCAAAAACGCCTGGAGAAGCCCAAGCAACAGCGAACCCAGCAAGCCGAGCGGAGCGACCACCACCCCGACGAGGGAGTACACGAGAAACGCCGCGGCGAGGAACAGCACCGCCAGCGGCGAGCGACGGGCCGTGGAGACCGCCTCGCGCCCACAGGTGGCATACAGCCGGAGCGTAGTGGACAGGTTCGGCATGGGCCGACGTTAACGCAGTCGCGCGGGCTGCGGGCGGGATCCGCCGCGAACCGATTGACCAAGCCGAGCGGAGCGAATAGCCTTGTAATTGTCCAAGGGCGGAGAGCTGCTGGATGGCGAGCCGGTTCGCGAGGAGTCGCCGAACGTGAGGATGCTGGGCCCGTACGAGATCCTGGAGATCCTCGGCGAGGGGAGCTTCGGGACCGTCTGCGTGGGTCGGGCGAAGAACGACCCGACCAAGCGAAAAGTGGCGCTCAAAGTTCTCAAACCCGCCTACACCAACAACAAGAAGGTCCTCAACCGCACGCGCGACGAGGCGCGGCTCCTCTCGCAGATCAGCCATCCCAACATCGTTCGGGTGGAAGCCTTGGCGCGCTTCAACACCCGCACGACGATGGTGATGGAGTACGTCGAGGGGGTTTCGCTCGATCAGCTCCTGATGCGCTACAAGGACGGATTGCCCGGCGCCGTGGCCATCGAAATGACGCGGTTGACGTGCCTCGCGCTCCACGTCGCCTTCGCCGAGGCGATCGGCGAGGATGGCCGTCCGATGCGCGTGATCCATCGCGACATCAAGCCATCGAACGTGCTGCTGTCGATCCAGGGCGAGGTCAAGGTGGTCGACTTCGGCATCGCCAAGGGCGATTTCGAGGGTCGCGAGGCCGAGACCGAGAGCGTGGTCATGGGTTCGCGGCCCTACATGGCCCCCGAGCGCCTCGATGGCATGAACGACAGCCCCAGCGTCGATGTGTATTCGGCCGGGATGTCGCTCTATGAGTTGCTGACCGGTCGAACGATGGGGCTGTCGATCAACCCGATCACCCACGACCAGGCGATGACGCGCCAGCTCCAGTACGTGCAGGTCCCCGGGATGAGCCAAGGCGCCCTCGAGGATCTGCGAAACGTGATCCGCAGAATGTGCGCCTATTCCCGGGACTATCGGCCCACTGCCTTCGAGTGCGTCAAGGACCTCGAGGCGCTGTCCTACGCGATCGAACCGCGCTACCGGATCGGGCTCGAGGAATTCGCCCGAACGACGGTCGTGCCGATCTACGAGAGCCGGCCGCGCACCTCCGCCGACGACGCGATCGCCGCAGAGGAGGAAGAGAGCGGCGCGTTCGAGGACATCTCCGAGACCCTCAGCCACAAGACCAACTCAAAGGGCACGCCGCGCCCCACCAGCAAGCGGGCGCCGGGCGGCCGACTCGGGTCGCCGGTGTGGTTCATGGGGGGCCTGCTCGCCGCGCTGATGCTCCTCACCGGCCTCGCGATCGCGAAGGCGCTCTCGGGCGGACCGGCAGCGACCGCCGATACGCCCACGCAGGTCTCGGTGAAGGTCCGGATCCCGAGCGACGCGACCGCCACCCTCGACGGGGAGGTGATGATCGACTCGACCACCAAGGGGGCCCGCATCGAGGCCGGCCTCACGGAGATGCGCGTCGCGTTCACCAGCGGCCGCGGCGTGCTTTGCGAGTTCCAAGCGGCCGAGGGCACGGTGATCCGGATGATGCACGACGCGGGGCGCGACGGCATCACCGTGGACGACGGCGGTTTCCAGCCCTGCAAGGAGGTCGGCGCCACGGCCGGCACCCACGAGGAAGCGCCGGCCAGCCCTTGACGATCGGGGTCCCGTGCCTACCCCTGGCGCCGGCTCCAGGGGCAGCGGGTGATCCAGGTCGAGCAGCTCACGAAGATCTACGGTGCGAACACCGCGATCGACCACCTCGACTTCACGGTCGCGAAGGGTGAGATCGTTGGATTCCTCGGGGTGAACGGGGCGGGAAAGTCCACCACGATGCGCATCCTGGCGGGCGCACTCGGGGCCACGAGCGGCCGGGCCCTGCTGGGCGGTGTCGATGTGTTCGAGAAGCCCAAGGCGGTGAAGCGCCTGCTCGGCTACCTCCCCGAATTTCCCCCCTTGTACACCGACATGACCGTTCGGGGTTTCCTGCGCTTCACCGCCCGGATCAAGGGCGCGCAGAACCCGATCGAGGCCACCGAACGCGTGATCTCCCGAGTCGCCCTGGACTCGGTCGCCCACCGCCTCATCGACCACCTCTCCAAGGGCTACCGCCAGCGCGTGGGGATCGCCCAGGCCCTCGTCCACGACCCGCGGATCCTCATCCTCGATGAGCCCACGTCGGGTCTCGACCCAGCCCAACGCGTGGAGATCCGCAACCTCGTTCGCGAGCTGGCGAGCGGCGATGTGACCATCATCCTCTCGACGCATGTCCTCTCGGAGATCGAGGCGATCTGCAAGCGGGTGATCATCATCGACCGGGGCCGGATCGTGGCCCAAGACACGTTGGCGGGGCTGTTCGGCGCCGGCACCTCGATCCGCGTGAAGGTCGCGCGCCCGTCCGACGATCTGGCCACGCGGATCGCCGGGATCCCTGGCGTGCTCAAGGTCGAAGTCAGTGACGGGGGCGATCTCGTCGTGGGCGCCGAACGCGACGTTCGCGAGGCGGTGGCCCGCGCCACGGTCGACGCCGGGTTGCTGGAGCTCACCGGCAACCGTGCCTTGGAAGACGTTTTCCTCGCTCTCACTGGCGGAGGCACCCGATGAACGTCGTCCACATCGCCGGGCGGGAGCTTCGCGCCACGTTCTCCAACGCGGTGGGCTGGCTGGTCCTGTGCGGATTCTTGCTGCTCACCGGGTACTTTTGGATCACCCAGCTCGATCTGTTCGTGACGGAGAGCGCCAACCTGGTGTTCAACCCCTACGGCGCTCCGACCATGACGATCAGCGTGCACCTGCTCGGGCAGTTCTTCGGCAACACGCTTGTCGTGCTCGTGATGGTCATCCCGGCGCTCAGCATGCGGCTGTTCTCGGAGGAGATCCGGGGCCGCACGCTAGAACTCCTCCTCACGAGCCCGGTTTCCACGCTCGAGATCGTCCTCGGAAAGTACCTGGGGGCCCTCTCGTTCGTCGCCCTCATGCTGCTGTCGATGAGCTACGCCCCGCTCTCCCTCCTGGCCTGGACCGACTCGCTCGACTGGGGCGCGCTCTTCGGCGGCTACCTGTCCTGGCTCCTGGCCTCGGCGGCCCTGCTGTCGCTCGGCATGTTCGTCTCCTCGATCACCACCAGCCAGATGGTGGCCCTGGTTCTCTCCTTTTCGGCTTCCCTCATGCTGTATGTGCTCTCCTGGAGCGCCGACGATCCCGACTCGTGGATGGTGCAGCTCTCGCTCGGGGCGCACGTAGAAGACCTGGTCCGCGGCGCCGTGCGGGCGTCAGACCTCGCCTACTTCGGCGGCCTGACCGCCTTTTTCCTCTTCGCCACCCATCAGCGCCTCGAGAGCTTCCGGTGGAAATGAACGCCCTCACCCGCTGGTCCTGGGTCTTCGCGCTCGTCGGCGGAGCCCTCCTCCTCGCCTCGGCGTGCGTCTGGTTCGTCACCCAGAGTTGGGAAGGGTATCCAACACAATTCGCGATCGGGGCCGCTCTCGCGCTCCTCGTCTGGGTGGGCCTCGACCGGGCCCGACTGGCCGAACTCCTCACCTCGCGAGCATTCGTCTACGGAAGCGGGGCTTGGCTCCTCGTGACCTTGGCAGGGGGCGTCGCGGTCGGTGGCTACAGCCTCGCGCGCCGACACGACCACACGTGGGACCTTTCGAAGAAGCGCCTGTACTCGCTCTCCGACCACACCCGGGCGGTTCTCGCCCCGATCGGCAGTGACGTGCGTATCCTTGGCTTCTTTCGCAGCCAATCGGAGGCGGAACACGACTTCACCAACCTGATGCGGTTGTACCAGGAGGCCGCCCCGAACCTCACCGTCGAGTACATCGACCCGCTACAGAGCCCGCGCCAAGCCCAGAAGTACGACGTCACGAGCGACGTGGGGACGATCATCCTCGAACGCGGCGAGACCGTCCGCCGGGTCACCGAGGTGAAGGAGGGCGTCCTCACCGACGCGCTGGTGCTGCTCCTGTCCGACGCCGAGCACCGCGTGTGCTGGTCGCTCGGGCATGGCGAGCCCGAACCCGACGACGAATTCGAACAGACCGGCCTCGGCGCCTTCGTCGTCCAGCTCGAGGCAGCGAATTACAAAGTCACCAAGTCGCTGATCGCACAGGAGGGCGTGGACCGGGGCTGCGAGGTCCTGATGATGGTCCGGCCGACGGTGGACCCGTTCCCCTACGAGCGCGAGGCGATCGCAGCCTACGTCGCCGAAGGGGGTCGGGCGCTTTTCCTCCTGGAGCCGTTCACTGTTCCCGATTTCTCCGCAGACCTCGAGCGATATGGGCTGAGCCTCGGCCCCGACCTCGTGGTCGATGCCGACCCCCGAAGCTCGTTCATGGGCGTCTCCGACCCCTCGGTGGTAGTGCTCTCCGGCGATAGTTTCGGTTCCCACGAGATCACCAAGAGTCTGGCCGCAGCCGTCGTGCTCCCGGGCGCCCGCAGCGTCACGCCGATCGAGCCGCCCTCTGCTGGGCTCACCCCGATCGCTCTGTTGCGCACCAGCGACCAGGCGTGGGGCGAGTTGAACCCCGACGCCGGGGACGTGCAGCCGGATCCGGGCTTGGAGCAGATCGGCCGCATCCCGTTGGCCGTGGTGGTCGAGGTGAGCGATCCCACCGTCCTGCACGTGGCGGCTCCCGCCCCAGCCGACGGCGGCGACCCGCTCGATGTCACGGCCAACCCGGGTCGCGCCGTTCCGGCGGATTACGCCCCGAAGGGCGGAGGTCGGGTGGTGGTGTTCGGCGACACCGACTTGCTCGGCAACGCCGCCATGGCGCTCGGGAACAACCGCGACCTGGGGCTGAACACGCTCGCCTGGCTCGTTGGCGAAACCGCTCAGATCGGCGAACGGCCCGAGGAAGGCGACAAGCTGACCATTACCGGCCTCGGACAAGCCGTCTCGTGCTTGGTCAGCATCCTGTTCGTCCCGGGCGCGGCGATGGCGTTCGCCGGGATCACCCTGGTTCGGAGGCGGTTCCTCTAGCCGGCCCTGCGCGCGGGCGGCCGGGCGGCGCCCGACCGGCGGCGCGAGGTCTCTAGCCCAGGAGCTTCTGCAGCGAGAGCGCCAGGCCGACGTTCGTGACCTTGAGCTTGCCCAAGGTGAACAGGATCATCGCACTCGACGGGTTGTCGAGCATGCTCTCGAAATCGACCTGAGCGGCGCTCACCACGCAGCCGGGCGTCTCGTGGCGGGTGGCGCTGATCTCCGACTTCGTCAGGTCAACCGTCCACACGCCCGCGCCGTCGATGTCGAACACGTAGATCGCGTTGATGTCTTTGGCAATGCTGGGGTTGTTCGCCAGCTTGTTCGGAAGGTAGTTGGCAAAGAAGTCGTTCACGTCGGCCATGGAGCCTCCTGGGTGGCGAAGCCTACTCGACCGGAGGCATGCTCGCAACCGGCTCCGGGTCCCACCCCGGCGTTTCGCGAAGACCACCGGGACGACCGACCCAACTACGCAACCGGGCAAGCTCCGGGGTTGAACCCGCCCAACGCCCCGGGAGCCAAGCGCGCCGCACGAGGTGTTCGCCAAGAATCGACCCTGCAAGCCTGGGAAAGGTCGTCACCTCCCCTCCCCAGCGCCAGTGGGCGCCCGGATGGCTGAGCAAAGCCACCGACGCCTCGATCACCGCGCGCATCGGCGCCACCGGCACCGGCCCGGGATCCCCTACCCGCACCGGACCCCAGCCCGCCGACCACCGGTCGAACAGCGGCTCGCCCGGCCCCCAGGCCAGACCGACCGCCAGCCGGGCCCAACCGCTGCCCTCGACCCCCTCGGGCCAGGGCCCCCCACATGGCCCCACGAGCGCCACCGGCAAGCCGGCCTCGGCGCGGGCGACCACCACCAGTCCGTGCACGGCATCGCCGGGCTCGAGCACCGCGATCAGGCCACGGAGCCCGCGCAGGGCGTTCCGGACGCCTTCACCCGACCCGGGATCGATCCGCCTGGACAGCCAAGGACCCGGCGCAGGCAGGGTGCGCCCCAGCCAGACGACGGGACCCGCGACGTGACGGACCAGCGCCGCCGCGAGGGGCCCGCCGCCGAGCACGCCGAGGGGAGCGTTCAGGCCAGCGCCGTCAGAAATGGCTCGATCTCTCGATGATCGACGACGAAGAGGCCGAGCTGGACCGCGTCCGACCAGCCATGCCAGTCCGAGCCGCCCGTGACCAGGAGATCGTGTTTACGCGCCTGTTTCCGGCAAAACTTGCGCTCCGCGGCGTTCTGGCCTGGGCGGAGCCCCTCGATCCCGCGCAGGCCCGCGTCGACCAGTTCGCCGAGGTGCCGGTCGAGCGGAACGCGCTGCGGGTGCGCCCACACCGGGATCCCGCCTGCCTGGCGCGCGACCGCGATCGCCGCCTCCATGTCCGGAAAGGTACACGCCACCGTGCCGTGCTCGTCCCCGATGAGTCGGGCGAACGCCTCGTGTACGCTCGCACACCGACCCGCCGCGACCAACACCTGGGCGAGATGGAACCGGGTGAGCGCCCGGTCGCCGGCCAGCGCCTCGGGGGCTGGGGCCGGGATCGCCAGCCCGAGCGCTTCCGCGGCGGCCGTCCATCGCCCCACCCGCGCACGGCACTGCGCCTGGCAGAAGGCTCGAAACCCATCGGGGATCACCCCCGGGAAGTAGACCAGCAGGTGCTGCTCGGTTCCTCGGAGCGAGGCCGAGACCTCCACGGCCGCGATCACCCGCACCGTCCGGCCGAGGACCTCGTGGTTCCCAGGGGGGACGGCCCCGACCACGTCGTGGTCGGTGAGCGCCACCACCTCGAGACCGCCGCGCGCGGCGTGAGCCAGCACCTGATCGGGCGCGTAGCGACCGTCGGAGAAGTTCGAGTGCATGTGCAGGTCGCAGCGCAACAGGTGCCTCTCGAATTGGCTTAGGACGTCCGGGTCTCGGCGTCAAACCACGCTTGGATGCACCCGTCGACGACCGGGGCCTCCAGCCCGACCGCCAGGGTCTTCCGGCGGGCCCGATCGCCCGACACCACCACGACCTCCGCACGCGGAATACGTAGGACTTTCCTAGCAAAAAATTCGATCACCCGAGCGTTCGCCTCGCCATCGACCGGCGGGGCATCGACCCGGAGCTTGAGCCCCTGTTCGGTATCGCTCAGGGTCACCCGACCGGCGTTCGGCGTAACCAGCACGTCAATCAGGGTCCGACCCCCCGCGGAGCGTGCCCAGCTCATCGCCGTTCGAGGCGAACATCGGCGCCGGGCGCCGCGGCGGCGATCCCCTCGGCCAGCGCGGCGAGCGGATCCGGCTTCCCCCCCGCCTGGTCCAGCAGCGACCTCAGGCCCACCAGCGGGCGTTCGGTGGCAACGAGCAGCAGGCCCGCCCCCGGCGCGTGGAGCCGAAACCGGCCGTCACCCGTCGCGAAGCCGCCCTTGTCGGCCGCGCTCTCCCCCGCGCACAGCACCTCGAGGGTCCGCTCCGGGGTCAGCCTCACGATCGTCAGCACCGCGGTGTCATCGACGTCAAACTCGGCCCAAATACCACTTCGACCCTCAACAAATGCGACATCGAGCTCCCGGTGGACCGCTGCCTCGGCCGGAAGCGTGCTCCACCGCAGCAACGCGAGACCGACCGCCACCAACGACGCCACCCCGACCCACCATCCGCGTGCGCTCGGCGGCTCGGGGATCGACCCTGGAAGCTCCCCGATGCCGTCGATGACGCCCCACGCGCGCTGCCGGGCCTCGATCTCCCCGCGGTCGAGCAGCGGACCGAGCAGCCCTTGGCGCGACCACGTACCGGGCCCCTCGACCACCGCACCCCGGATGTGATCTCGGCTCGGGACACCCAGCTCGGCCGCGAGCACCAACGTCCGAGCCGCCGCCTGGGCCTCGGTCCCGTGCAGCACGAGGAGGTCGTCGCCGAGCGTCAGGACCGGGCCCCCGAGCTCGCGCGCCAAGGCCGCCCGATGCCGTCGCCCCTCGGGGTGAAACTGAAGGACCAGCGCAGAGGCGACCTTTTCCGGGCGCGCCCCGACCGAGGGCGCCACGAGATCCTCCGGGGTCAAAACCTCCCCGCGCACCAGCCGCACCGTCCGGTCGCAGCGGGCGCAGGACATGGCGTGTTCTCGGTGGGCCCCCTCCAGCAACTCGAATACCGACGGACACGGGCCCGGAGACCAGGCGGCGAGGCGCGCGATCATCCGATCCAGCCGCTCGGTCGGCCACTCGGCGAGCGGCACGCCGTCGAGGCCTGCCTGTCTGCGGATCACCTCGCGCAGCCCGCTGCGCGCGCCCTCGAGCGCCAGGCGGTCCACCCCGTGGCGACTCTCCAGCACCTCGAGCGGACGCCCATCCCCGTAGTGCTTGCGAAAGAGGAGGTCGCCGACCGGATCGAGCGCCCGCTCCACGGCCCGCCGCCAGCGCGGCGAAAGCGGCATCGCCGCGTCCTGGCCCCACGGGTCCGACGACCACCGCCCCCGGGCCCGCGCGACGTAGCCCTCCGTCAGTTGCGCAGCGAGATCTTCGGCAACCGGCAAGACCACGGACTTGTCGAGGTGAAGCAGCACGTGCTCGCGCGCGTCGCGCAGCACCAACGGCCGGACCTTGACGCCGAGGCCGAGCAGGGTCCACGCCACCCGAACGGTGACGGCGTGCCAACCATGCACGGCGATGTCTTCGCTCCGAGGGGCGGGAGAGACGGGTAGGGCCATGGGGAGTGCCGGGGCTGGGGGTGGGTCGGGAAACCCACCGGGAGGGACCTCGATCGTAGCGTGACGGCGATCGGGGGTCCAGCGCCGCCCTTACTTCTTTTCGAGCAGCTTCTCGAGCTCCCCCGACTCGTACATCTCCATCATGATGTCCGACCCTCCGACGAATTCCTTGTCGATGAAGAGCTGGGGAATGGTGGGCCAGTTGGAGAACTCCTTCACCCCCTGCCGGATCTCGGGATCGGCGAGCACATCCACCGCCTGAAACGGAACGCCGAGCGAGCGCAGGATGCTCACCGCCCGCATGGAGAAGCCGCACTGGGGGTAGTCCGGGGTGCCCTTCATCATCAGGAGCACCCGGTTGTCCTCGACGAGTTTCTGGATGCGAGCTTGAACGGTCATGGCTGCTCCTAGCGCGTCTTCCACGCATCGGGGGTGTAGGTCTTCAGCGCCAGCGCGTGGATGTCGCGCTTCATGTGATCGCCGAGCGCCGCGTACACCATCTGGTGCTGGCGCACGCGGGGTAGCCCGACGAAGGCCGAGGAGGTCACGTCTGCGGAGAAGTGCTCCCCATCGTTGGCATCGTCGCGGACGTCGGCGACGCAGTTGGGAAGGGCGGTCTCCACGAGGACCTGGATCCGCTGAGCTGAAAACATGGCGCCTCCCCGGGGCTCACCATGGTAACCGCCACCGATCGCCTGACAAGTCGACCGCAATCCGCTACGCTTCGCGCCGCTCCGGAGGGTCCCTCGATGACGATCGCGCTGCTCGCCGCCCTGGCCTCGGGGGCGGAGATCGAACTCCTCCTCGCCGACACCTTCCCGGTTACGATCTCGGGCAGCAACGGCTGGCAGTCCGGCTATGGGGCCGATGACTGGACCGGGCTCGCCAGCATGAACGAGGCCCACCCGTTGACCGACGACGGGAGCTACGGCGGCGTGTACGGCACGGGTGACGCCGCCGACAATTGGCTCGTGAATACCGGAATCGTCATCATGGCGGAGGGTGGAATCACCGCCGAGATGGAGAGCGCGGCGGACGACACGATCGGCCTCGTGCACTCCCTCAGCAGCGGGGACACGTTCTACCTGGCGGCGTGGTGCTCCGACGTGTGCCCGATCGGCACCCCCGGCGGGACGGAACGGCTCTACCTCGTGCGGGTCGAGGGGGGCGTCCCGACCGAGCTCGCCCGACGAAACTTCCCCGGTTACTTCGGCACCTTTGGGCTTCATGTCCTCGATTTCGCGCGGACGGACGATCCGAAGGGCGGGGGCCACCTCCTGACGCTGATGGTCGATGGGATGCCCGGCCTCGAGACGGTCGACCCGAACCCGCTTCCCGGAGGAAGCGCTGGGTTCTATGCCTACAACAATGGCGGCTGCGTGGGCAACACCTGCGACACCGACTTCGACGACGCGCGGATCTGGGCAGAGGATGAGGACGCGGACGGCCAGGCCGACGACGTCGACAACTGCGAGGCGGTGGCCAACCCCGACCAACTCGACACCGACGGCGACGGGATCGGCGACCTCTGCGACGACACGCCCGAACCCACCGAGACGGACACCGACACCGACAGCGACACCGACTCCGACACCGACGCCGACACCGATGCGGACTCGGACGCGGACTCGGATACGGACTCCGACGCCGAACCCGACCCCGACGCCGAGGAGGCCGTGCCCGGCGAAGTGCTGGTCATCGGCAGTGGATGCGGATGCGATGCCGCCCCGAGCGCTCCGATCGCCGGACTCGGGATCGCGGCCGCGGTGCTCGTCCGGCGGCGGCGCAAGGGTTAAGGGGCCCGCCAACGTGGGGAGCCCATGACCAGCCTCGCCGAGAACCGCTCGCTCGACCTCCCGCGGCTGGAACCGGCGATTTCCGCCGAAGAACTCCGGATGGCGTATCGGATCGCGGCGCGGTCGCGCGCCACGGAAGAGCACATCGTCCGCCTGGTCACGCGGGGCGAGGTCAAGTTCGCGATCTGGGGGCCCGGCGAGGAGATCCACGGCACGGCGACCGCCCTGGCGCTGTCGCGGGTGCTTTCCCCCGAGAATTTCGGCTTCATCGCTCACTATCGATCGGGTGCCCTGTGCCAAATGTGGTGCGAGCTGAACGGGGTGAACGACTTCACCCTCAAGCTTCTCCGCCAGCAATTCTCCCGCGCCACGGATGAGATGAGCGGCGGTCGCCAGATGGTGTACCACCTGAACCTGCCCGAAGTGGGCATCCTACCTGTTCAGTCCCCAGTCGGCATGCAGCTGGGCAAGGCTTGTGGGTACGCGCTCGGATGGCGGCTGCGCGGCAGGACGGATGGGGTCGCGCTGGGCATCGTCGGCGATGGCACGACCGCCGAAGGCGACCTGCACGATGCGATGAACGCGGCGAGCGTGTGGAGCCTTCCGGTCATCGTCATGGTGACCGACAACGGCGTGGCGATCAGCACCCAGCCGCACGAGGGGCGTGGGATCAAGGACTTCCGCGCGTACGCCGACGGGTTTGGGGTCCGGCACTTCGAGTGCGACGGGCGCGACTTCTGGAGCGTCTACGAGACGACCCTCGCCGCGGCGACCTACGCCAAGGACGAGCAGAAGCCGGTGTTGCTCCATGTCCGCAACCTGCCCCGGTTCAACGGGCACAGCTCCGCCGCCGATGTCACCTTCGATCTCGGCCAAGACGACCCGCTGATCCAGTTCGGCGCTCGCTTGGTGGAGATCGGGGCCCTCGAAGCGGGCGATCCGATGACCCGCACCCCGGGCTCGGGGCGCGACTTCTTCGCCCACCACGATCTCGGCCGGATCATGAGCGCCGAAGACGAGGCGATCAAGGCGCTGCTCGAGCAGGTGAAGGGCGAACCCCAGCCCGACCCGTCCACCGTGCTGGAGCACATCTGGGCGCCTTTCCCCACGGCGACCGAAACCGCGCCAGGCCCCGGCCAGACCAACATCACCTATGCTGGGGCGATCCGGAGTGCGCTCGACAAGCTGATCTCCCGGCGCAACGGGTTCATTTCCGGACAGGATGTCGGCCGGCTCGGGGGCGTGATGACCGCCACCGCTGGCCTGAAGGCCCGGTATCCGGATCGGGTCGTCGATAGTCCGCTCAACGAACCGCTGATTCTCGGCGTCGCCACCGGTCTCGGGCTGCACGACGGGGTGATGGCCCTGCCGGAGATCCAGTTCGGCGACTACTCGCTCAACGCGTTCCACTGGCTCGTGTACCTGGGCACGATCCGGTGGTCGAACCTCGGTAACGCTAAATCGAAACTGCTTCTCCGGATGCCGGTCGACCCGTTCGGCGGCGGCGCGATGTACCACTCGATGTCGCTCGATGGCTACTTTGCCGGGATCCCCGGCCTGGTCATCGTGATGCCGTCGACCAGCTTCGACGCGCACGGCCTGCTGCTGACCGCGGGTGACTACGACGGTCCGGTGATCTGCCTCGAGCCCAAGTGGATGTACCGGCAGTCGCTCGGCCCGGCCTTCCCCGGAGAGCCGACCGACGCGGCGGAGGTGCTCGAGCTGAAGAAGCGCTTGATGCGCGCCGACGTTCCCGACTTGCCCGACGTCGTGGTGCCCTTCGGCAAGGGCGTGATTCGCCGCCCGGGAACCGATGTCACCCTGGTGGCCTGGGGCCGCGCGGTCTGGACTGCGATGCGCGCCGCCGAGACCCTCGCCGCCGCCGGGATCTCGCTCGAGGTCGTCGACCTGCGCACCATCGTCCCCCCGGATCTCGACCTGGTGCGCGCCTCCGTCGCCCGCACCGGTCGGCTGCTAGTCGCCTGTGACAACCGGGTGTTCGCAGGCTTTCAGCGCGAGATCCAGGGAACGCTGGTCCAGGAAAACCCTGGCCTGCCCACCCGGGCGCTCGGCCAGAAATACGTCCCGGGCGTGGCCCAGTCGCTGGTGCTGGAAGACGCCGTGGTCCTGACCGCGGAGGACATCGTCGCGGCTGCACAGGAGATCGGCGCGGTCTCGACCGGGACCTCGGGCGGAGGGTGGTCGTTCGTGCCCCCGCGCTACTTCGTGAGCTGAGTCAGCCCGCGTCGATCACGTCGGGTCGATCGCGAACCACCGTGCGAAAGCGCTCGGTCTCCGCATCGAACACCTCCCGCAGCTCGGGACCGCTCATGGGGGTGCCGCGGGAGAGGAAAGCGACCGTCGCCCGCCCGACGCCGTAGGTAGTCGCCGCGGCGATGGACGCGCCCAACGCCGAGGTCGCCAGGGTCACGACCTGCCCGCCGGGCAGGTATCCCGCAGCTTTTGCGGCCTCGAGCCCCCAGCGCACCAGCCCCTTCGACGTCCCGGCCAGCGCTTCCCCGAGGATAAACAGGACCAGGTCGCGGTCGATCCGCCGCTCGAAGATCGTCGCGACATCCGAGATCAGCTTCACCTGGATCGCAGTCAGCGCGGTGATGTCGGCGCCGGGGATCGGCAGCGCACCCGCCACGGCGGCCCGCTTCGCGGCGCCGAGGATCAACGCCTCGCACGCCGCAGCCTTGTTTCGGAGCGCCTTCGCGAACAGCAGCGACTTGCCGTTCGCGTCGAGGTGGTGGTGGATCCAGCGGATCACGCTCTCGACGCCGATCGGCTCCGGCGCGAGGGCGGGCATCGGGTCGAAGGCGGTGACCACCGCATCCTTCCTCGCAACCCCCAGCTGCGCGAGGGTGGCGTCGACAAACGCCTCGCGCTGGTGGGGGCGGATCAGGTCGATCTTGTTCAGGCACACCAACACCGGGCGGTTCAGCGCCCGGATGCCGTCGAGATCCCGGCGTTCGTCGATCGTGGCGCCGCCGTCGCAATTGAGCAGGTACACGACGACATCGATCTGATCGAGGATCGACCGGGCGGCCGCGTCGACGTGGGCGCGAACGTCGCCGAAGCCCGGTGCGTTCACCACCAGCACGTTCCCGGCCGGGTCCACCGGGGCGACTCGGATCCGGTCGGTCGAGCCGGGAACAGGGTCGATCTGCCCGAAGTCGATACCGAACAGCGCCCGGATCGCCGAGTCCTTGCCCGACGAGGCCGAGCCCACGAAGGCCACCGCAAGCTGATTGGCCAGCGCGCTGGCAATCTCGGCGGCAGCCAGCTCCCAGCGCTCGTTCACGGCGTGGGTCAGCGTGGTGGTGAGCTCGTCGGCCATGGACCCTCCCCGCGGAAGGGTAACGCGCGCCGATCGGAGATATGGGGTTCTCGGAGGATCCATGGACCTGGATTCGCTCAAGCTCGCTTTCGCCGCCGCGACCGCGCAACGCCTGGTCGACGCCGACGGCGTCGAGGACGTGGCGGAGCTGTCGGTGTTCGGCGAGCTCTTCTCCCCGCTCGCCATGCGCCAAGCGGGGTTTGTGGATGCCGCTGGGGGCTTCACCGAGGGGTTTCGCCAGGCTTTCGAAGAGGCCAGGCGCGTGCTCCCGACTGCACTCCCACACGGCGAGAAGCTCGAGCTCCTCAGCCTGCTCTTTGCGGTGGAGTCCGCAGACTTCACGCTCGACCCACGAGAGACCGCGGTCATTGCCGACGCCGCGCGGATGCTGGCGATCACCGAGCAGGACCTCGGGTACCTCTTGCAACGCCTCCACCAGGAATGAGCGTTCAGGTTGTGCCCCTCGGTCGCAGCGGGCTGAAGGTCTCGCGCCTGTGCCTGGGCACGATGACCTTCGGCGCCGAGACCGACGAGGCCCTGGCGGCGCGGATCGGGGCCGCGGCGCTGGACGCCGGGGTGTTCTTCTGGGACACCGCGGACATGTACAGCAAGGGTCGGTCCGAGGAATTCATCGGGCGGATCCTGGGACCCCGGCGATCGGAGGTGGTGTTGGCCACCAAGGCCTTCGCTCCGATGGGCGCCGGGGCCAACGACCGCGGCCTGTCCGCTCGCCACCTGATCTCCGCGTGCGAAGCCTCGCTCCGGCGGCTGCAGACCGACTGGATCGACCTCTACTACCTCCACCTGCCCGACCCCGGCACGCCCCTCGAGGAGACCCTGCGGGCGATCGAGGATCTCCGGCGCGCCGGCAAGATCCGCTACGTAGGCTGTTCCAACCACCGGGCGTGGGAGGCGGCTCGCCTGATCGCGACGGCCGAGCGGCACGGATGGCAGCCGCTGTCAGCCACTCAGCCGGTTTACAACCTGACGAACCGGCAGGCCGAGATCGAGATCATCCCGATGGCGACGGCAACCGGCCTGGGCGTCGTCACCTACTCGCCGCTGGCCCGCGGGGTGCTCACCGGCAAGTACCGCTGGGGTGAACCGCCTCCCGGAGACTCCCGGCTCGGTCGCAACAACCCGCGGTTTCTCGCCGCCGAATGGCGCGAGGCGTCGATCGCCGTCGCCGACAAGCTGTCCGGCGCGGTACCCCTCGCCCGCCTCGCCCAGGCCTGGGTCCTCGCCAACCCCCAGGTGACCGCGATGATCGCCGGCCCGCGCACGATGGCCCACTGGGAGGAGTCCCTCGCCGCGACCCGCCTCACGTGGGACCCCTCGTTCGAGTCCGCGGTCGATGTGTTGGTGCCACCGGGCACCTTCACCGGGCGGGACGTCCCCGATCCGGCATACTACCCGGTCACCGGGAGGCGCTGATGGGGAGCTGGTGGCTGGTGAAGTCCGAGCCGGCGGTCTACGGGATCGCGGATCTCGCGCGCGATGGCACCACCGGCTGGGAGGGGGTGCGCAACTTCCAGGCGCGGAACGCCCTGCGGGCCATGACGGTAGGCGATCCCGTCCTTTTCTACCACAGCAACGCCGATCCTCCCGGCGTGGTCGGCCTCGCCCGGGTCCTCCGGGCCGCGTTTCCCGATCCCACCCAGTTCGATCCGGCCAGCCCGACTTTCGACCCGACCGCAAAGCTGGCGGACCCGCGCTGGTCGAGCGTTGAACTTGCGTTTGAGGCCCGCTTCGCGCGACCCGTGTCCTTGGAGCAGCTCAAGTCCGACCCCGAACTCCTCGGGCTCGAGGTGGCCCGCAAGGGAACTCGGCTCTCGGTGCATGCCGTCGCCGCAGCCCACTACGACCGGATCGTCGCCCTCAGTTCGCGCTGAGCGCCGTCTCCTGATCCTCGAGGCGGATCACCACGGTCTCCGAGGCGATCGGCGGCAGCGGCACCAGCCCGATCAGCTTCGCCACGTCGACCTGCGCCGAGAGCTCCAGACGACGCTGGGGCGCGTCGCCCACCACCACCGCCGTCGGGGCCGAGCTCCACACCAGGCCAAAATCGGCGCCGCGGGCAGTCGCCTCCCGCGTCGCGATCGATGCCGGATCCCGGTTTGCGGTGGTCACGCTCCCGATGCGCGCTCCCTCGCGAAGCGATGCGCTCAGACACCAGGTGGTGAAAAAGAACCAACTGAAGTCCATGATCGCGCTCATCAGGAGCAGGAGCCACGGCAGCGTGAGCGCGAACTCAATCGCCTCAGCGCCCCGGCGAAAGGTCCCACGCCGCATCCGAGGATAGACCCTCATCTTCTCCCCCTTTCACAACTTACAGGTCTGATCTTCGAGTCGCATCACCGCCTCGTAAGCCACGACGGTCGGCACCACGCGGACGAGCCCGATCAAGGGCTTCACGTCGGCTTGTGCCTCCACCCGAATCCCGCAGTCGGGGGCCGAACCAAAAACCGCAGTGACCGGAAAGCCGCTCGCCCAGGTGATCTGGTAGGCCCCCGCGGCGTTGGAGAGCGCCTTGTTCGCCTGCTCCTCCGGGGCGTTGGCGAGCGGGGTAAGCGAGCCCACCCGGAGCCCCTCGCGAACCGCCGCGCTTACTCGCCACCCGCTGAAAAAGTACCAACTAAAGTCGATCATTCCGGAAAACAGGATCACGAAAATCGGCAGGGTGAGCGCGAACTCGATGGCGTTGCTTCCACGGCGATGTCTGCGTCCCATGACTCATGCTCCTGAGGCTTCCAAGAAGCGTTCGCTCTCGACACTATAGCGCCGCAACCGCGGCGCTCAAGGGGGCGCTAGCGGATCAATCGGATGCCGCCCGGCTCCTCGTCGTCCATCAGCGAGACGTCCATATAGATCGGGTTGATTCCTCCCCCTTTGATATCCAGACCATCGGACACCACCGCACCGTAGAAGGCCGCGGTCCCGAGCAGGGTGACCGGCCCTTTCGGGGCGTAGATGTACCCGTAGAACGAAGACGTACCCCCAATCTTGATCTCGGAGTCGCCCTTGGCGTAGATGGAGAAGTCGTGGGTGTCGGCATCTTCAGGCAAGACAACGCCGCCCCCGGTGAGCGTCACGTTGAATCCATTGGTGAGAAGCACCACCGGTCCGTCGCCGGCGAGCGTGATGGTCCCCATACCCGTAATCGACAGGTCTCCGGTGAGCTCGTAGGCGCCGGTGCTCAGCACCAGCGACTGCTTCTTGCCGATGTTGTAGGGACGGTCCGGCGACCACGCCTTCTTGACACCAGAAAATTCGGCTGCAATCGCGGCGAAGTCGGGGTCGGGGTAATCGAGCCGTTCGCCGAGCGGCTCGGTGGTACCGCTCACGTTGTCGGTGTCGCCAACGATCTCCGCACCGATGCCCGGCCGCACCGAGCCCTCGATCGTCGGCCCGCCGTGCAGGGTGATGTCGGAGTTCGAGCACACCGCCGCATCGGGGTTCGGGCTGTTCTCGGGATCGGGGTCGATCTCCGAGTCGTAGCCGATCAGGAGGTTCGAATTCCCGTTCACGCCGGCGTCCCCAGTACCGATCATGGTGCACACGCTCGGCGGGAGCACCCGCGCGACCGCGCACGCTTCGGTGTTCGAGTCGCCGTTGCCCCAGATCCGCGACAGAAAGGCCGGAGTATCGTTGGTGTAGGCCCGGGCGTAGACGTCGAACCCGCCCGCATTGTCCACGAAATCGATGCAGTTGCCTCCGGTGGCCAGATCCCCCCGGCGCACATCGGCCGCGTCCACAACGATTGCGCTCGTTCCAGCGTTGTTATCCTGCCCCCAAGCCTGGGCTTCCGAGACCATGGCGGCATCGTCGTTGTCGTCGAGCTGCAGCGAGATGGCCCCGGCGATGGCTGCCGCATCCGCCGCCGCCTGAGTCTGGGTGAGAGCGAAGTTGGTATAGCCAAGATCAAGCGCCAAAGCGCCAAAGCCGACGATTACCCCGAGCCCGACGCCCACGTTCATCGCCATTGACATCGAACACCCCTATTTCTCAGGAGCAGTGTACCACGGATCGGGCGCCACCCTCAAGTCCCATGCGGCCGAAACCACGTGGATCGAATCGCCGAAGCGTCGGGTTCGACGACCCGGGACCTTGCTGTGTAAGCAGACCGTACTCTCCGGTCAGCGTCCAAAGCCAGCCCGAACCTGAGCCCAGGTAGCGGCACTCCAGGTTCCGATCCGCTCGGGGCGGCGCGGGTCCCGCACGTAGCGCGCCTCCCGACCCACCGGTCGACCGGGGACCGGGGCGCCGATCTCGATCGTTCGCCGCTGCGCGCCGGTGGCGACGACGACTCGGGAGCCCTCGAGAAAACCGGCCTCCGCAGAGGTCACCGCGAGCCACCCGTCGACCCGCGGGTTGGCCAGAAACGCCACCACCGTCGCGCTCCGCCCCGGGTCGGCGGCGACCCCGGCCGGCTCGGTCACGACCCATCCCCCCGGCTGACGCGCGAGGATCACGCGCTCGACCTCGTCGAGCCGGAGCTCGGTGACGGTCGCCGGATCCAGGCGCCAGACCGTGCGGTCGCGCCAGGTCTCGAGCGGTCCCCCGAGCAGGGCGCTCAAAGCGGGCGTTATCCGGAACGCCACCTCGGCCCCGTCGAGCGCAACCGCGCCGGGCCAGACCCTCAGCGCGGTGGTTCCGGACGGGGAGGTGAGGCTCACCCGGGCGATCGGATCCCCGGCGGTGCCGAACCCACCCTCGGTCGCCACGTCGAGGGCCACCAGGTGGCCGAGCACGCGCGAGACCTGCTGGATCAACACCGGATCGACCTCGAAACCCGGATCGCCTTCGACGGTCCATGGCTCTCCCACCCGCAGCGCGAACGAACCGTCGCCCCGCTCGAAGCGGAGGCCTTGAAGGTCGTCGACTGCGACCACGAGCCGGTCCCGCCACGCGGCGACCGGGCGATCGTAGCGGCCACGCCCGCCGATCTGGGCCCGAAACACCGCGTCGTCGGCCGGGCGTCGCACCCAGGTCGCTCCGCCACCCGCGTCGAAGCCGACGATCAGCGACGCGATCGACTGCTCCCCTGCCCCAAGGAGGTCGACCCGCACCGGATCGGCCCCAGCCAGGCCATAGTCCTCGTAGTTTCCGCGATCGACCTGGGCGTCGAGCGGAACCCCCCGGGCCAGCCCGGCGAGGAGCACCCCGACCCGCTCGGCGTCTGCGTCGATGGAGCCCGGCAGGTGCCAATCGTCGCCCGATCGCGTCAGGGTCCACGCGTCATCCCCCCGGGCGAGCCGAACCGTGGCGACCCGCGCGGGGTCGAACGCCGGGAGGCGGTCGGCGACCGGTGCCGGACGAGGCCAGCGGAGCCAGGCGTCGAGCCCAACGGCGGCGGCCAGGGCCATCCCGAGCAGGGCGGTCGTCCGCCCGGCGCTCACCGACGCCTCCGCGACACGACGGCCGCACCGGCGAGGAGCACCGCCACCGGAAAGCCGACAATTCCAAGCTTCCACCGCCACGCCTGACCAGGGGTGGGAGCGGGGAGGCGGGTGTCGACGTCTGCCTGGCGCCGGGTGGCCTGCAGGCGGGGATCGTCGAGCAGCCAGTCCACGGTCGCCTCCACCAGCGCCCCCTCGTTGGCGACAAGGTCGCCAGACCCGAACACCACGAGGCGGGTGGGCCGGCTCGTCGGGACGAAGGACGCGGGATCGACCGGGTCTCCCTCCAGCGGGACCGGAAGCGGCCGGCCGGTCCACGCCGAGGGGAAGGTGCCCTCCAGGGCGACGACGAGAGGAAACGGACCGGGGACCTCGTCTCTCGCTATGGCCGCGGCCCGCTCGGGCTCGATGGGTCGGTTGGTGGGAGTGCCCACGGCCGACGGCGCGGTGCTCACCCACACCTCGGCGCGCACGCCAGGCGGGAGGTCGCCCACCGAAACCGGAGTCACAAAGGGCGCAACCACCCGCCGCACCGCGCGCATCGGACGGGCGGCCCGGTTCATCTCCAGCGCGACGACCGCGAGCGGGTGGTTCACCTGAACCCAGCTGCCGCCCATGGGAATCGGGAGCTTTTCGTTGTTGGTGCGGTCGAGCACCAGGAGCGGCGCGATCGCGACCCCATACCGGGCGAGCAGGGGCTGCAGGTCGTGGTGGATCTCCGTGGTGCGCCCAGCCCGAAAGTCGGGCTGGTATCCCGCGAGAAAGAGCGCCGTCGGGACCCCGCGCATCAGGGCCTGATCGAGGTGAAGCTGGCGGATCGCCGGGAGCGGGGTCTGGGGAGCCACGACGATCAGCGCATCGAGGTCGGGAAAGGGGCCCTCTCCCGGGTTGAACACGGCGAGCCGCCCGAGGGCGCCGACCGAACGACCGAGCTGGGCGAGCGGGTGCGTCTCCGGGAAGGTGCCCGGATCGGGCTCTCCGTCCCCGACGAGCCACCCGATCGTGGGCCTCGAATCTACCGGGGTAGCCACCCGTTGGAGCGCTCGGACGAGGTCGTATTCGACGAGCGGAAGCGACGTCACCGCCGGCACCGACTCCACCCGATCGCCGGACAAGAACGCGACCCCCATCCAGATCTGGCGGATCTCCCGCCCGTCCCGACGGGTGATGGGGTCGATCCCCAGCGTCCTGGCCTCGTCTGCCGCCTCGGCCTCCGCGGTCGGATCGCTGACCCGCACCTCGATCCGGCCGCCGCTCTCCCGGCGCAGGCCCTCGAGCAGGTCGAGCACCGCAGCGCGATGCTCGTGGTACGGAGCGGCCAGGGCGTTCGTAAAAAACACACGTGCAATCACTGGATTTTCCAGCGATCGCGCCGTCTCCACGGCCACCGCCGAGAGCGTGAACCGCTGGTCTTCGGTGAGGTCGAGGGCGGCGTTCTCCACCCCCGCGAGATCGACCCCGACCCCGGCCAGCGCCGCCCACAGCGCGGTCTGCGCCCAGGCGTGAGCCAGCCGACCGGCGCGGGTCATCGGGCGAGCCGCCGGTGTTCGATCTGGAGCACCGCCACCCGGAGCCCCACCAGCGAAACGGCCAGAAAGAACGCCATGCTGCGAAGATCGACCACCCCTCGGGCAAGGTGCTCGACATGGAACTGAAACGTCAGGACCGCCACCGTGGAGACCCACTCCGGGGCGACGAGCGGAAGGGCCGCCCCTACGACCACCGGCCCCGCGCTGACCCCCAACGCCATCAGAAAGGCGAGAACCTGGCTCTCCGTCGCCGCACTGGCGGCCACGCCCACCGCGGCGAGCGCGCTGGCCAGCCCGAGCAAGCCGACGTAGCCGCCTACCACCGGCCCGGGATCCACCGGGCCGAGCGCGAACAGCGCGACAGCGAGCGGGACGGTACAGGCGAGCCCGACCGCCAGCGTGACGACGGCGGCGGCCCACTTTCCGACCACGATCTCGACCGCGGTGAGCGGGAGCGTGGCGAGAAGATGAAGGCTCCCCGACCGGCGCTCCTCGGCGATCGACCGCATCGCGATCGCCGGGGCGAGCAGCAGCAGGCACGACGCAATCCACCAGAACGGCCCCCGCATCGAGGCGACGCCCCCCGCGAGGACGTCGTCCTTCCAGAGCGTGAGGAGGCCGATCAGCGACACGAAGCCGGCCAGGGCGAGCCACGCCACCGGCTGGCCGAACAGGATCAGCAGCTCACGCCGAGCGACGGTGGCGACGGGCGGCACGGCGCGCCGATCAGCCCTGCTTCAGGCGAACGCCCGTTGCCTCGATCTCGAAGTGCTTCTCGGTGCCCTCTTCGGGCACCGCTGTCCCCGCCTGCTCAGACTTGAGGTGCTCCACCCGCTCGGGATCCGTCGCCTTCTCGCTGAACAGGCCTTCAAGCTCCGCGGTCTGGCCGCTGCAGTCCTTCGGCACCGCGAACGCGTGGTCTTTCATGGTCACCCGAACCTGGTGCCCCTGGTCGTCGGCCAGAACGAGCCAGCACCCGGCCTTCGCGCACACATTGCTGACCCGGCCTTCGACCCGAACCACGTGATCGAGGTGCGACCCGGGATCTCCCAGCACCGCAGTCACCGGCGTGATGGCCGAAAGTGTGGCTGGCGCGCCGAACGCAGC
>CANLGQ010000007.1 GCA_947490265.1 Pseudomonadota bacterium | reverse complement strand
AAGGCGACCCCTTCCTCTCGGTGACCGAGGCCGCGAGGCGCCGCGACCTCACGGTCAACGCCATCTTCGCCGACCTGCGCACCGGGGAGATCGTCGACCCCTGCAACGGCCTCGCCGACCTCGCGTCCCGGCGTCTCGCTGCGGTCGACGCCACCACCTTTCTGGAAGATCCGCTCCGCGCCCTCAGGGTCGTCCAGTTCAGCGCCCGGCTGGGGTTCGACGTCGATCCTTCCCTTCTGGCCCTCTGCCGCACCGCACCGCTCGCGGAGCTGCCCGCCGAGCGGATCGCCGGGGAATGGGAGAAGCTGCTCCTGTCCGCCACCGATCCGGGTCGCGGCCTCCAGGTCGCGCGCGACGCGGACATCCTCCGCCGGGTGTTCCCCGAGCTCGTCGATCGACCCGAGCGCGACGCCGCGCTCACCGCGCTGGTGCCGATGCGCGCCGCCACCGCCCCGCACGGCCGCAGGTGGGCGCTGATGCTCGCCTGCTGGCTTGCCGAGCAGACCCCCACCGCGGTCGAAGCGACCCTCGACCGGCTGTGGCTCCACAAGATCGGCGGCTATCCCGTCCGCGAAGCCGTCCATGCGGTGGTCGCCCACTGGCGGGACCCCGCGGACACCGACCGCGATCTGCGCCACCTCTCTGCGCGGTGCGAGGCGGGATTGGCCCTCGCGCTTCGCGCGATCCTCGCACCGGACCGTCCCGACCGCCTGGAGCGGGCCGCCGCACTCGGCATCCTCACCGAGCCCCCCCCTCGGTTCGTCCTGGGCCGAGACTTGCAGGCCCTGAGCCTGCCTCCCGGCCCGCGCATGGGCCGAATCCTCAGCGCCGTCTACGAGGCACAGCTCGAGGGCACGGTGGCGTCCCGCGAGGACGCACTGGCGCTCGCCCGGCGACTGGCCGAGGAGCGCTAGCCCGTCCCTCGCGATCCGCTAGAACGCGCCTGGCTCTGGGCTCCAGGCCGGGTCGCCGCAGAAGCAGTGAACCGCGTCTTCCTCCCCGCGGAACCAGCTGCACACGGACAGGTCGGCGGCCACG
Organism: Pseudomonadota bacterium; assembly: GCA_947490265.1. Classification (GTDB taxonomy): domain Bacteria; phylum Myxococcota_A; class UBA796; order UBA796; genus CANLGQ01. The sequence goes on along the minus strand of CANLGQ010000007.1, from coordinate 36,283 downwards.
TCGTCGGCCTCGTCGCCGCAGAACTGGTCGATCCGGCTGGTGGCGATGTCTTCACAGAACTCGCGCTCGTAGTCCACGTACCCCATGCCGCCCTCGACCGGGGCGCCCCAGATCAGGTCGTTGATGGCCGCTTTCCCGTACCAAGGACCCTGGGACGTGGGCATCAGCGCCTCGCCCGGGATCATGCACTCGAGCGCGTGATAATCGCCGGAGAAGCCCAAGCGCGACTGGAGGGTCCCACAGTCGCCATTGGCGAGGATCAGGCCGAAGGACAGCCGATCGTCGTCGAGCGGGGTCGACCACGTCTCGAGAACAACCGTGTACTCCACGCCGAGGTCGGTCTGCGGAAGCGTGCACGACTCTACGGTGCTCCGCCCGGCGTGGGCGTTGACGGTCTCGAACAGCGAGGTCGAAGCGCACACCGAGAGCGAGACCTCCACCGGGTTCCCCAGCGGATCTTCGTACGACACCTTGAAGTCACCGATCTCGTCCGACGACCCGGTGTAGTAGACCGAGAGCCCGCCGTAGATGTCGATGTCGCCGTCGTCGTAGAGGTTGTCTGGGTACGACCAGGGCCTCGAGTTGTCGTCGAGCCGCGGCGACACCGCTTCGGTCCAGGTGACCCCCTCTGGGTCGACCAGCACACAGACGTCGCCGCCCGTGCCGACAAAGTTGAAGGTGACGCCGCCCTTCTGGGCGTTCAACGACGCCCCGACCTCGGCGTAGATCGTGTTCTTCTGCGCGTCGGTGGAGTCGTTGATGTCGGCGGGCACCAGCGGTTCGCCGTCTTCAGAGAAGAGCTCGTACAACGCGGGCGCCTGCTCGGAGGCGACCGGGTACAGCCACGTCGGCTCATAGTCACAACCGGCGGCCAGGAGGAGCACCGGGAAGAGCAGCGGCTTCATTCCGTCACCTCAAAATTGAGCTCGAGCTCGGGGGTGTCCCACTCGCTCTCATACTGGTAGGGCTCGCCGGACACCCAGTCCCCCGTCGAGATGTAGAACCCTGGGTCGTTCAACACGTCGAGGTAGGGGCGTCCGCCATAGAAGTAATTGTTGTAGGTGTTCTCGTTGAACCCCGCGACTTCGCCGTTGCAGGTCGATAGTTCACCCGACCCCACCGCCGGCGCGTCCATCCAGCCGAAGAGCGTGAACCCGTGGATCTCGTCCTCCGAGCCGTCGTCCTCCTCGACCTTGGCGCTGTTGTCGAAGTAGTCCTGCTGCCAGAGCGTGAACTCCGCCTCCCACTTGCCATCCTCGCGGACGACGAAGTCGAGGTCGCCTTCGTCCACCGCCCCGTCGCCGTTGCGATCCTCATACGCGGTGATCCGAACCTCGGCATCGCTCGTGATCTCGAGCAGGTCGTAGCAGGCCTGGCGGAGAAAATCGCCGGTTTCAATCTCGTTTCCGAACTGATCAACCACCGGATCCTGCAGCGTGTTCCCGAACCAGTCGACGATGGCGTCGAAGTCGACGAATCGTCCGGAGGTCAGCTTACAAGTGAGGAACTCGACGCATGCGTAGCGAATGTCGCCCACCGTCGTGCCGCCGTACGGGTAGGTGTCGCCCGACACCCCCTCGACGAACTGCGGACCGACATACGGATAGAGATAGGGCTCAATCCCCGCGGTAACGCCCGAATAGACGCCGAGGTACACCGGCCCGATCAGCCGGGGATCGGTGATCGTGGACTCCACGCCCTCTTCGCTCACGAAGGGCCGCGTGAGCGCCTCTGGCGCCAGCACCACAGTGCCGACCATGTTCTCGATGACGAGGCCCTCGTCCCAATGGCAACCCGCCAAGGTAGCGACGACGACCGGAATCAGGGTGTAGCGCGACATTGCTATGCCTCAGAAGTTGTATTCGGCGCCGAGGATGAACGAACGGGGCTGTTGACGGCCGTTCGCGAAGAGACGGTTCTCCGTGTACAGCGAGCTGGAGTTGAAGTACGAGGGGGCCTGGTTGTTCGTGATGTTGTCGATTTCGAGGCTGAACTGCAGGCGGCCCTTGCGCACGTTGACCTGCTGCTGGAACTGCAGGTTTAGGAACCACGAGGGGGTGTACCGGGTGTAGGTGCCGCGCGGCTGGATGCGCAGGTTGTAGAACCCGCCGTCGCCGCCCGCCTCGTACTCGGCGTAATACAGACGCTCGATCGGATACCCGCTGGCGTACTGGAAGAACCAGCCGATGGACTGGGTCCAGGGATCGGTCGGGAGGTCCCAGTAGCCGGTGGCCTTGACCACGTGGGTGAGGTCGGTGCTCGGGAACGGACCGTAGTTGTACTGGGTCTGGGGATCACGGCGGAACGACCCCGAGGTACGGACTTGGCTCGAGCCGCTGGAGTGCGTGTAGGTGTAGGTCACGTTGCTGTACCAGCGGCGCGACTCGACCTTTCGGATTCCGAGGTCCCACTGCACGTAGTCGCGCTTGGCGAGGAGCGGGGTGCGGAGGCGGTAGATCGGGACGTTCGGGTCGTCGTTGCGCGAGCCGATGACCGTCGAACCATCGCTGTCGTAGATGATGTTCGTCGTGTCGTACTCGTACATGTACCGGGTGAACTTCGTCGACACGTTGCTGAACAGCGCGACGTCCGAGATCACCTCGCGCTCCAGGGACAACAGGAGCTCGTCGACCTGCGGCGTGCGGAGATTCTCGGCCGAGATGTTGGTGTTCTCGCGGGGACCCAGGTCATACATGTAGTCCGCGGTGTTCAAGGAGCCATCCACCGCGCCGAGGATGTTCTCCCCGAGGAACATCTTGCTGCCGTAGCTGGCGGCCGAGGTGAAGCTCGCGACATCGAAGGTTCCGGTGTCGTTGAACCGGCCGTAACCAGCCGCCACCTTGGTCTTCTGGTCCTTGAATGGATCCCACGCCGCGAAGATGCGCGGGCCGAACACGGTGCCGTCGAGCACCGGCTCGCCGAGATCGTTGCGCATCACGAAGTTGTCGATGCGGGACCCGTAGTTGATGGTCAGGTTGCTGACCGGCTTGTACGAGTCCTGGGCGAAGGCGTTGAACTGCGACCCGGTGGTTCGGAACGTGATCGGACCGGTGATCTCGAACCAGAAGTAGCCCTCGAGGGAGTTCGGGTCGGAGAACGTCTGGTTGATGTCGTAGTACAGCGAGTTGCTGCTGTAACCTTGCAGCTGGTCCCACACGACCTGCACGCCTTCGACGCCGAACTTGAAGTCATGCGAACCCTCGAAGGGATCCTTCACCGACAGGACCGACAGCTTGGTCGAGGCCTGGTAGCGGTAGCGGTCGTCGAAGTAGTAGATGCCGTAGTTCACAGTGTCGAAGGCACCGTTCAGGCCGACGTGACCCGGCGACTCCCAGTCCTGCGAATTCTCGATCTCGTCCGGCGCGCAGGGGCTATAGCCGAGGTCGCGATCGTGGGTGCACGGCACCGTGGCGACTTCGATGTACGTCTTCTGCACGACGACCATCGTGTCCAGGCTGGTGTCCGGCGAGAGGAACCACTGCCACCGCCCCTGGGACACGAACCCGCCCTGAGCCTGGCGATCCTGGGCCTCGGGCCGCGTGAACACGCTTTGGGTATTGTTGTCGATCACCGTGGGGTCCATCTGGATGAACGCGGTGAAGCGATGCTCTTCGACCGGCTGGACCGTGGCCTTGGCCAACACGTAGTTGCCATCGTAGTCCCGGGGCACAGCCACGCCGGAGAACCCGATCAAGCTGCGCTCACCCAGGTAGCTGACGATGAGCCAGGCCTTATCGCGCACGATGGGGCCGCTCACCAAGCCGGAGATCCCGATGACCTGGAACTCCTGGTCGAACCCGGTCGGCGCGAGCAGGAAGCCATCGGCGGTGTAGCGCTCGTCGATCTTCGGCGACCACTGTCCGTTTTCGTAGTAGGCCGAGAGGTTGAACTCGAGGTTGTTGCCGCCGGACTCGGTGACGACGTTGAGGACGCCACCCGCGGACGTTCCGTACTCCGGCATGTAGCCGCCGAGGAGCACCTCGATCTGGGCGATCGCGTCGAAGTTGAAGTTGACCGAGAACGTGCCGGTCACGGGGTCGGTGATCGTCGCCCCGTCGAGCATGTAGGTGTTTTCGTTGTACGCGCCACCGGCCATGCTCGGGTTTCCACCGCCGGTGACACCGGCTGCGGTCTGGACCGCCTGCTGGTAGCTGCGACCGGCCGGGACGCGCTGGAGAAATTCGCGCGTGAGGACTTCACCCTTCGAGGTGGAGTTGACGTCGACCGCCTTCTTGACGATGACCTCGACGACGGTGCCCGAGCCGGGGAGCAACACGAGCGTCTGGGCCGTCTCGCGGCCGATGTTGACCTGAATCCCGGTCGCCCGAACCCCTTGAAACTCCGCCTTGGTCGCGTCGACGGAGTAGTACCCGGGGAGCAATGCCGAGAATACGACCTGGCCGTTGTCATCGGCGGAGCGCACCTGAGCGCCGCCCATCACGCCGGCGTCGCTGCCGAGGGTCACCTCGGCGCCCGGGATCGGGAGATCGTCTGGATCCACGACCGTGATGCGGATCGCACCTGTGGTCTGCGCGAACGCGGGGACGGCGATCCACAGGGCGATTGCGGTGGCGAACCATCGGAGGATCGCGCGGGGATTGCAGCGGATGAGGAGCATGTCGCTTTGTCCTCTGGGTCTTTCGACCTTCAAAGCTCGGCTTTTGGCCGCCTGCCCCGAACCGGGTGCCGAGTGCGGAACAGGCTGGGTCTACAAGACCCGTCGAACGAAGTCAACCGCACTGGGTGGCACGGAAGGCGCCGCTGCTAACACAGACCGCGTTGAAGGCACACCCCAGCCGCAGCGAGATTGACAGACGGGTCGAGGGAAGCGGGATCATTCAGAAGTCGCGCTGGGCGCCGGAACGGGTCGACGTTTACGACGCGACCGGACGAAGCACTTCCTGAGCGGGTCATTGATGGTGGGCGGGTTGCGCGCTAGGATGGTGCGGCCGGGGTGCCCACCCCCAGGAGTCGTCCATGTCCAGCCGGATCGTCCATCGCCTCCTCGCCGGCGCAATTCTCGCCGCCGGAACGGGATTCGCCACGTGGAGCCCGCTCGCAGAGGCCACCACCTTTGCCGGCTACACCCTGGAGCAGCAGACCGATGCCTCCACGGCCATCGTGCGCGCGACCGTCCTCGAGACCTGGACCGAGCTCGATAAAGACGATCGGGTCTGGTCGCGGGCGCGGGTCGCGATCACCGACACCTATAAGGGGAATGGCCTGCCCGAGGAGCTGATCGTCGATCAGTTGGGCGGCACGAAGAGCGGCGTCACGTTCGACGTCCCGGGGCGGGCCTGGTTCTCGGCCCAGGAGGACACCCTCCTGTTCCTGTACCTTCACGAGAGCGGTCGGTGGGTGCCGGTGCAAGCCCACCTCGGAAAGCTCGACATCCGGCGCGCGCCCGGCGAAGACCGGCTGTACACCCGCACTTGGCAGCAGTCCGAGTCGACCGGCATCCCCTACGACGGCCGCTTCCTCCCACATCCGGCGGTCGAGGACCGCGCTTACCTCGACGAGGTGCTCGCCCGGGTGACCGCCCGAGTCTCCGTCGGGTGGGACGGCGTGCCGATCCAGGGCATCAACACCGAGACACTCCGCAAGATCAACCTGCCCGAGACGAGGATCCCCCGATGAGAACCCCTGCCCTCGTCTCGATGATCGTGCTGGCCCTTCCGGGGAGCGCCTCGGCTTGGAGCCACACCTACCAGGTCTGGGTTCCCCAAGAAGATTTCCCGCTGGAGTTCTACGTCGCCGGCCGCGCCGACTGCGAGGAGACGGTGGTGAACACCCTCGCCGACCCGGAGAACTACTGCCAGGTCGCCATGAAAGCCGCGCACGACGAGTGGGGCAACAGCGCCGGATGCGCGTCGCTCACCAACCTGTACATGGGTGAAAACGAGAATCGCGGCAACAACAACGGCGATCTCATGAACAGCACCGCGTTCAACGATCCCGGCCCCGATGGCGACATCACGACCCGCGACGACGACGACATCCTCGAGCCGGGAACGCTCGCGGTGACCTACACCTTGGCGGTGGATCAGCTCTTTGTTTTCGACGGGCACGTCTACCGGCACTCCACCGACTCCGACATCGTGTTCGCCGAAGATGTGAGCTTCGGCGCCCCGGAAGACATGGGGCCCGGATGCAGCGGGCGAACGAGCTTCCTCGGCGTGGCCACCCACGAGGTCGGGCATCGGTGGGGGATGGATCACTCCTGCCAGAAGGAGGATCCGTGCCCCGACCCGACGCTGCTCGACGCCACGATGTACTGGGCGGGCGGCGACTGCGACATCAAGTCCGACGACCTGAACAGCGACGACATCGAAGGCATCACTGCGCTTTACGGCCCCTCCGCGAGCTTCACCTGCAGCCACGAGGTCAGCGAAGACCTCGCGACGGGCAACGTCCCGTTCGAGCTGAAGTGCTCGGTGGTGTCGGACTACCTCGACGAGATCGACTCGGTCGCGTGGGGTTGGGGCGACGGCGGGACCAGCGAAGGCCCCAACGCCTCGCACGTCTATGAGGCCTCCGGCAACTACACGGTCGAGGTCGAGGTGCACGGCAACCGGGATGCCTGCGGCGAGGAGGGGTGGACGAATCAGTTCCGCAAGGTCGGCTTCGTCCGGGCCTGCGCCGAGCCGACACCCGAGTTCCGGATCCAGCACGTCGATGGCCTGAAGTACGCCATGCTCAACGAGACCGACGTCTCGGTGTACGGCTGCTACAGCAACATCGAGTGGCAGGTCTATGCGGGTGAGGGCGTCAGCGGCGAGCCGCTCGCCGATCTCACGTACAACGGTTGGGAGCCGAACATCACGTTCCCAGACGACGGCACCTACACCGTCGTGCTGAACATCGGCGGCCCTGCCGGAACCGGCGCCTCGAGCCTGACGTTCGAGGCCAACAACCACCGCGGCACCGGCTACGGTTGCAACACCGCGGCCGCCGGCGGCAGCGCGATCGCCCTCTCGGCGCTGGCGGGCCTCGTGATCCGGCGGGGCGCGCGTCGCCAGCGCTGATCGGAGCGGTTCGGGTGTTCGGCTGGTGGGTGTGGCTCGCAGCGTGTGGCGGAGATGCACGTCCGCGCTCGGTTTCTGGTGAGGAGGCCCGGTCCATCGCCCTGGCGGTGGACGTGCCCTTTGCCGAGATCGAGATCCCGGAGTCGAGTCGGCCCGAAGGCCGTGAACCCGCCACTGCGATCCCACTCGATGGGCCGTGGCGCGCGCTCGGCTCCCACAAGGGGATGTCCCGGTTTGCGGCGGACCTGCCCGTGCGACCCAGGGCGCTGTTCTTTCACGTCGCCCAGGCGGGCATGGCTGTGCTCGACAGCGACGGGCAGCCGCTGGATTACGCCCGGTCCGCGGCGCGCAAGCGCCCGTATTGGAACCACGACCGGGAGACCCTGGTCGTCGCCCTGCCCGGGGATCGCGGCCCGCCCCAGCCTGGCGAGTTTTCGCTGCGCTGGGAGAAGGCGTCCGAGCGCGAGCGCACGCTGAATTTCGCCACATCGGGGCTTTCGGATGCGGCGCAGTTCGCGCGGACGACCGTTCAGGTCGGGTGGGACAGCCGGATGGGCCTCCTGCTCCCCGCGCCGAGCACGCTCGCGTGGGACATCGACGTGCCCCCCGCGGCCGAACTGCACTTCTCACCCGGGATCGTACCCCCCGAGGTGCGCGACGGCCCGGCCAGCGACGGCGCGCGCTTGATCCTCGAGGTGGTCGAAGGCCCGACGACGAGCCGGGTGTGGGAGGGCGACCTTCAACCCGGGCGTTTCACCCCACAGCGCCTCGATCTGTCGCCCTGGGCCGGGAAAGCCATCCGGCTGCGCGCGCGATCGCTTCCAAAGGAAAATGCGAACTTCGACTATGTCTTTCTCGCGGAACCCATCCTCTCGTCGCGAAAGGCCGACCCAACCACCGTGCTGCTCGTCTTCATCGACACCCTCCGCCCGGACCACCTGACGTTTTACGGCTACGAGCGCGACACCAGCAAGGCGCTCACCTCGTTCGCCGCGGATTCAGTCGTGTTCGAGCAGGCTCGGACGGTCGCGCCGTGGACCCTCCCCTCCGCTCGCGCGCTCCTCTCCGGCCGCCAACCCGAAGAGTATGAGAGCGCCACCCCGTTGCAGGAGGTTTTGCGCGCCCGCGGGTGGGCCACCGGCATGATCGCCGGCAACGTCTACCTGTCCCCCAACATGGGTTTGAACGCCGGTTGGGACTACCAGCACGTGACCAACCTGCCGGACGGCAGCGAAGTCAGCGCTCAAGCCCGCCAGTGGCTGGCCGAGCACGACGGCCAGGATCGCCTCCTGTGCGTTCACTTCATGGATCCCCACCTTCCCTACGACGAGCCCACCGCCTACCGCTTCACCTACGCGGCCGAGGCCCCGTTCGGACTCCCCGAACACCTCGAGCTGGCCGACATCCGCAAGAAGTCGCTCGATGCGGACGATCAGGCCTGGATCCAGGCGCGTTACGACAACAACGTCCGTTACGCGATCGACGAAGCGGCCACGGTCATTGCCGAGACCGACCCCACCGACATCGTGATGTTCTTCGCAGACCATGGCGAGGAGTTCTGGGATCACCGCGGCTTCGAGCACGGGCACAGCCTTTTCGACGAGCTGCTCCGGATCCCCCTTGTGGTGCGAGCGCCCGGCTTCGAGCCCGGGCGGGTCGCCGCCCCGGTGAGCCTCCTCGACCTCACCCCGACGGTGCTCGAGCTCGTCGGGGCCACGGCGCCGGATCTCGACGGGCGCTCGCTCGTGCCGCTCCTGCGCCGCGAGCCCGGGGCGGCCCAGTCTTTCGCGCAACGGGACCTGGCCTTCGGCCGCCCGCTGTATGGCGCGCCACGCTGGGGCGTACTCCACAACGGGGAGAAGTGGACGACGACCGAAGGGCGCGACGCGCTCTACAACCTCCAGGACGACCCCACCGAGCTGAAAAACCTGCTGAAGGGGAATCCCATGGCGACGGTCGGCGACTGGCCGGCGCGCCTGGGGACCACCCTCGGCCGCCGGGTCGAGGTGGGCTACCGGCTGGCCCCAGGCCGGGCGACCGGAACCCTGGCGAGCGACGACTTTCGGGTCCGCGTCGAGGTGCCCGGGGGCGTGGCGGCCGCATGGACCGGCGACGACCCGCTGAAGGGCTCGAAGGTGCTGGTCGACCTCGGACCGCTCGACACCAGCGTGGATCCGCCCACGCAGACGGTGACTTTCACCTGGCTGCGCGGATTTCACGGCACCCGCGAAGCCTACCTGCTGCCCCGCCTGGCGGTCGAGACCGTGACCCCACAGCTCGTTTTCGAGGTGGAATACGGCGAGGAGAACCGGGAGGAACGGCTAAATCCCGACGCGAATCGGTCCCGCGGACAGCCGCTCCTGACCGCGCGCTACCGACAAAGCCGGGTGTTCAACGTGAGCCTTGTCTACGCTCCCCAGCCCGACGCGACCACCACTGAGGTCGAAGGAAGCGACGACGAGCTGAAGAGTGCCCTCGAAGCCATGGGATACCTGGAGGGACGCGAGTAATCAGGCTGCGTGGGGGATGGTCACGATCATCAGGGTGACGTTGTCCTTGCCCCCGCCGTGGTGGGCCGCGCGCACGAGTTCCCGCGCTGCGATCCGCGGGTCGGTGTAGGTGTTGAGGATCGCCTCGATGTCGCGGTCCTCGACCTCGCCCCACAAGCCATCGGAGCACATGAGGAGCCGGTCGCCGGGCGCCAACTCCACTCGGAAGATGTCGATCTCCACGTCGCGCTCCGTCCCGACGGTGCGCAACAGGATGTTGCTGTGTGGGTGATTCCGGGCCTCGTCAGCAGTGAGCCGACCCCGTTCCACCATCTTCTGGACGAGCGAGTGGTCGCGGCTGACCTGATGGAGCGCGCTATCACGCAGGAGATAGCCGCGGGAATCACCGACATTGGCCAGAAAGCCCAGCCGGTTGTCGATGATGAGGCAGCTCACGAGGGTGGTGCCCATGTCGGTGCCCTTGGCCTCAGCGTTCTCCTTGATCGTGTTGTTGGCGGTCTGAAACGCGGTGTCGAGCATCGCTTCCACCGCATCGTCCCCTTCGGGTGATACGGACTCTCGCTCGCGGGCGACCCGGCAGATCGTCTCGACGGCCAGCGCGGACGCGACCTCGCCCCCATCATGTCCGCCCATCCCGTCCGCCACCACGTACAGCCGCGCGCGTTCGGACAGTCGAAGCCAACCCCAGTTGTCCTCGTTCAGCTGGCGTGTGAGGCCGACATCCGACATCGCCGCGTCCCAGTGTGAGTACGTCAGCGGTGCCCAATTGTCGTGGGCCGTCTCGATCTGGCGACCGAAGGCGGGGAGAGCCGGCGCCAGTCCGGCCTCCAAGGCGCCCAGCATCTCGGCGAGCCCGTCTGCCTCGATGTTGCAGTAGCGACGGAGCATCTCGCCGGCGCTCCGCAAGACGTCGGCCTGCTCCGCCACGGCGACGGGAGCGGTCCGGACCGAATCGACCTCCGGGTCGAAGAATCGGACCGACCCATCCGGCGAGACCAGCAGGTTTGCCCGGTTGATCGCGCGTATGCGCACCCCCCTGCGGTGCATCCAGGCCAGCACCCCGAGCACCCGCTGAGCCAGGTAGAGGAGCCGCTCGTTCGAGAGCGGCGACGCCTCGTCGATCATCAACCCTTCGCCGCCATAGGGGACCACCGAGTAGAGCACCCCCTGCTGCCGAAACACGACCAAGGGCGCGATCACGCCCGGGTGTTCGATCCGCAGGCGATGGTAGGCCTCGAAGGCGTCGAATACCTCGGTGTTCCAATGCGCCGAAACGAGGAAGCGCCGATCGCGCATCGCCGATCCACACCGCGCGCACACCGACGCGGCCCGCGGGGTGCCCGCGTGATCGCAACTCCAGCATCGCCGGGTCTCGCGCTCCGGCCGCGAATCGTGGGCGAGGTAAAACATCCGCCCTTCGGAAAGCCGGACCAAGCCCTCGACGGTAAAATCGTCGCCTAACAGCGTTCCTGGGGGCAAATGGGGGGGACGTTCCGGCATGCTCCGCCAGCGGGTCAAGGGCCCGGAGGTCCGTTAAGCCACGGGCGCGGGGCGGTGTCAAGACGGGATGGCGGCAGTGAGCCCCGACACTGGACAAGGCGCGGGCGGCGAACCCGGACCCGGGATAAGCGGGCGGGCCCGCCGGCGCCGACCGGCGAACCGGAGGTCTCGATGTCGCTTCGCCCCTGGCTGCTCGCCGCTCCCCTACTGACGCTCACCCTCGGCTGCCGCCCGGAGCCGAGCACCGATAGTGGCGGCGACACCGACACCGATGCGGATACCGACGCCGACACCGACGCCGACACCGATGGCGACACCGACAGCGACACCGACACCGACACCGACGTCGGAACCCCATGCGAGGAGCCCGCAGGCTGGGCCACCGATTTTGGCGACCTCGTCCCGACCGGCACGAGCACTCCCTACGCCAACGCCGCCGGAATCGGCGCGGTCCTCGCCGCCGCGCCCGCCAAGCCCGGCGACTTCGCCGCGGTGAACATCGCGGTCACCGGCGCTATCGTCGGGGCCGCAAAGTTTGGCGACCCCGCCACCCAGGCCTGGCTGGCCGACGCGGACGGGGCCATCCTCGTCTACGGCATCGACATGCCCGGGTTGGCCGTCGGCGACGCGGTGAGCTTCACCGCGCTCGAGATCCAGAACTACTACGGCACGCCCGAGATCACCGACCTCAGCGACTTCACCATCGACTCGTCGGCCAACGCCGTGTTCGTTCGCGACGTGCGCGGCCAGGACCTCGTCTACGACAACGACATGAGCCAGGTCGTGCGCTTCTGGGGCAAGATGACGAGCGACGGCGTGGATTGCGGTGGGCCGCTCTGCTTCGACGTGGACTATGGCGCGAGTGCCGACGTGCTGGTGCGCGACGGGTCGGATGGCCTCGTGAACGGGGCCTGCGTCCGGGTCTCGGCACCCGTCATCGAGTTCATGGACGTGCTGCAGTTCGACAGCGTCCTGAACAACGACTGGATCAAGGCCTACTAAGTGCGCTGGATCCTCGCCACCTGCCTCGCCGGGTGCGCGGGGCTCGACCACCCACTCCCCGACGATCCGTCGGATTGGTTCGACGCGGGGAATCCGCTCGAGGTGATCGAACCGCTCGCGTTCACCGAGGAGCCCTACGCCGTCACGGGCTCGACGGCGATCGGGGACCTCCCCATCGCCGAGCCCTACCAATCGCTCTTTGCTCCTGGGCCGCTCCCCACCTGTCCCGACTGGGCCACGTCGTCGGAGCTCCCCGCCCAGATCGAAGGGATCGTCACCGTCTTCCCTCGGCTCTACTTCAAGACCGAGGGCTGCGACGGCGACGACGAAAAGTACTACGGCTCGTACTTCATCCAGGATGCGAGCGGCGGCATCTTCGTGCTGGGCGACAGCAAGGTCGCCCACTTCGACGCCGGCGATCGCGTCAGCCTGTCGATCCGCGGGGTCGCCAATGTGTATGACCTCCCGATGGTCACCGCCCACGACGTGATCGAGATCGAGCGAGGTCCGGAGCCGATCTACTACCAGGTTCCCAGCGGGCCGCTCGATCTGCCCGACATCGCGCTGGTCCGCCGTGTCGAGGGCGACGTGATCTCCGAGAAGGACACCTTCGGGGCCTTCCAGGTTCTGGCCGACAATGGCACGACCTACGACATCACGCTCGACGTCGAGTTGAACCGCAGGGGGGTTGACTACCCCGTCGGAACGCGGATCATCGTCACCGGTCCGGTGCTGTACAGCTACTCCATCTTCGCTATCGTCGTCATGCAGATCGGCCAGGTCGAGATCGTCGACCCCGCCACCGGGAGCTCAGGGTGATCGTTTCACTGTTCAGCGCATCCGTCTTTGCCCAAAGCGTCGACGCCGACCTCGAATACCGCACCGCGGAGCCCCCGAAGGAGGGCGCGGCCACGACCGTCGGCGGCGTGATCGAGACGCAATGGCACGAGTACGGCAACCTCGACTTCCGCGAGCTCGACGAGTCGAGCGATCAGGCCATCCTCGACAGCGACGACCGAGGCCAGCTCGCGTTCACCGGCGCTGCGCTCGACGTGGCGCACCAGATCGACGACCACACGTCGGTCGCGGTGTCCGCCTCGTTCCGCGGATTGTGGGGAGGCGACCAGATCGGCGCGGTGACGCCCTATGGCGGGTGGCTGTACTTCAACAACCTCACCGTTCGGGCCTCCACGACCGCTGAGGGGCCGAGCCTCACCGTCGGCCGCCAGTACTTCGAGATCGGCGGCCTGGCCGGAGCCCCCGACTATGCCCTCGCCGACGTGCTCGACTACGTCCGCGGCGACCTTCCGATCGCCGGCTTTGGCCACATCACCTTGATCCCGGCCAACCTCGTCGCGGTCTCTGGCGACGACGCCGGACCCGATTTCCTGTCCTATGTCGGGCAGTCCTCCGATCCGATCTACAACCTGCGGGGCGCGCGGGCGACGTTGCGAACCGGCGGTGTGGTCGCGATGGACGAAACAAGCCTGCCCATCGACGGCACGGCCTACGCTTTCTTCACGAAGATCGGGGCGAAGGGGACCGGCGCCGACATCAGCTATGACGGCGAGCTCGGCAACTTCGCCGACAAGGACTGGGTCGCCAACGCCGGGATCCGCGCCCAAGGGGAGTTCGGGATCGTCAAACCCTTCGCCCACTTCGACTTCTCGACCGGCGCAGACCGCAAGGAACTCACCGCGCAGGACGCGGACGCCTACGGCTTCGCCTGGGGAGCGGGAGTCAACCTGCGGGGCCAGAAAGAGGACGACACAGGCGATACCTCCGGCTTCGACGGCGAGCTGACCTACTTCGACTGCCTCGGTGCCGCCTATGCCGAGAACGGCCTGCTCTACAGCCACGGCTACGTGTCGATGAAGGGCCGCCAGGCCGGCGGCCTCCTGATGAACCGGTACCTCGGCTGGCACCCGAGCGCGTACGTCGGCACCGAGGGCATCGCCGACACGCCACACGAGCCCGATCGCAAGTCGGGCACCCGCCTGCTCCACGCCGGGGTCGACGTCGAGCTGTCCGGCCCGCTCGGCTTCGGGATCGGCTGGTGGCTCGCCCAGGACACCGGCGTCACCTACCTCGCGGAATCGGCGCTCGACACGATCCAGCCGCCGTACGGCTACTCCCGCTCCGAGTTCGCCGCGGAGTTCCGCCTCGGCAAGACGCTCGGACAGGAGCTCGACGCCACGATCTCGGCCGAGGTCACTCCGTCGCTCGACCTGCTCGCCACCGGGGGCATCCTGCTGCCCGGCGCGTTCTACGAGATCGAGATCGACCGCGTCGCCGGCGACCAGCTCGGATCGTCCGATCCGAGGAACGCGATGGCCGCCTCGGGCGGGGCGCGGGTGCGGTTCTGATGCGCGCCCTGCTCTTCCTCGCGGCCGCATGTGGTCCACCGGAGGCGCCCGTTCAAGGGGTGACCTTCCGCGACAGCGACCAGGAAGGACCCAACTCCGGTGAACGGGGCAGCGTGAAGATCAGCGAGGTCGGCTGGTCCGGCTCCGTGACCGACACGGGAGCCTGGGATCCGACGGATGTCTTCGTCGAGATCCGGAACGAGGGCAACCGCCCGCTCGACGTGGCGGGCTGGCAACTGGTCATCGAAGGGGCGGTGACCACCACAGCGGTCCTCCCCGCCAACGGCCGGGAGATCGCGGTGGGAGAACACTGGTTCTACGCTACCAAATCCAGCGGATGCTTCCCGGAACCCGACGGGGTCGCGCCGGCCCTCAGGTTCACCGCCGGCGACCCCTTCGAGGTCACCCTGCGCGATGCCGACGATCGCCTGATTGAGCCGGCCGGGAGCACCGACGCCCCGCCGTTCGCCGGCGGCTTCGACCTCGTCGAGTCGCGCAGCATGGAACGGGTCGAGCTCATGTTCGGCGGGGAGGGCACGAGCCCCAACGCTTGGCACTTTTACACCGACGCCGACGTCGACGTTCCCAACAACGACCGGATCGCCGACACCTGCCGGCTCCGCACCCTGGCCTCGCCTGGCCGCCCAAATTCACCAGATTACTCCGGCGCAACCGCCAGTGGGAGCCTCGAGTGATCGCGTTTGCCCTGCTCGCCTGCGCCCGCCCCGACACTGGCTCCTTGTTCGGCGACCTGCAGACCTTCGTCGAATCGGATCCGGCCGCCGCCGACGCTCACTTCATCGCGGCGATCGACGCGGCGACCACCGAGCTGGCCGTCGCCCTTCCCGGCGGCGAGAACCTCGAGGTCACCGACGCGCTGCTGGCCGCCTGGGATCGTGGGGTGGATCTCGAGGTGGTCACGGATGTCGACCGCGCGGGCGACCCGGGGATCGCGGCGCTCACCGAAGCGCTGGTTCCGGTCCGGCTGGCCGACGGGTCGCTCACCTACTTCGACTTCGCGATCAACCTCGATGTCGCCTGGACGAGCGATCAGGTGGTGATGAGCCACGCCTTCGCCATCGCCGACCAGCAGACGGTGGTCGTCGCGACCACCGCGGCCCTCGCGGACACCGGCCCGCGGGTGGTGTTCGAGGCACGCGGCGAGACGCTTGTAGAAGACCTCTTGTTGGAATTCAACCAGGTGTTTGGCGGAACCGACGCCACCGCACTCACCGCGTTCTCGAACCCCGCGAAGTCGATCGTCGAGCCCCGCTGGGCCTACGGCACCACCGACGACACCACCCTCGGGGTGTGGTTTGGTCCCCAGGACCGCCTCGTCAAGCGGGTGATCGACGCGGTCTACGGCGCGCGAGCGAGCGTGCGGATCCTGACCGACGACCTCTCGAACGACGGCCTCGCCCGCGCGCTTCAGGCCAAGGCGGCCAACGGCTTTCCGATGACGGTGATCGTCGGTCCGCGGTTCGGCGTCGCCTCATCGAGTCAGGCGCGCGAGCTGGAGGGCGCCACCCCCGACGTCGAGAAGTTCCAGGTCCTCGCGACCGACCGCCTGCCCACCGTCGTGCTCGTCGACTTCGAACAAACCCGGCTCGGCCAGCGGAACACGTCGATGGCGATGGTGTTGACCCACGACCTCGTATCGAGCTCCCGCACCTGGCTCGGCTCGGAGGTCGAGACCGATCAGCTCATCGACGGGGCGCTGTTCGTCCTGTTCGACACTGACGAACCCGATGGCGACGGTCAGCAGGCACTCCTCTCGCTCTTCGAGCAGCAGCTCGATCTCGCGGAGGCCCTGTGAGGCCCTTGCTGCTGCTGCTCGCCGCGTGCGGTCCCCCGAGCGCCGCCGACCTCGCGTCGACCCAAGGCAGCCGGGTCGACTTCTTCTTCAACGACCCCGGTTCTCGGCTCGAGAACGTGTGGTCGCCCGACGCGGTCGACGTGATGACCGACTTGATCGGTCAGGCCGGGGCGACCATCGACATGGCCGTCATGGGCTTCTCCCACGAACCGCTGATCGATGCCCTCGTGGCCGCCGACGACGAGGGCGTCGCGATCCGCATGGTAGGCGACGCGGGCCACCTCTCCAACACCGGCTACGCGGCCTTCCGAGACGAGCACATCCCGCTCGTCGCGGGCAACGGCCAGCACATCATGCACGACAAGTTCATGATCCTCGACGACCGGCTGGTGTTCGGCGGCACAGCGAACTGGTCGGACTCGGACCTGCAGCAAAACGCGAACAACTCCTTCGTCATCGACTCCCCGCCGATCGCCGCGGACTTTCGAGCCGAGCACCAACAGATGTTCGACGGCGTGTTCGGGGCGAACAAGGTCGAGCTCGACAACGGCCGCGTGTACCAGGTCGACGACACCGAGATCGAGGTCTGGTTCTCTCCGAACGAAGACGCGATGGGACGGATCCTCGAGCTCGTGGAAGCGGCCCAGGAGTCGATCCGATTCACCATCTTCGCGTTCACGAAGGATCAGCTCGGGTCTGCGCTCATCGAGAAGCAGGCCGAATTCGACGAACTGAACGCCGCGGCCGACCTCGCGGACGACGGCGGACCGTTCGGCGGGCGGCACACCGTCGCGGGGGTGATCGACCAGTCCCAGCTCCACAGCAACGGCCAGTACCACGAGGTCTACCGCCTGCTCGGAGCGGGGATCCCCGTTCGAATGGACCCGAACGACGCGAGCACCCTGCCCGGCGACTACCAGGCGGGCGGGGGACGGCTTCACGCCAAGACGATGGTGATCGACGCGCAAGGGGCCGACCCCGTGATCATCACCGGCTCGTTCAACTGGTCCGCTTCGGCCACCCAGAGCAACGACGAGTTCATGATCGTCTTCAAGGGACCGCGAGGCGCCCTGCTCTACGACGCGTACTTCGACAACCTGTGGTCGGAGGCGCGCCAGCTCGGCGGGGACCGGATCGGCGACGAGACCGGGCTCCAGGCCGGCGATGTCGTGATCAACGAGGTCATGTGGTACGGCGTGACCGACGTCGACCTCGACGGCTTCGACGAGTTCATCGAGCTCGAGAATCGAACAGACCGCCGCATCGACCTGGATCTCTGGCAAATCGTGAACTCCGACGACGTGGTGGTGGGGTTCCCGCCGGGCTCGTTCATTCCCCCGCATGGGTATTTCACGATCGTCGACCACACGCTCGAGCCCTACGTCGACGGCCAACCGCAGGATCAGACCACCGCCTACGCCTCGGGCGACCTCGTTCTCAACCCGTTCAACGACAACCGCCAGTCGCGGCTCTACATCAAAGACACGGCGTTTGAGCTGATCCTTCAGGATC
This sequence comes from Pseudomonadota bacterium, assembly GCA_947490265.1. Taxonomy (GTDB): domain Bacteria; phylum Myxococcota_A; class UBA796; order UBA796; genus CANLGQ01. The sequence goes on along the minus strand of CANLGQ010000007.1, from coordinate 18,552 downwards.
CCGACGCGAACGAGATCGACCACGCCGGCAACGGCGGCCCGCCGTTCGCGGGCGGCCCCGACCCGGCCGGCGGTGTTCGCTCGATGGAGCGGCTCTCCGGGACCGAGGACGGGCGGGTGCCGGTGAGCTGGCGGGCGTGCCCGGCGTCCGCGGGGATCGGCCTCGTGAATCCAGATTACCAGCCGATGATCTTCGCATCACCCGACGTCGCGAATCCCTAGCTCCGCGGGTCGGGCAGGTAGGCGCGGACCAACTCCAACACCTCCTCGACGTAGCCGGTATCGGACTCGCCCCCCAGGACGAAGGCGATCGGGGTGTCTTCGGGCCCGGTCATCACCGCGACGAAGTCCTCGATCTCGAGGGCCGCGGTGGACAAGCCGTCCACCTCCACGATGACGTCGCCGGCCACGAGTCCGGCCTGCTCCGCGGGGGACCCGGGGTGCACGTAGGTCACGAGCACGCCGTCCTCCACCTCCTGGATCCCGACCCCGATCCCGCCCGTCCGCTCGGCGGGAAACACCAGCTCGACTTCCAGCTCGTCCCCCGCCTGCACGGTGAATTCGACGGGCTCGGGTCGCGCGACGAGCAATCCATCCGACCGGATCCCCTCGATCGTGCAACGGCCAGGGGGTACCGAAATCACCAGCTCAGCGGCGCTCCGCGACACGAGGCGCGCCCCCTCACAGTCCGGACGCACGCGCGCATCGGGCTCGGGGGAGCCGTCGGGATGGACGAGTTGCACGCGAACGATGGCCTCCGCCGGTGGCTCCTCTGCCTCGGGAGCGACCTCGGGCTCGAGCGGGCCAGCGACCGGAGCCGCGAGGGAGGGGGTCCCGCGCAGGGGTCCGCGAGAGGACAGCAAACGCCCGGCGTGCGGCGACCGAGCGCCGCGCGAGGGGGGCGACTCCGGTGCCCGGCTCACGCCCCACAAGCCCAGGAGCGCGAGGCCGAACGCGATCCCCAGCAACACCACGATGAAGCGACGCCGACGCGACATGGTCCGTAGTCTAGCGCGGTCCGGCCCGGGCCGGAGCGCGGACGGACTGCGAGGGGCACCACCCACGACGTGATCTCGCGCCCGACACGCCGAAACCGGCATCCCGTGCGAGTCGCGTGTCGAACGGTCAACGACCTTCACGAATTCGCCGCCCGCGGCCTCTCGGATCACTTTATTAGCAAAACCGACCCACGGGTCGGTATGATGTGCTTAGTTCAAATAGACAAGGGGCCGCCGATGCGAAGCTGGCTTGCAAGCTACGGTTATCCCGCTCTTTTGGCTGGCGGGGTGGCGCTCGCGGGCGGCGGAATGGCGCTCGGCTACTCCCCGCCGGTGATGGCCGTCGCGAGCGTGTGGACCATGGGCCTGTTCGTCCTCGCAATTCAGCGGCTGATACCCCTTGTCTCCGCGTGGAGGAGCTGGTGGCCCGATCTGGGAACCGACCTGCTGCACGCCAGCCTCTCCACCACGCTCGGCAGCGTCCTCGCCGAAGTCGTGGCCCGCGGAGTCGTCGTCGCGGTGCTCACCGTCCTTCCCACTTCCGGCCCGTGGCCGCGCGAGCTGCCCTGGTTGGTTCAGCTCGCCCTCGCGGTGTTGCTGTGCGACCTCCTCGCCTACGGCCTCCACCGCTTGAGCCATGCCTGGGAACCGCTCTGGCGCCTCCATGCCATGCACCACAGCTCAGAGCGGCTGCACGCGTTCAGCTCCGCTCGGACCCACCCGATGTATGTCGCGCTGACCCATGGCCTGCAGGCCCTCCCGCTGGTGCTCCTCGGGGCCGGCCCCGAGGTCATCGCACTGCACGGTGCCTTTACCGGGACGAATGGACTGTTACAACATTGTAACGCCGACTTCAAGCTTGGTTGGCTCAACCGATGGTTGGCGACCTGCGACCTCCATCGGTGGCACCACTCTACCGACCTCTTGGAGTCGCAGACGAATTTCGGCAACAACCTCGCGGTGTGGGACCGGGTGTTCGGCACCTGGTACCTCCCCAAGGACCGGCGGGTTCCCCGGTCGGTCGGCCTCGAGACTCCCTATCCGCGCAGGTGGACCGGCCAGGTGCTCGCCCCGTTTCGCCGCCACCCTGCCGGACGCTGATCAGCGGCCGAGTCCCCGAAGCATCAGATCGAGAACCGCGCGGGCCGTGCCTTCCACATCGACCGGGCCGTCGGCCTCGACCACCTGGCTCTGCACGACTCCCCGGAAGCAGCCCAGCACACACGCCGCAGCAAGCGCCGGGTCGGACGGCCGGAGGATGCCGAGTCCCTGTCCCACCCCGATCGCGTTGGCGACCCACTCGCTGAGTTCTCCATAGAACCCCGCGAGGCGTCGGTCCACGGCAGCGTCGAGGGCAACGGCCTCCCGAAAGATGATGCGGGTCAACGGCCGGTTATCGACCAAGGTTTGGAGAATGCGCACCGCAATCGACTCGAGCTGCTCGAGCACCGGCGCCGCGCCCGGAGCGCGCTCCACACCCCGGACGCTCGCCCGGAGGTGGAGCAACAGTCCGTCGAGCAGCGCGAGGAAAATCTGGTCCTTCGATTCGAAGTACAGGTAGAACGTGCCACGGGCCACGCCGGCGGCAGCCACCAGGTCGGTGACGCTCGTCCCGTGGTAGCCCCGCGCCGCAAACACCGAGGTCGCTTCTCGCAAGATGTGTGCGCGGCGCGCCTCGCGCGCTTCACTCGCGCGCTTCATCCGGCGGTCTCCCGGGTCATCCATTGCCGACCTCGGCGTAGTGCTGGTCGACCCGGGAGGCGATCACCCCGCGCACTCGTTCGGCGAGGTCGGCGACCTCCTCGCGCCCGACCCCCGCCGTCTCGATCGGCGCGTCGCAAAACACCTGGACCCGCCCGGGGCGCATCACCCAGCTTCCGGTGCGCAGAACCTCGTACATCCCGACGACCGTCACCGGGACGATCGGGAGCCCGAGCTCCACAGCCAGGTAGAAGACCCCCCGCCGGAACTTGCCCACGCGCCCGCTGCGGCTCCGCGTACCCTCAGGAAACGCCAGGATGCTGTGACCGAGCTCCACCTCCGACCGGAAGCGCGCGAGGAGCTGGGTCTGCCGGCGATCCGTAGGATCGACCGGAATCGTGCCGCGGCGGCGCATCATCCATCCATAGAACGGGATGGCGAAATGCGACGCGAGCTCGACCCCCTGTTTGAAGTGCGGTGTGGCGTTGTACATCGCCACATGGTCGAGCAGGTTCACGTGGTTCTGCACAAAAAGGTACGGCCGATCCAGCCTCACATCGGGATGGACCACCGCGCGCCAAGACGACCCGGTGAGGCGCACCTGACCCCAGCAGTACAACCGATCCAGCCAGGGCGTGCGGTCGGTCGGCACCACCAGGGTGGCCACCATCAGGAGACTCATCACGGGAACGAGCCAGCACACCCCGAGGGTCCACAGCAGGACGCTGCGGGACGCATCGAACACCGACGTCTTGTCGGTCATGCTGCCACCTCGACCGCGCCCGGGAAGACCTCCAACGCGCGCGGCTGGCACCGCAGGATCTCCCCATCGACGAGCACATCGACCGGGCCGTCGAGCGCGAAGTCCACTCGGGCCGCCGTCGTGGCGTCTACCTCGGGCAATTCCAGATGGGTGCCCGCAAAGATCCGTGGGAAAGCAGAGAGCAGGCGCGCCCGACCCATCGATCCAACCCGGATGACATCGAGCTTCCCGTCGTCGATGCGGGCGCACGGCGCGATGGCCATGCTCCCGCCAGTAAACCGGCTGTTCGAGAACGACAGCAGGAGCGACGGTCGGGCCACGATAGGGCCCCCATCGAGCCCAAACGCTACGCTCTCCGACCGCAATCGAGAGACCTCCACCACGACCGACGCGACATAGCCGCCCGCCCCGAGGGCCTTGAACCGTCGATTGGCGAGCGACCCCACCGCTGCGGTGAAGCCCAGCGAAACCAGGTTCAGCGACCACAACGCACCGTCGTCCCACGACAGCCGCATCGCGTCGACGCGACGACGCCGGCCCAACCGGATCGCATCGACCGACCGCTCCAGGGTGAGATCGAGGTCGCGCACAAAGGAGTTCCCCGTTCCTACCGGAAGGATTCCGAGCACGGCCGGCGTCGAGCGCAGCTGCAGGCCGTTGAGGACCTCGTGGACCGTGCCGTCGCCGCCTACCGCCACGATGACCGCGGCATCGGCGGCCCGCGCCAACTCCCGGGCATGACCGGGCTCAGTGGTGTGGGCGATCCGCACGTCGCCCAGCGCGCGGAGGTAGGGCGCGGCGCGGCGAGCGGCGCGGCCACCCGCCGCGGCCGGATTGACAATAGCAAGGGTGTGAGGCATGCTCACAACGGCACGACCTGGTCCTGACGCACGCTGGCCGCGACCCGGGAGGCGAGCTCGCCGCGCTTGAGCTTCAACGTCGCGGTCCGGGGAAACCCCTCGGCCCACGCGACAACGCCGGACACGCGCTTGTAGTCGCTCAGCGTGCGGTTGACGCGCTGCAGCGCCTCCAGCGGCAGCGCACCCCGAGGGCGGAGGACCACCACCAACCGCTCGCCCACGAGGCCGCGCCGAGGCCAGAGGTAGTTCTCGGAAAAAACGGCCACTTCCTCGCAGTCCAGGGCCGCGAAGGCCTGTTCGACGTCCTCCGGATAGACGTTCTTTCCCCCCTCGGTCACGATGACGTCCTTGTTTCGCCCCACCAAGTGGAGGTGGAAGGACCCGTCCATCCAGCCGAGATCTCCGGTGCGAAGCCAGCCGTCGCCGCTCAACACCTCCGCGGTGAGCGCCGGTTCGTCGAGGTAGCCGAGCATCAGCGTCGGCCCCCGGATCCAGACCTCCCCCACCCCGGAGGCATCCGGTGCGTGGATCGCGATCTCGACCCCCTCCACAGCCGACCCCACCGAATCTGAGCGAAGCGGACGCGTGCCGTTCAACGCTGCCACCGCGCAGCACTCGGTGAGCCCATAGCCGATCACGACCGGAAGCCCGCGTTCGCCGAACCAGGCGGCGCGCTGCCGATCGGTAAAGGCCCCGCCGCAGAACATCACCTCGAGCTTTCCCCCGAAGGCACCCCGAAGGGGGTGGCGGTGCCGAAGCGGACTGCCGCTCATCGCGTCGGCGAGGAACGCCGCCCACGGCGGAGCGGCGTCGAGCTTCTCTCTGGCAGCGCGCTCGAAGGCAGCGAGCAGCGACGGGACCACTGCGGTGTGAGAGGGCTGATAGCGCTGGAACGTCGCCAACAGGAACTCGGGGCGGAGCACCCGCTGGTGGACCACGGTCGCCCCACACACCAACGGTCCGAGGAACCCGGCAACGAAGTCGATCGCATGGTTCGTTGGTAAAAAGCTGAAGAATCGCTGACCGGGCGCCATCGGGTAGCGCGCCAGCACGGCGGCGAGCTGATGGAGGTAGGCCCGATTGGGCAGCACGCACCCCTTCGGGCGTCCACCGGTACCGGAGGAGTAGACGATCGCGGCGGGATCCTCGGGTGCTCGAGAGGCGATCTCGACCCGGGTGTCAACGGGCGGCAGATCGTCGGGGTCGAGGGGCACGACCACCGGGACGCCGCACGGACCGAGTTGGAGCGCGATGTGCTGTTCGGCCACGAGCACATCCGGCGAGGAGTGAGCCAGCAAGGCCCGCCACTCTGGCGGTGTGAGCTTGTAGTCCAGCGGAACGAGCACGGCGCCGAGGAAGATCGCGCCGATCGCCGAGATCACCCAACCGGACTGGTTGCCCGCCAGAATCGCCACCCGACTGCCTGGCCGGACCCCCCGCTCCGCGAGGTAGGCGGCGAAGCGATGGGCCGCCACCCACGTCTCCAGGTACGTCAGCCGGTGGTCCTCCCGCGACCGATTCGCCTCGATCAGGGCGACTTCTGACTTCCAGGTCAGGAGCGCGTCCCCGAGCAGCGCACCCAGGGAAGGAAAGGACCGAGGATCCGCGTTCACAGCCTCCTTCCCAATACGTCGGCGAGGCCAGCGAGCGTCGTCGCGCCCTGGACTTCCCAGTCGGGGATCTCGACGGAAAACGCGACCTCCAGGTCGGTCAGCAGGTCGAGGGCCGCCAGGCTGTCGATGCCGAGGACGTCGAACAGATCCTGATCGTCGGAGAGCCCGGCAGCCCGAGGACCGAATCGGTGGACCGCGAGGGCACGGAGGCGAACGAGCAGTTCGGGGCGGGTCACGGCAGGTACGGCCGCGTGGAGGCGTCGGCGACGAACCGACCGAGCGCCGCCGTGACCTCGGGCCGAACGACCAGCGCGCAGAACAAGTCTTTCTCGCGATCCAGCGCCGCGCGGGGCAGCGGTTTCGCGAGCAGCTTCGCGGCCGCCGTCGCTGCCACTGGGAACTTCGCGGCCTGCCGGGCCAGACTTCGAGCTAGGTCGAGCGACTTGCCGGGGCTCGCGAGGTGGGCGACCAGCCCGGCCTCGTAAGCCCGTCGGGCGCCCAGGCTGCGACCGGTGAGGAGCAGATCGCGGACAACCGGGCCGGCGAGGTCGCGGGTGAGGCGGGGGATCGCCCCAAAGCCCGGGATGATCCCAAGCCGAAGCTCCGGAAGGCAGAACCGGGCGCTCGGGTCGGCGACGACGACATCGCAGGTGAGCATCAGCTCCAGCCCGCCGCCGAACACGACCCGATGTACGGCAGCGAACGTAGGGATCCCCGCCTGATCGAGCGCATCGAATACCGCGTGGATCCGGTCGAGGAACGCGCGCACGCCGTCCACCCACCCCTCGGCGCCGAGTCCAGCGTGCAGCGCCCGCAGGTCGGCGCCCGCCGAAAACCCGCTGTCCAACCGCGAGAAGAGGAGGAGCGCTCGCACATCGGGGTGAGTGAGGCACGGAACCAGCAACTCCAGCTCGGCCAGCGCCGCGACCCCGAGCTCGTTGCACGGCGCCCGATGCAGGCTGACCTCGAGCACGCCTTGCTCGAGCGCCCAGGACAGCGCTTCGCCGGTGAACGCCAGGCTCACGCGGCCACCGAGGACTGCCGCAGGAGGAGGGCCTGGATGGCGGCCGACGGCGGCGGGAGGTGGGACAGGGGGTCGGCGTGCAGCCCGAAGCGGCTGGGGACCGGGAATTCCGGGTGGCGGTCGCGGAGGTGTTCGACGAACCAAGCGCCCATCCGTCCCATCCGGACTAGGTTGTGGGCCACCGCCCGCTCGATGGCGACGCCGTGGGCCTCGCGGTCGCGCCACGCCTCCTCGAGTCGGGCCCCGGCGACGTCGGCGAGATCGGGCTGGTCGACCGACAGCGCGAACGGAGCCTGGCCCCGATCGGCCATCAGGTTTCGGATCCGCTCGTCCATCGTCACCCCCACGGACGGGATCCCGGCGGGCATGGTACACACGATAGCGTGGTACCGGCTGGAGAGCAGGAGCGAAGCCTGCCGTAGCACGGAGACGAGGGAGTACATGTCGTAGGCGTCGCTCACGAGCACCGGAGCGCCCCCGAGCGCTTCCGCAAGGCGCTCACACGCCGGGCGATCGAGCATCTCCATCCCGACGATCACTGGGAATACCCGGTGAGTCTGCTGAAACCGGCTCACGGCCGTGGCGAGAGCCTGCAGATAGGCGCGCCAGGCGCTTTCGACCTCCTCCCCGCTCCGGTGGAAGTAGAGGCTGGCGTAGTGGCTCTCAGACCAGGCGCCGGTGGCCGCGTGGGCGGCGCTCTTCATCAGGTCGGGCTTCACCGGCCACCAGAACGGGTTGATCGGGCACACGGCGAGCACCGGGTCGCGACCGTTCCAGCCGTGATCCTCGAGGATTCTGCGCCCCACCGCTGGAGGAGCCGGCTCGAACGTCCAGGCGGTATCGGTCCCAGACTCGGCGCGAATCCCGAGCCCCGCGAGGACCGCCACCGATTCGGGGTTTCGGGCCAGCACATACGCATCCCGGCAGTATCGGCGAACCAGCGCCTCGAGCGCCGGATCCATTTTGCCGGCCTCGCCACCCCAGCCGACCGCGATTTTGTTCTCCGCGCCGGCGACCCCCAGCGCGCCGACCATGAGCGTCGCCAGCGCATTCGCGAACTTGGACTTGAACATCGAGCCTTCACAGGCGATGACCCCGTGTTGCTGATGCACGGTGTCGAACACGAACTTCGGAAACACTTTCGGGAGCACGATCTGCCGAACGGTGCGGAAGTACCCGCGCGTGAGCGCAGGGTCGATAGTCAGAATGGAGAGATCGACCGCCTCGTCGCCGAGCAGGTGCCGGACTTGGCGGATCATCTCCTCGACGCGAACATCCGCTCCAGTGTTGCGGGTACCGGCGTATCCGGCGAACAACAAGCGCAACGCCTGGCCAGGGCGCCACTGAGCGCCGGGATCGAGGGCATACCGGGTAGACGCGAGCTCGACGAATCCAGCCATCGCACCTTGTAACGCCGTATCTGAGTCGAAGCGTCGGACGTGGTCGAGAGCCGACTCCGCCCGCCCACGCCACCGAGACAACAAGGTCATGGCCGGGCCAAAGGGATGTGAGGGTAGGTGTAACGCCTGGAAGTAGCCCACTCGAATAGACCGGCACAGTACGCGGGGAAGGGGGCGGGCGGACGCCCGAGCGCTTCCGTCGCCCGATGGTTGGCGAACACCGTGTCGTACACGATGTAGGGCCAGAACACCTTCAGCAACGCCCCGATCGCCTGCGCCGCGTTCCCACGCGGCAACCGGTTCATGCCGCGAACCAGCACCCCAAAGCCGGGCGCCAGCCGAGGGGCGAACCGGAGGCCGAGTGACGTCCCCCGCAGCGCGTCCGCGATGTCCCGCGCGCGCGGGGCGTTCTCCCCGGCGGCGAGGTGATAGCGCTCAAAGGCTGGTTTTTTCTCCAGGTGGAGCCGGGCGATCGCCTCGCCGACCCAGTCGGCGTTCACGATGTCCAAGCGCGTCTCGGGATCGAGCGGCACGAGCGGAAGCTGGGCCAGCTCACAGAACGAGCGGACCATGTCGAATTGGGTGGTCTGGGGGAATCGGCTGTCGCCCATCACGATCGACGGCCGCAGAAAGACGCGGGAGACGTCGGGAAGCATCTGCGTGACCATGTGCTCGGCGAATTTCTTCGTCCGCCCGTATGGATCGTAGTCCGACCGCTCCCAGTCGATCGCCGCGTCCTCCTCGACCACCTCGTGGGATCGCTGCCCGGCCACGGCCACGGTCGATACGTGCGTGAAGCGAGCCAGCCGCCCGCGATCCGCGGCCGCACGCCCCAGGAGGGCGACCGCGAGCGTGCCGCGAAGGTTGGTGTTTAAACAGGCCTTCTCGGACTTGCGGTTCAGGGATGCCGCGATGTGACAGATCGAGGTCACCTCACCGGCGAGCTCCGACCAACGCTCGGCATCGAGCCCCAGCCGGTCGGCGTGCAGGTCGCCGTGCACGAAGCGTATTCTCGACCTGTAACGCCAAAACTCTTCAGCCGTCCAATGCAGCTGACTGTGGTGCCAGAGTCGTTCCTCCGCTTCCGCCGTGCTGCGGGCCCGCACCAACAGCGCGAAGGACGCGTCGGTGCGCTCCACGAGCTGGGCCAACGCGTAGCTGCCGAGGAATCCGGTCCCACCGGTCAAGAAGATCACGCCGACACCCCCTCGGGCAGCCGAAAGGGCGACGCGGGGACCGGCTCGGTCGGCGGTCGGCGATGCTCAAGCAGGGGAATGCACCACTTCCGCAGACCCGGGTACTCCACATCCACCCAGTAGTGGCACCAGTCGAGCTGCCCCACCTCCCACCGCACACTGGCGTCGGACGGCAGGGCCCTCACCCGGTCGGTGCGAAAGACGTAGCCGTTGTCGAAGATGAACGGGCGGTAGAGCTTCAGCATCCGGGTGACTCGTTCGACGTCGTCCTCCCAACCCGCCACCCGGCGGCTCGCCCCATCGAGGCGCGGGCCCAGCCACTCGCCGAGCGCCCCCCATCGTTCCCGGTGTCGGTCGGCCCAGGCGAGCGCCTCACCGGCCGCCTCGAGCCACTCCGGCCCGGCACCTAGACCCAGACCGCCATCGGCCTCTTCCGGCGCGGCCACCGGGTCGAGCTGCCTGAGCAACCAGGGACGCCAGCCCCGTTCGTGCCTCCGCGACCACTTGCGGTGCGCGAGTCCGGTGAGCTCCACGCAGCGGCCGAAGCTCATCGGGTTGTGGTCGCTGGATCCGAGCTGAAACACCCCCCCGCCGCGGCCGGCGAGGATCTCGGCACCGATCAGGAGCATCCCCCGAGCCACGTCGTCGACCGGGATCACGTCGAAGGCGTGATCGGGCGCGGTCGGCAGTCGCCGGAACGCGGTGGTGATGAGCCAGGCCAGGGGGCCAGCGGTGTTGATCCCCTCGTTCCAGCCCGGAAACGGGAAGGTCCGTGCGCACTCGACGATCGTGGGTCGGACGATCGTCACCTGCTCGCGCGTGGCGATCGCGTGCTCGGCGAGCCCCTTGGTGTAGGTGTAGATGTTCGCCCAGCCGAGGGCCCCGGCTCGGGCATTCGCCGCCGTGATTCGCGCGGCGAGGTCGTCGCCTGCCGTGCGACACGCGAGCTGGAGCGCCCGGAGCTCGGCAGCCGGCGTGAAACGCACTCCCGAGGGCGAGAGCCCGACCTCGATCGACTCCGGGACGGTCCGCGAGCCGATCCCGGCGACATAGGCCGTCGAGACGTGGAGCAGGCGCGCGCCGAGGCGGGTCGCCAGCGCCGCGACATGCTGCGCACCCCCGACGTTCACCGAGATGGCCCGGAGGGGATCCGGCTCGAAGTCGACCAGCCCGGCGCAGTGGACGACGAGATCGGCGCCGGCGAGCACCGCCATCGCATCTTGGTTCAGCTCACAACCCGGTTTTTCGACATCCGCATCGACCACCCTGACCCGCCGGCCGAGCCAAGCCGGGAGATCGGTCGGGTGTTGGCGGCGAAGCTGCCGGAACACCGGCGAGCTGTCCACAGCTCGCTCAAAACGCCGGACTGACGGCTCTTTCCTTCCCTTTCGCCGAATCAGCAGCACGACCTGCCCGACACCGGGGACCTCCTCGAGGAGAAGGGCCAGGAAGACCTTGCCCAGAAAGCCGGTGAACCCCGTGAGGACGATCTTTCGACCGCGGAAAGCCCCCGCCACCAGGCCCTCGGGTTCGACCCCGTTGCTGGCCGCCGTCCCCCCGCGCTGCGCCGACTCGGTCATGCCTCCACCACCGGCCAGTCGAGGTCGCGGGCCAGGCGGCGCAGCCCGCGGTCAGGCGCGACCACACACGGCCGCCCGATCCCAGAGAGGAGCACCGCATCGCCCGCCGCGGAGCCATACGCCGCGCTCGAACCGAGATCGTAGCCATTCCGCTCGGCGAGCCCGCGGAGCGCCGCGCCCCCGAACGCGCTCGCCAACGGATCGAGGAGCCGGCCGGTCAGCCGGTTCGACCGCGCCTCGAGGTGGTTGCACACCAGGGCATCGACGCGCAGGTGCTGCCCCAGGTGGCGCCCCACCGGCTCAGGAAGGTCGGTGACCACCACGAGCCGGTGGCCCGCGGCGCGCGCCCGCTCGCAGAGATCGAGGCCGAGCCTAGAAAGACGTGGAAGAACCCTTGCTTCCCAGTACTCGAGACCGAGCACCTCCAGTCGATCCACCGTGGTCCCCCGCAGGGCCGACCAGGCGAGCCGCGTGCCGGCGGCAGCGTCTCCCGACAGCCACAGCGGTACCGACAGCGCGACCCCCCCGAGGCGCAGGGCCCGCTCGGCCGGCGCAAGCGCGTTGGCCGCCAGCCAGCCGGCGCACGCAACGGCAGGGCGATCGACGAGCACGCCCTCGGCGCGGACAAAAGCGGCGGTCGACATGGCTCCCCCGTCCGGGTGAGCCCTGCTATCGCAACTGGACTGACATGTCAGTCTAAATTGTTGCCTCCCGGCGTCCGCGAAAAGTTCGCTGGCGTTCTCGCGACAAAGATGGCAGGATCCGCCGTCCAAGCAGGAGGCGATTCAATGAGCGCGAAGTGGTTCGGCATGGCGTTGTTTGCGATTGTGGTGGCGTGTGCGAAGCAGGGGCTGGCCCCCATCATCGACCCGGTCAACTTCGCAACTGGCAGCGAAAAGGTCACGGATGACGAGCAAGCGGCGATCGACAAAGCGGCTTCTGTCCTGAAGAACAGCGACTGGACCGTCCTCGTGCTCGGGCTCGCAGATGCCACCGGGGATGCCGAAATGAACAAGAAGCTCGCCCTGGAACGCGCCCAGAACGTGGCAGCCATTCTCGCTCGGAAATCGGGCGTTCCGGAGAGCCGAATCGTGGTCCACTCGATCGGGGAGCGGCTGGCGACCGGGTCGAGCGTGCGAGAGCGCAAGGTCGAGTTCGTGTTTTACCACGAGACCGGGCTGACCAAAAAGGAAGTGGTCATTCAGTCCGGCGTGCTGGAAGAGGACTTCCGCCGCGCGAACAACTGACTCAGCCCGCGGTCCAGATCCTCGCTTCCGCCACGTACCAGGCCGCTTCGTGGCCCTCGACAGCGCGCGCGACACCGGTTTGCACGCGCGTTCTTGCCAGTTCGGCCAAGGCCAGCATCCGAGCCAAGTGCGCCGCGAGCGCGGCCGGGCTTCGCCGCTCGGCGTCGAGCCAGCGCACCGACCAGCGGTAAACGTCCTCCGCGCTCGCCGCTCCGGCCGCGTACTCGGAGGTCCGCGCGAGGGTCACCGCCTCAGCCTCCACCCGCAGGGCGGTAGGGTCACCCGCGAGAGCCAACGACACGAAAAGGGCCAGGGGCAACATAGTTCTCTCCAGATTCAAGGGTGGGTGGGACCAGCGCAAGGGACGAAGGACGTGTAGATCAGCCGTTGTGCAGCCGAGAACTTCGCCCCGGCTAGGCTGAGAGACGTGGACATCCGCTCGGACCGCGGCGCTCCGTCGGGGCTCGCCTCCAGCGTCACCTCCAGCGCGGTCACGCGAACCAGCCCGAGCAGGTCGTGGTGGTAGGGCCGCTCGAGGTGGAGGTGCCACGAGATCGGAGACAGGCTCAGATCCCCAGAAAACACCACCTGCGCGGACAGCGGGCTCTTCCGCTTCCCGACGGTGCGGCCGCGCTCCAGCACCACCGCGGCCGATTCGGGTTCCCACCGCACCCACGCCGTCTCGGCCCCGCGAGAGAGCGAGTCGATGACGTCGCGGACGGTGTTGACCGGCTCGACCCGGGGATCGGCGGAACGCCGCACGCCCAGCATTCCCTCCGCGTCGAGCGAGACGGCGAGTCCGCGCACGCGACCGATGAGAGGGGTGAACCGTTGATCCCGGCCATACACCTCGGGTCCCGCCTCGCCGTCTCCGCGCGCCGCCTCGACCATCCCAAGCGGAAAGAGAGCGATCTCACCCCAGACTCCGTCGCTCAGTCGGCCAGCGAAGACCATGTCCCCGCGCGTGCTCCCCAGCGCTCCGAAGTCGTGATCCCAACTCGCCCGACCCACCACCTCCCAGCACCCCATCGGGCCGTCGAGGAGCCGCTCGGATGCCGTGATCCACGGGCCAGGATCGCCGAGGTCCGGCGCCTCGAGCGGCCCCGCGAGGGCGATGGTGATCCAGGGTAGCGTGCAGCTCTCGCGCGTTCGAGACAGGATGATGCCATGCTCGCACCGCCCCCTACAGACTGGCCCGATCTTCCAGGGGTCACGGCCATCGATGCGCGACCGGTCCTCCCCAAGGTCCCCGCCCAAGCGATGCGCGCCCTGAACCTGTTGTTCGACGGCGTTCGAAACGGCCTGCGGCGCAGCGAGTTCGCCGACTTGCTCACCAAGGACGCGCGCGGCGAGCGCGCACGTTTCGAGGGCCTTCTCGATTGGCTGCCCGCGTCGCACATGGCCAACTGGGCACCCGACGGGCGAATCGTCCTCGACCCGCTCACGGATCCGCGCGACCTCGCCTTCCGCTTTGCGGCTTGGTGTGCGACCCAGGGCGTACCGGCCGAGTGGGCTGAGGCGACGCGCCGGTACGCGAAGGCGATCGGCGATCTGGCCGCCGAAACCGACAAGCGGCACATCCCCCGCTCGATGCCACCCGGCGACCCGTCTCTCGCGGTACCCGTCGCGGTGCCGCCGCCGTCCCACCCGCTGGTGGCCGAGGAACTCACCGCCCGACTCCGTCGCCTGATCTCCGCCCTCGACGAGGCCTTTGAGGAGCGCGGGCCCCAGGTCCGGTTTTCGCTCCTTTCCATGCTCGCGGGCCACCACGTGCTGCTCCTTGGCCCGCCAGGAACCGCGAAGAGCGCATTGGCCCGCGCGCTCTGCACTTGCTTCGTCGAAGCGCAATACTTCGAGTACCTCCTCTCGCGGTTCACCCATCCCGACGAGCTGTTTGGCCCGGTGAGCATACCTGGGCTAAAAACAGAGGATTATCGCCGGTTAACAGAAGGGTTCCTCCCCACGGCCCACGTCGCCTTCCTCGACGAAATCTTCAAGGCCAACAGCGCCATCCTCAACAGCCTGCTCACCATTGTGAACGAGCGGGTGTTCCACCACGGCCGGCACCGCGACGGAGTGCCGCTCATCGGCCTGATCGGGGCATCGAACGAGCTGCCCGACCCGGACGGGGGCCTCGAGGCACTCTACGACCGATTCCTCGTTCGCCTCGCCGTGCCCCCGATCGGCGCGCCACAAGCCTTCCTTCGCGTTGCAACCGGCAAAGCGGCCCGGCTGGAACACTCCGTCGAGGACCGACTCACCCCGACCGAGCTGGCTGAGATCCGGTTCGCCTCCCAGCAGGTGACCCTGTCTCCCGGCGTCGAGCAGGCGCTCGTGTCGCTCTGGCGCCGCGCCACCGAGTCCGAGTGGCTGGTCTCCGACCGCCGGTGGAGGCAAGCGGTAGGCCTGCTCAAGGTCGCCGCCGTGACGGCCGGTCGTCGCACCGTTCTGCCGCTCGACCTGCTCCTGCTCGAGCCGGTGCTGAGTCACACCCCCGACCAGGCGCCCGCGGTGCGCGAGGCGCTCGTCAGCCACCTGACCGGTGCCGTTCCCACGCACGACCTTCGAGCGCAGTGGTTCCTGCTCGAGCTCGATCGGGTCGCACCCATCGGCTCGCTTCGCCCAACTGCACCGAAGATCGGGGACAACAACCTCGCCCTCCGCCTGCTTGTGCGTCGCGACAACCTCAACCGGTTCCTCGCCCACCACCAGCGGGCGGTCGACGCCTTGGCTGCCGATCGGGAGCGCGTGGAGGCGAGCGCGCTGGCCCATCCGTGGCTGTCGGCCTTCCCCACGCAGGTCCTGTCCGAGCACTTGTCCGCTTCGCGCGATCTCGCTCGGATCTTGGCCGTCGCCGAGAAGTACAAGGGGGCCTTGGAGAACCCGGTGGCCGCGGTCGCGGGGCTGATCCGTTCGCTTCCGGAGTCGTCGAAACGCAAGTTTGGTTTTTCGTCGGTGTGTGTGCTGCGGATTCGGGAAGCCGACGTCTCGGTCGGCCTCACGCTCGGGGGCGAGCGGGAAGATCTCCCGACCGTCGGTCGAACCACCGTCCTGCCTTCGGCGACCAACGTCGCCGAGCTGCCGATCCTCGAGACCACGCCCAGCGAGTTCCTTCAATGCGTGGAAGGCAGCCTCGAGCAGGCCGCGCTCCTGAGAACGGTCCCGGTCCACGCGATGCGCCAGGCCGCGACCGCCCTCGGATCGGTTATCCGCGCCTTGAACCACGATCCGGTGCCGCGGGCCGGAATGCTCCCCGCTCCGTGAACCCCGATCAGCCGACGGATGTGGTCGAACACCACGCTCGGATCCGCGCTCTCGGTGAGACGGCGGCGGACCAGGCGCGAATCGCGCACTTCGCCCGCGATCTCGCTCGCTGGCTGGTCGGTCGTCCCGATGAGGAGATCGGGCCCCTCGTGCGCGTGGTCACGGTGGTCGCCCGGCGAGAGCTGGCCGACGCCCGCACCCTGTGCCGGGACCGTCCCCTGCTCGCCGTCGAAGCCGCCGCCCGGGCGACCGAAGCGCTATGGCCGTTCCTCCGGAACCCAGAGCCGCCCCCACCCGAGCCGGAGGAGAGCGAGGAGTCCGGGGACCCGGGCGAAAGCGAGGCCGAGAGCGGCGATGCGTCAGACCAGGGCGAGGCGACCGATTCGCCGATGGAGGGTCTGCTCCAGGAGCTCCGCGAGGCGGACCCGGACGGCGACGAAGATCTGGAGGCCCTGGCCAATGCGCTAAAAAAGGCGGTCCAGCACCCGGACGAGGCCGGTCTGGTGGAGGCGGCCCAGGCCGCTGCAGATGGCGCCATCGCGTCGGACAAACTGGCTCGGACCCTCGAACAGCTCGTCCCAGGAGTGGGCTGGTCGAGCACGCCACAGAGCCTGGAGCGGACCCTGCTCGGCCAGGTCGAGCAGCTCGCGACGCTCCTGCAGCGCCTCCCAGAGCTGAAAAAGCTGGCCGACCACCTCGGTCGCCTGGAGGAGTCGTCCAGACGGAAGGGAAGCGCATCCGGCGGCAGCGAGGAGGTCGTGGGGGTCACCCTCGGAGGCGACGTGGCGAACACGCTGCCGTCGGAGTTGGCGCTGCTGGGCGACGAGGACACCGAAGACCTCTTTTACGAGCGCTTTTTGGAGCGGCGGCTCGTGTCGCTGGCCCTGGCCGGTCGGGGGCAGGACGGGGTGAGTGGCGGCAACAAGCGCGGCCCGGTGATCGCCTGCATCGACACCTCGTCGTCGATGGCCGGGGCGCCAGAGATGGCTGCAAAAGCCCTCGTTTTGGCGGTCTGCCGGAAGGTGATGCCCCAGGGCCGCGTCGTCCACCTGATCCTGTTCGGCGGCTTCGGCGAGCGGACCGAGATCCGCCTGCGACGCGGACTCGGTGGCCTGGAGTCGCTGCTTGGCTTCCTGGCACAGAGCTTTCAGGCCGGGACCGACTTCGACGGCCCGCTTCTCCGGGCCATGGAGCTGCTCGAGGAGCGGGACTTGAAGGCGGCGGACATCCTGGTCGTCACCGACGGCCTCGGACATGCCGACGGGCACGTGGTCGACCGGGTGAACGCCATGCGGACCGAGCGCGGCGTGCGGGTCTGTTCGGTGGTGCTCGGGCCCGCGATGACCCAGGGTATTGCTCCATTCTCGGACGAGGTCTGGCAACTCGACCCCGGCGACGCGGCGGCCTCGGTCGGGCTCATCCGGCGGTTCGCCCGCAGAAATGTTAGGGACTACTGACGATGATCGTCCTCCTCGCCGCGCTCTCCGGTCCGGCCCACGCGCTCGACCTCGACGGGCGCGAGTTGCCGGTCTACTTCGCCACGAACCGAACTTGGCACTCTGGGCCGAAACCAGGCTTCGACCATAAGGACGCCGAGAGTCTGTCATGGGGGCGGGTCTCGGTGCTCGAGTCGGCCTTCCGGCTTCCTGGGCAGGACAAGGTGCTCCTCCCCCATCAGCCCGAGCGTTGGGGGGCCGACTCGGTCCTGCAGGTCGTGGCCGCGCGCGACCTCCCGGTCCTGGTCGTCGTCCACGGGTACAACACGAACTGGACCTGGGCCGCTCGCGAGGCGGCGCAACTCGCGCTCGACCTGGAGGCGTCGGGCGCGCCGGTCGTTCCGGTCCTGTTCTCGTGGCCCTCGGGAGGGCTCGTCCGGTATGTCTCGGACGAGAACGCCGCGTATCGCTCGGTGGTGCGCTTCGAGTCTTTCCTGCGACCGCTGATCGACGCCGTCCCCGAAGGGCAGGTGCACATCGTCTCCCACAGCATGGGGGCTCGCGTGGTGGCCGCCGCGATCGACGAAATGTGGGGCGGCACCAAGCCGCCGAACCGCCAGCTGGGCCAAGTCATTCTGGCCAGTGCCGACATCGACACGCTGGAGTTCCGGGAGCGCTACCTCGACAGCCTGCTCGCGGCCGCCGAGCGCACCACCCTCTACGTCTCCAGCCGAGATCGGGCACTTGGCGCATCAGGAGCGTTACACGGTGGTTACAGCAGACTCGGGCTCACCGGGCTCGACTCCCCTCCCCCCGCGCTCGACGTGGTGGACACCTCCGCACTCGACCGGGGCTACACGCGTCACGCGACGTTCCGGCAGTCGGAGGTGGCGCTCCGCGACCTCGCCGGGGTGCTGTCGGGAACCGCGGTGTCCGAGCGCGACCTCCTCGCCGACGGCGGGCAATGGACGTTTCTGCCCGGCGGCCGCTAGGCCCTAGCCCGCGTATGGACGAGCCACGCGTCGTACCCCGCGGAGATCGGCCGGACGGTGGCTGGCGAAGGGGTGCGGAAACCGCCAGCCGAGCGCCTCGAGTGCAGCCCCCACCCGTACGAGGCGCCCAGCCGGTCGCCGGCATGCACCGCCAGATCTCGACCGTCGGCCTCGAGCCGGAAGGAGCCGTCGCAGTCGAGGTCGAGGGTCACGGCCACGCGCCAGCCACCCCCACGCGCGCGGCGAGCCACAACAAGGTTACTCCAGAGAGAACGCCATGTTTTTGGCTAGTCGCTGTTCGCGGATCGACCAGAAGCGGGCGAGGTCGCGGGGCACCTCGGCCGGCCCCGGACGATCGGTGCGCGTCGCGGCAATCATCAGGTTTTTCGCCGTGTGCTCCGTGGACACGAACTCGAAGACCCGCGTGCGGTATCCGGCCGCCTCGAGCAGCGCGGCGCGCAGCGCGTCGGTGACGAGTT